>JBDIVP010000124.1:0-10034 GCA_039794325.1 Candidatus Inrsubterrania sp.
GGCCGCCCGGAGATCTTCAACACGGATCAGGGAGCCCAGTTCACCGCCGTAGAGTTTACGGCTCGACTGCAGGCGCAGCAGATTGCCATCTCCATGGATGGGAAAGGGCGGTGGATGGACCATGTGTTTATTGAACGGCTGTGGCGGTCCTTGAAATATGAATGCGTGTATCTCCGGGCCTTTGCCACTGGTCTTCAGGCCAAACAGGATATTGGCCACTGGATGCGCCACTATAATACAGACCGCCCTCATTCGGTGTTTCAGGGGCACACGCCGGATGAGATCTACTATCGCCTCCTCGATCGAGAGGAGGGCCCTGATCGGAAGGGACGAACACAGCCATCGGCGGCTTAACGCACAACCACACGATCATAGCTTAACGATGCCGCCAAACTGTCCACACAAATAGGACCACCTCTACCTTCCTCATTTCTCTAATTCAGCGAGAGTTCCCCGGTTTTAAAGGCGGGGGTGAGGGCCAAATCCGGTGCCCCGCTTCATGGGCACCGGAAAAGTAGAGCTTGAATATTAGGAAAGAGACCACGGGTGTGAATCCGTGGAGGTTCATTCCCTCGTACCATAGTTCTCAAAAAAACGATAGAATCAATTTTAATTGCAAAAGCGAAGATCCTACATCAGAAATCGCAAATGTATCGAAGTAATTGCCGTAATTTTAACCTTACGGGAATTTTTATTGGCTTCCTATGGATAATTTGACGAAGGAGCGTCGTAGTTGGAACATGAGCCGGATCAAGGGCTCTAACACAGGGCCAGAACGAATAGTACGTTCAATTCTACACCGCATGGGTTACCGTTTCAGACTCCATCGGAAAGATCTGCCTGGGAAACCTGATATAACCCTTTCGAAATATAAGACTGTGGTTTTCGTCCACGGCTGCTTTTGGCACCGTCACAAGGGGTGCAAGGATGCTACACTGCCGAAGACACGAAAAAACTTCTGGCGTAATAAACTAGAAGGAAATGCTGCGAGGGACAGACAAAAGGAACGCGCCCTTCGGATTCTTGGCTGGAGGGTAATTGTTCTTTGGGAATGTGAGGTTCTTTATCCCGAGAAAGTTGCCCATCGTCTAGACCAACTTTTCGTAAGGCTCTCTGCTAAACCTTAGGCGGGCTTTTTACAAAATCACTAAGAGTGCATGCCACCGGTTTCCCTGGGCGGCGATGGGCAAGCAGTGAGACATCACGCTGAATATTGTGTTCAATTTCTGAAAGTGCAAATCTGTAGTAATAGGCCGCCTTCATTTCTGTCAATTGTCTGCCGGTTTCTACAGCTCGTTCCTTGGCTGTAACGAGCCTGACCTCGCCAACTCTTGCCAACCAGTCCGCCGTCGTGTTGTGATAATAGGGTACAAAAATATCTGACCGGAATGGATCAAAATCCAGATTGGTTGCTTCCCCTGGCTCTCCCGATCCATCAGCTTTGCGGGCAGTCCTTTTTTTCCATTCAACTGCATGGCAGAAAAATGTTTTTGTGTCCTTACATGCTGATGCGCCGAGGTCGTCACGTACAAATCCGAGTAGAACCTGGGCATCCCTGGGAGGCTTCCTGACAAGCGAGAAATCGACGAGTTCTCCACTATAGTTTGCGACATTTTCACGTACGGTTGTCTCTGTCCAGTAGTTGACGCGATAGCTTTGAGTAAAGCGGCTCAACTGGTGTTGCAGGAGATTGCTGACAAAATCTATAAGAAAGTCCAGGCCAATAGGTTCATCTCCACTAGCGAATGAAGGTTTCAAGGCAAAAGCTCCGATACCCGGGATAATTTCATAGTAACGTTCGAAGCGATTCCTGCCGGCTTCGTTTTTGGGATCAACTCCAGGATATAGTACATACGAGCCAACCGTCCGGCGGATCGCTTCATTGTAGGTGTGCATCTTATAAAGATCTGCATTTTTAAAAGTTCCTGTAGATTTTGCGGTCAAGCGGTCTTCTTCTGATTCTTCCTCGGTTTCACCAATTACACTAAGCAGTTGCTCAACACGATATTTCGCATCAAAGTGCAGGTAGGCTATTCTTCCTTCGTCCTCAGCCTGTCGCTCAGCTTTCAACCAGTCTTCCTCTTTAATGTCCCCTGGAATGATGACAAGCGTATAATCTGGCCGGAACCCTTTGCTGTACGTCCCCCGCCTGCTTACATCGGACCGTTCGAACTTCCGGTTGTAGAAAAAATGTATGCGTAGCTGATGTCCGTCTTTATTTAAACGGAAGCGACAAAACGAAGCCTCCCCTCTTTTGAGGTTGATCATCATACGGCCGTCATCAGCTATGCAGCAGAAAGGTAAAGCCTCGTCCAGCCTTGCAATTGGATCCCGTAATAGTTCCATTCCGAGCTTGTCCTTAAATGCTCGAAGCAGCACAAAATACAGCCAGAACTCATAAAGCGTTGCCACATCCCTATTAGTTCCGTCATACGCATCATTGCGTCCGGGCCAATCGATTTGTGCGGCTGCATCAAGCATAAGCCATGCCAATAGAATGTCACGATACCCTTCCCGTTTCTGGAGCGTCTGACTTTCAAGGGGTAATCTCTGCACTTCACTGACGTCGTCAAAAAATGGGGAATCAAGAAATTGGTCCAAAGTATCCCGCATCTGTACTGCTTCCAGATACGCCGCGCCCTGCTCTTCTCGAAGTACACGCATTCGGCCGGTACCTTCGTCTTTGAAGGCTGCATTGGTAACGTCCTCACAGAGCCCTCGAAAACTGTGCAAGGCGAATTTCACAAATTGATTCGGAGGGGTATCAAGTGAATCAAATTTTCGCTCCTCAAGGATCTCCATTGCGTTATAACCGAGTGCCATTCCAAGTGTTCCTTCAACTGCTGCCTGCCAATCGCGACCGAATCGTAGGGGATCGTAAATAAATATCCCAGATGATGCTGTGGCGGCTGCTTGCCACAGACGCTCGCTGGCCAGTGTCACGTGAGGGCGACGGTGCAGAAGTTCAAGAAATAGTTCAAGACGGTCTGGCCCGAGTACGTGACGGAGAAACAGGAACTGTTCCAGCAAAGTTCGACCCTTACGCTCCGGATCTACAGCCAGTTGAACATTTGTCGGGGCGTTCCAGTCAAGGAGAAGTTGCTGACATTCTTTAGCAATAGCTTCCACCATTGTGCGATACTCACTCTCGTGATCCAACTTGACCGTAACGACTTCAAAGCGGATCGTGTGCAGGTCCGTTTGGCTGTTTCGGGCTCTTACTGTGATCCAGGCGGTTCCTAGATAATTAACGAATTTGAATGTTCCGTGACAGGAACCTTTACGACGTTTCGGCCGCCAATCCTGTTTGCGTGTGGAATGAATCAGGCTACTCTCAACTTCCAGTGCATCAATGTCTGAGGCCTGTAACTCCCAGTAATATTCCTTCAATTCCTGTAATTGAAGACGTTGCATTCCTCGATCCTCAGCGCTTGGGTCGAAATTGATTAGTGGTTGCATCTTTCTAGAGGGATTGCCCTCCCATCCTGGCGGAAGGGAAGGGTGCGGCTTGAGATTGGTTTCAGGCTCAGAAACGCTTGCGTCTGCAAGCAGAAGGGACGCGTTGTCAGAGAGGGGGATGCGGAGGGTGTCGAAACGCTCCATGCCTTCTCACTGGATGAAGCTGACGAACTGATCTCTGCGGACCGTCGAAATCATTTCGCAGATCTTTGCGTAACTGTTTTTAAAGACAGGTGTTTGGTATCTGCCTGCCTCCGAGACTTTATATAACTCCGGATTGACATCTTCACGTACCAGCTTTAAAGCCTCTTCAACATTCAAGTTTTCGCAGTATGTAGCCAGGGCCACCAGTACCGGACTGACACGCTTCTTGGTACCGTGTAGTTTGGGAAGAATCTTTTGCAAACTCTGCACATCCATGCAGTTTTGCCAGTCCCACTCCAAGTAATCTTCAGTCAGTTCGTAATCCACACGGGCATAATTTAAAATATCTTTGATCGTGCGGTAGGCAAATTCCTGCCTGCATCCCTGGAGAATGGCAAATAATTCCCCCAATACTTTGCGACACTTTTTGAGTTTTTCTATGACTCCTGGTGGTAGATCTTTTTCCAGTCTTGCCAATTGGAGGTCTGTTTGGAGTGGGTTTTTAACTCGGCGGGCCAGATCTAAAAAACCTTCTGCGTAACCGGTTGGAGCCGGTTGAATAGGAAGGATGGCATTCCCTCCACCTTTCAAGAAATCCTCGACGTCCGTTGCGGTCACACGAAACTCGATCACGTTGGCACGGTCGAGCACCTTCGGGCTGAACATGTATGTCGTTTCGTCAATATTGACTGTCCCGATGACGAATAAATTATCAGGGAAATCAACTATCGGTTCGACGGGTATACCTGCCCCTGTTTCTAAGGGTTCCGCCTCGCTATGCAGCACAATACCCTTACCGGATTCCATCGCACTTAATAGATCAGCGAAATAGCGCTCCACATGTGAGAGGTTCATTTCGTCAAGTATGAGAAAATAAGGCCGAGTGGAGTATTTGTTGGCTCGCAGAATAAGATCAAGAACCGGCGTCGAATGAAAAAATGGTCGATTCTTGCGTTCGGGATTAGGCCGGAGGTGATTTACAAATCCAACAACGTTGCGATTGTCCGTCCAGTCCGCCCCAACTGGGACTACCCTATATCCACACTCTGCTTCGTCATCCTGGCCCGTAAGCCAATGCGCCAGTAGTTGTCCTAAAATTGTTTTCCCAGTCCCCGAATTACCGGTTAAAATCACAAACGGTTTTGCTAACAGGGATTTGAAGAATCGCGTTTCAATTTGCTCTTTGGAGACAAATCCACAATTCTTAACTGCATCAACGAATTGAGATAACTCCACGAATGAAAATATTCGATTTGGTTTAAGTTTGAGGAAATTTATACATTGATCAAGCGAAACTTGAATGTGTTCTCGCAAGACATTTATGTCAAAAGAACTACGCTGGACTTCCAATGGATTCACGAAGCTATTATTATATTTTGTTTCAGGTTCAGGACCATCAACATCGATTGAAAGTGATGCATTACTTCGCCTATCGACAGTTTTAAGACCTGCCGGCGCGGTGACAGATTCCGCAAATCCCGCTACTAGGCCATTACCCTCCCTTCCGAAGCACAGGGCGACATACACTCCTTTGTTAACATTCTGCTCAGGAGGACAAATGGCAATCCAGGGAACACGTGGATACCATTCGGCACTTTCGGCAACAGTGCTCCTCATTTTAATGCCACGAAAATTGGCAAATTCTTTTTCAAGCCAATTGGCTAGCATCTTAAGATTATGAATAACCTGAGAACATTTAGGATCATTTGCTTTCCATGGCTCGGAACTTCCATTGTAATCTGCACAAAAGCCACAAATATTCCGAAACGCTTCAGCTAAGTCAGCTGAAGCGTTGGATAAACCCTCCATCTTTAAAAATAGGCTTAAAGATTCTTGATCCAACAGCAGGGGGTCGCCAGGAGCGCAAGCCGTATTGTGGGTTATAGCCCCAATGAGTTTATTGATAGTTAGCATCAATCCCCGGGTTTGTGAACCTGCAAGAGTAACAACACCTTTGAAATCAGGATCGCTAAAAAAAATCTTGAACACTTCTCTGAAAATCTTTTCTTTATAAATCCAGGGTCCTTTAGTTGGGTCAAATTCGGAGTGACTCTCGATAAAATTTCGTATTTTTTTGTTTTGATCCTGCCATTTTTGTAGCACCTTTACTAGTGACCGGTACTTGACATAGAACTCCTGTCCGTCTGAATTCCAGAAGGTGATAAAATCACCGGATATCTCTACGGGCCAATGTGGATCGATCTGCTTACAGAATTCATTGAAGGTTGTCGGGTTCACTTGACGCTCCTAAGTTTCTCTAGAATCTCTTTTCCGATTTTTTCCAGCACAGGTACTGCAACCGAATTGCCAAACTGTCGATAAACCTGTGCGACAGATGGATGCGGGACAAATTCTTCAGGGTATCCTTGAAGTCGAGCGCATTCCCTTGGTGTTAGCTTTCTGGGATTTGCCCCCTGTTGAGGAATCAGGCATTCCTTCCCGTCCTTATAATAGCGGGAAACCAAGGTATTGGCTGGTTTGGTAAGGTCCGCTTCGAATGCTGTAAACCCTGTGCGGCGAGCAAGATTTCGCTTAGTTCTTTTGATGTGTCCCGTCCATAGGCGGTCAGAAATTGTATATGGCAAGAAAATTTGGGGATCTGTTTCCAATATAGACCCCAAAGGTCTGGGTGGACCAATGATGGATGGAAAGTCAAATTTAAGGCCCTTATCCTTGAAACAAACCATATAGCAACGTTTACGTCTTTGCGGGACGAGAGGAGAGGCATCAATAACGTCGGGAAAAAAAGAGTAGTCAAGGTCGTATTCAATAGTTTCTTTAATCTTTTGGAAAGTGCGACCCTCATCATGAATCTGAAGGTTCTTCACATTTTCCAGGAAAAGGACTTGAGGCGTTTTTACCTTTGCAATACGAACGATATCAAAAAATAGACTCCCTTGAATTTCGCAAGAGAAGCCATGTTTTTGACCAAGTGCGCTTCGGGCTGAAACTCCGGCTCGGCTAAAAGGTTGACAGGGAAAACCAGCAGCTAGAATATCATGGTCCGGAATCATCTTGTTGACTTCACGATTAGAAATCCTGGCATCTGTAAAAGTGCGGATGTCCCCAAAGGGAAATTCGCCAAAATTAGCAAAATAGGTTTCTTTTGCATAGCGATCCCACTCGCTGGAGAAGACACACTTGCCACCCAACTTTTGTAGGGCAATACGAAAGCCACCGATACCGGCAAAAAGATCGATGAAGGTAAATGTCGGTTTTAGAGGAGGCGGGAATGGAAGACCTGAGTAATCGATTCTAAATTTGTGCCCTGACCGCACCCGTTTGGGTTTAAGCTGCATGAAATTCTCGCTACCGGAGTCGGCATACGCAGATAGTATCAGACGCCATTTGTCCCCCATGTCCTTTCCTAGAATCAGCGGGGCCGCTTCCGGTGCCTGCAACCAATGCGAGGCGATTGCGGGCAATTCAGCTTGGACACTTTCATGCAAGGCCTCTCCTGCCATGGAACTGAGAATGACACGCAGCGCTTCACGATATGGGATTAGCTTGTTAGACTTTGTCATGGCTCGGTTGGAGACCCTATAAGTTGCCAACCCCACCCCCTCGTCGACACTTTTTCATTAAAACGATCATTAGGCAATCTCAATGGATTATAAAGGGTTAAGTACGAGGGAGGGGAACAGTTCTGACTTGATGCTCGGCTGTCTGTAAGTTGCGCAAAAGTTCTTTCCCTTTTCCTTCGGCCGTAGCCTTTAAAAAATCCTTTTGCTCTCAATTATATACCTGCTGCCCCAGATTGATGCGCCAGTCCACATATCTTCGAAAAAGGCAGTCGGGGCATCTTTTGTACAGAGCTCTTTCTGTTTTTGGATAAATGAAATTCAATTTGATGTATTATTCTGGCCGAGTAGGGCTGACGGGACTTAAAGATACCTTAAGTAGCGCATAACAACAAGAGGCTTTTTCCCCACTTGTTCGATCTGCCAAGGTAATATGGATTCGTGCCCTGGGAGCCACCTTGACTCGTCGATATTTTTGTGGATGACTTCCATCGGCGTTTCCTTTCCCTGTCTCTTCAACAGGATGATGTGGGTGAAAAAGTTTCAGAAAGGGAACGCCCCCCTTTAAAGCAATCCCCACACTTTTTTAATCATAGTCTTGTTCTGGGAAGGGGGAGGATGTTTATTCTTTTTCAACATTTCCAGGAAGCTCGAGGCCGATTAAAATTTCCATTTTTTCAAATTTGAATTAGAAGTGATGAGTTCATAGGCAGAAAGAAAATGGGACGGTGGTCTCAATTTACGGTTTATCAAGCCAGTTCCCAATGTGCAATTCATTGTCTGATGCCTTGAACCCCTGACCTAGACTGTCTTATTGAGCCTTTTGCCGGCGTGTAAGACGGTGAAGTCAATAATAGTCTCTCCCTCATAATGGCGGTCTGATATTCCGCCTGTGCGATCTCAGGGTTCAAGGGGATGTCTTCCACGGCTCGCTCAATGGCCTGTTGAATGCGGTGGAGGAGCGAGTCGGGAATGGGAGTGTTAGAGGACATCAGGGCTTGTCCTTTCCGGCGTCTCGCCAGCCTATGACCGTAAAGTTACTGTACGGCTTGGAGTTTGATGGAGAGGGTCTGTTCTTTTCCATTTCGGCGGATACTTAGTTTGATGCGGTCGCCGACGCCATGCCGGGCCAGGATGCGGGCCAGGTCGTCGTAGCTTTTCACGGCTTCGCCGTCGAAGGCGGGATCGGCAAAATGGTTGGTGGCTTTGCGAAAGTCGATGAGCGTGAAATAGTACTTTTTCGCGTCCTCATGCACGCGGGTTCCTCGCCCGACGATCTGTTTGAATTCGGTCATGGAGCCGACCTCCCGGTCGAGGACGATGAGGCGGCAGGTCTGCGCATCCACCCCGGTAGAGAGTAGCCGTGACGTGGTGACGATGACGGGATAGATCGACTCCGGGTCGATGAAGTTGCCAAGCTGATCGCAGCCTTCGGCATTATCCCCGGTGATGCGCATGACATAGCGGGTATTTTTCCGGACGAGATCATCGTTTTCGTTGATCAAGGCCTGGCGCATCCGGGCGGCATGCTCGACGTCCACACAGAAGACGATGGTCTTTTGAAAGCGGTCGCCGCTTTCCTTTAAGAATTCGCTGACCTTATGGGCCACACGCCGGGTGCGTTCGTCGATGACCAGCTTGCGATCGTAATCTTTTTGGTTATACATCCGGGCTTCGATTTCCTGGCCGTACTTATCGGTCTCTCCCTTCGTGGGGCGGTAGCCTTCCACGTCCACATCCAAATGGACTTTCACGACTTTATAGGGAGCCAGGAAGCCGTCGCGGATGCCTTCCTTCAAGGAGTAGGTGTAGACGGGCGGGCCAAAGTAATGGATGTTTGAGACGTATGCCGTTTCTTTCGGGGTGGCCGTCATGCCGATCTGGGTGGCGCCGGCGAAGTAGTCGAGAATCTCACGCCAGGCGGAGTCCTCCGCGGCGCTGCCGCGATGACATTCATCGATGACGATGAGGTCGAAGAATTCCGGGGAGAGTTCCCGGAAGAGCTTTTGGGATTCTTCGGGGCCGGTGATGGCCTGATAGAGACCGAGGTAGATCTCGTAGGAAATGTCGATCCGTCGATGTTTCTTGTCCACCGCGGTGGTCAGGTCCACCACCCGGCCATCCACCCGCTCGATGGTCTTGGAGCTGGTGCTGAGCTTGGCCATCGTCGTTCCAAAGGGCCGGAAGTCGTTGACCATGGTTTGATCGATCAGGACATTCCGGTCGGCGAGGTAAAGGATGCGTTTTTTGTGTTTAGCCTTCCATAATCGCCAAATGATTTGAAACGCCGCGTAGGTTTTGCCGGTGCCGGTGGCCATGACGAGAAGAAGGCGATCCCGGCCTCGGGAGATGGCTTCGATGGTCTTATTGATGGCGATCCGTTGGTAGTAGCGGGGTTCTTTCCCGGTTGGGTCGTCATAGTAATTTTGAAGGACCATTTCTTCTTGCGATGGTGTCAGGCCTTTCCATGTGCGGTATTTTTGCCAGAGGTGTTCTGGTGTTGGGAAGGCATTGAGCGGGAATTCGGTTTCTGTTTGTTTATTTAGTCCGGTGCGGTCGTGAAAGAGAAAGGCGTCGCCATTCGATGTGAAGACAAAGGGAATGTCCAAGGTTTCGGCATACTCCAGGGCTTGCTGCATTCCACCGCCGATAGGGCTGGTGTTGTCCTTTGCTTCAATCAGGGCGATGGGGATGTTCGGCTTGTAGTAGAGGATGTAGTCGGCCCGTTTAGCTTTTCCACGGGTAACCAGCTTGCCGCGGACAATGATTCGCCCGTTGGTAAATGAGACTTCCTCTCGGATTTGCGACTGAATGTCCCACCCGGCCTGCTCAAGGGAGGGAGTAATGAACTTGGTACAGATATCGCGTTCAGAGAGTGTCTTCTTGTCTGGGAGACGTAACGACACTGCG
>JBDIVP010000125.1:0-9969 GCA_039794325.1 Candidatus Inrsubterrania sp.
ATTCGGCTCTACATCGACCGATGGAACGTCAATCCCACGCCGTTCGTCTGGACCAAAGAGCCGGCCGACATCATCAAGAAGGCCCTTCGGCGGGCGCATTAACATGACTTTTAAGACGAGACACTAGATGAAGTGCTCAAACTTGCTCAAAATACCAGCACAAATTTTTTATGGAATTTCGAAATCAAAACCCCCATGGCGGTTGGCCCCATTATTCAAAAGATATTACCTTTGTCCGGCTCCAATCGAATCCTACTCAGTTCGTTTTGGCATTCGGCGGTCGAAGAATTGAGTCTCCATCCTCCATTTGATTGCGCAATTATTGTGGGCCATTATCCAATTTCATTTATCCCCCGCCCTTCTTGGATTCCCAAGCAATCCAACGTCAATACTGTTGTATGGAAATTTGACCGGGTTGATTCCAAATTGATATCCGAAAGCAAGGCCTGCGGCTTAAAGAATTTTGTATATGATCCCATTACACCAAACGATCATACACTGTTATTGGATTGGGGCGTTGATGGTGTCATTACCGATTATCCCAATCTCGTCCCCAAAATTTTTTAAGGGGTCGGGAGTCTTTTTTAGTAAATTACTACCGTTTCCCCTGCTACATCATCCCCATTTCCTTTCTTTGATTCGTGAATTTTCAGAGGCAATTCGCCAGGCAAGAAGATTTTGGGGACAACCCAGTCCATTGCCAATTCTTCATGAATAATCGCCTTTCGCCACAAGGCATTCCAGGTCATCCGATGTTGCGAAAGACCAGCCCTCATCGGAGAGTAAATGAGACGATTTATAAATAGAGGGGATAAAAAAGGGCGAGCTATGCAGCTCGCCCTTTTTCTCTTTGGCACCTGTGAACCCTAGGCCACTGCCACACATTTTATGGATTCTGTGGCACGTACTCTTGGGGTAAGCCCAAATTTTCCGTCCGACTTTTCAGTTCGTCCTCATCGATGGCTTTCAAGAAGGTAACCATCCCATCATCCGTCGTTTCAAGTTCCACAAAGGATCCTACTCCGGGAGGACAGCTACCGATGCGAAAACCTGCACTTTGACCGGCTCGATCCGAGGATTCAAACCCGGTCCCGTGGGAGGCGTGCCGGCTCTCGATCTTTTCTTCGCTGCAGACCATGTTCGTGGCCTCCGTCACCTTCACATTCACCACCTCACCATCGGGTTTTTTAATCCAAAAACTCTCATCTTCGATTTGGCTGATTTTCCCCCAAACCGTGTATTCCGCCCCACCGAACATGGCTTGCGCTTCCGTCCGCATGGATTCGGCGGCTCCAACCGCTTGAGAACCCATCAGCAATATCCCGACTAACGCGGAAAGGCCCGCGATTCCCTTCAAACCCTGTATGACTGGTATTCTATTGGTACGGCAGCCTGTCATACAATTTCCTCCATTTATGCTTGAGATGGTCATTCAAGGCTCACATACAAGAGTTTCCCAGTGGCCTTTGGTTCCCTTCAGTGCCTTCTGATCACACAATAACCCTCCCGAACGAACATTCCCACTCAAAAAAACCCTTGCGAAGAAATTTAAAAGAAATTCAATAAGGAGCCTTCCCAAATAGTGTGGGGTCCTAATGCCGATCCGTATGTTTGCGAGCCCCCATCTACAAGTACCGCACCTGCTTCTACGTTTGGTTATCATCCCTATATTCGTTACAATGGCATCATCCAGAGTGTATCTCGTTCAAATTGGATCAATGTACAACATGGGTTCTCCGATTTTTTTAATCATTGCCATCTTTGCCCTACTGGCAAGCACTCAGTCGCCTGCCTTTTCCGCGGAGCCTCTCACCCCCACCTTTTCACTGGAGTTTGAAACGGGGGCCGTATGGCAATCTCGGAACCAAATCCATATCCCCGATTCCCCAGAGGGAACACGGTTTGATTTGATGGATCTTCAAGGAAGCGGGCCCAATGCCCATCGTCGGGTTGAACTGACGTGGAACCTGACCCACCGCCATTCGCTCCGCTTCGTTTATGCCCCTCTTAGCTTTTCCGGGAATGGCATATTTGGAAACCCCGTGCGTTTTGCCGGCGGCACTTTTCCGGCGGGTATCCCTGTTGATTCCACTTACAAGTTCGATTCCTATCGTCTGACCTATCGATATCTGCTTCATGAATCAGACCGTTGGCGATGGAGACTCGGCGCCACGGCCTTTGTTCGGGATGCCCGTGTTGAATTGCGCAGGGCCGGAAAATCCGCCTCAGACAGCAACGTCGGCGTAGTCCCGCTGTTGAGTGCCAACGTGGAATATCTCATCGCACCAGGATGGACGGCTCTGGTCGATTTCGACGGACTCATCGCCCCACAGGGGCGCGCCATCGACGCCGCGGCCAAAATTCGCTATGACCTGACGGATATGTGGTTCGTCACGGCAGGTTATCGCGTGTTCGAAGGAGGGGTTGATAATGATGACCGGTTTGCGTTCGGCTGGTATAACTTCGCGATATTCTCCCTGGGCCTCCGCTACTAAGAAAGGGGTCGGGAGTCTTTTTTGAAATACACAGGTCCTTGCCATCGTCTTTGAAACAAAGCAGGATATCCGGTGACTTCAGCTAATCGCTCTTTGCCAAAGATGCTACGACCCTCACCCCTATACTTTCCCACTTTGAGATTTTTTGCATTGGCCACCATGTGTCTGATGTCGGTTGCATGTTCCTCCGTTAAACCGCCGGAGGAGTTGCCAACCGCCACCGCTGTCGATCTTTCCCGTTATGTCGGACTCTGGCATGAAATCGCCAGGCTGCCGATGTGGGCACAAAGAAATTGTATCCGCTCCACTGCGGAATACTGGCTCATCGAATCCGAAAAAGTCGGGGTACGCAACCAGTGCGTCACTTCAGAGGGGAAGAAGAAGAGCATTGAAGGGGTGGCCACCGTTGTGGATCCTGAACACCGGGCTAAGCTGAATGTGGTTTTTGACCAATGGGCTGCCAAACTTCTGGCCCTTGTGACCTCACCCACCAGAGGAAATTACTGGATCCTTCGGGTCAATCCGGACTATGGCCTGGCGATAGTGGGCACCCCCGACCGCGATTACCTTTGGATTCTGGCCCGGACACCCGAACTGGATGAATCCAGCTATCAGGATGCCGTAACTTTTAGTCACCGCTTGGGCTTTTCTACTGATCAATTAATTCGTGCCCCAGCTCCTGAAGATTAAGGATCGATCAAAAAGGGCTCTGCCTGTTCCCGGGATTTTGAGACCGTTTGGCTCTTGTGAGCCAAGCGGGAAAACGGGCATTGTTTGGGCAATAGCGACCTCCTGGCCTCAATCCTGCTGAACAATCGATATCTTGCGGCCACTTTCGAAAATGAATACCGTTAGATTCAATCACAATAGTGTGGATTCAGGCATAACCCTCAAGGAGCCCTGAGCCCGAGGATCACGGCAAAAGTCTTTCACAAAGAAAGGAGCAATACATGAAAGGAGAAGTTTTTTCGAGCGGAGGAGTCATCAACCTTGAAAATGGTGAAAGCATTAAAGATTTTCGTTTGTCGGGATTGCCGAAAGACAAACTGTTCATTATTGAGTTTGTGGGTATCAATGCATTTGCACAACCAGACCAAGTGCTCTTCATTGCATTACAAGTTTCGACAAACTCGGTACAAGGTATATATCCGATCGTTCCCTCAGGCTCCTCTTCCTATTCCGACCCGACCTTCCCGGCAAGAATCTTTGGCAGTCAACAAGTACGGTTGTATGCCGACCCCAACCAGGATGTGATTATCACCGTCGGGCGGAATAAGGACACAGCGGATGCCAGGGTATTTGTTCAACTTTCAGGAAGGCTTATCACTCCCTGGCATGTAGCACATCCATGTCCTCCTCCGGACATTGATCCCTCTGAGTGAAAAGACGGTAAAAATAAATAAACTTCGGACACAATTGGCAACATTTTTAAAAGAGGAATGTCGTAAAGACGTAGCCGTAATCGGCACGTTGAGATCCGGGGCTGTCGGGTGCTGTGCGGGCAAAGCCTCCAAAATAAAACTGGACAAAGCCGGCCTGCAAGAACAGGTTTTGAGCAATATCGACACCAATACGGGTATCAATAGAGTGCCCCAGGAAGGTACCGGCCGCTCCTGTGGGATCCACCAACCCACTCCCCCGCCACGGAGCCCGTCCATCCGCAAGCCAGAACGCCCGATGCTGGACAAATACGGACAGCGTGTCCTTGGGCCGCACTAAAAATCTGAAAGCCGGGGAAATCATGTTCCCGCGAAATATGGGCCCGAAGATGCCCGTCGGGTGGAATTCAAATGCCCGTGCCCCATACATGGTATCGAGGCCCGCACTGGCATAGTCGAACTTCAACATCGGCTCCGGAGTCCAAGGCAGATCGTAGGTGTAACCGATTTCAGCATGTTGGAAATGTTCGAACCGGCCACGAGGGCTGATATCCCCAAACTGATAGGCGGACTCCACCTCAAAATTAAACTCTCCCGTTTTTGGAAGGGCATAGAACCGAAAACCCAGCATATCAAAGTCCCGATGCGGTACACGGGTCCGATGCCCGAGATAATACACATCCGTCCGCAGACGCCCCTCCCCGCCTTTTGTCCCATACAGTCCCCACAGCATAGTATCCTCGAACTGGCCGAATCGTGATATCTGAAAAAATTGATCGAGCTGGTCCCTGAACTGCTGGGCGGGTTGGAGCAGGAAGGTTTCGAGTTGCCATCCTTCCACCTCGCCCAGTAATAAATGCATACCATCGAAAACGTTGGTCGTATTCCTGAAGGCGTTGCGGGCCACCCAGCGCCGCCGCCCCAGATCGATGGTCATTCTCCCGATATTAAACTCGGCATGCACATTCGTTCCCAGAAAGTGATCCGTCACCAACCCCAGACGAAGCTGCAGGACATCGAAATGGTTCACATGCGTATTGTTGACGAACGAACCCTCATCCGTCAGGCTGACTCTTGCATCCTGCCCTTCAAGGGTGAAACGGACGGGATCAAAGATATCTTTTACACCGAAATAAACCCGGGTCTGATGAGCTATTTGCTGATCGCTGCCGACTTCCCCACGCCGGAACCGGCCATTCAACGTCTCATAGCGAATCCGGTAGTGGCCCCCCAGTGTAATACCTTCTGGTTCTCCGATTGCCTCATACAACAAATTCGGCGCGTCTTTGGGTCGATCCAGCAAATCATCGTAGAATTTTCCAAGTGCCCCGGTTTGGGTCAGAATTTCGTCGTAAATCCGGACCAAGGGACCAAAAAGCCTGAGAAAAAACTGGGCGCGAGCCTTAGGCTCCGCCCCTTCTCTTAGCCGTTCTTGAGCTTCACGCTCCTCCCTGGCTGCCTTGAGCTCTTCTTCGATTTCCAAAGCTCGAATCCGCTGCCGAGCCCGATCTCTAGGGCTCAGCTCTTCGCGTTTCCGCTCCTCGGTCGCCCGTTCCTCTAATTGCTCAATATGTTCCAGCGCCCGATCGGTTATCCCCCCTTGTTTGGGCTCTTCCTTCGGTGTTGAAGTACCCAACTGCTTTAGCTGTAAAGCCCTTTGCCGGGGATCATCTTGATCATTTTCCGTCTTTCCCCTGGACTCATCCTGAGCAAAAGCAGGGGCACTTAAGAAAAGGACCCAAACCATCACCGTGGGCACGCAAATAAACCAATAATTCATACCTGGTTGATTCAAGAGGGAGAGGGGAGGTTATTGGGCAGAATCATCATTCGGATCCCTGAACATTCTTTCAACATTTCTTCGAATATGTCCCCTCTTTCCCTGAGGCCCCGTAACACCCGAACCAACGTAAACAGGAATTTTCCAATAAGTGCCTACGTTCCGGCGAAAACGTTCCAAGGAGTAGGCTGAGCCTCATAAATGAACAGAGAACATGACACAGGATTCACCATGCATACAGGCGAAGATCAGACTTTAAAGACATTTTTTAGCACACAATCCCCCGGTGACGGTACACCATTTTAAAGGGGTCGGGAGTCTTTTTATTTGACAACCCTTTCTAACATTGGGCATCATAGAGGTGATCCTATTTGTGTGGCCAGGTTGGCGGCATGGTTACGCTATGATCGTGTGGTTGTCCATTAAGCCGCCAAGGGCCGTGTTCGTCCCTTTGAATCAGCCCCCCTCTCGATCGAGGAGACGATTGTATATCTCATCCGGCGTGTGGCCCCTAAACACCAAATGAGGGCAGTCTGTATTATAGTTGGTCATCCAGTGGCCGATATCCTATTTGGCCTGAAGGCCGGTGCAAACGCCCGGAGATACACGCATTCATATTTCAAGGACCGCCACAACCGTTCAATAAACACATTGTCCATCCACCGCCCTTTCCCATCCATGGAGATGGCAATCTGATGCGCCTGCAGTCGAGTGGTAAACTCTACGGCGGTGAACTGTGTCCCCTGATACGTGTTGAAGATCTCCGGGCGGCCATGGCGCGCCAGCGCCTCCTCCAAGGCCTCCACACAACAGGCCGTGTCCAACGTATTGGACAGCCGCCACGCCAATACCTTGCGCGACGCCCAGTCCATGATCGCCACCAGATACAGAAAGCTCCGCTGCAGCGGGAGTAGAGTAAGAAGCAGGGCGTAGTCATGTGCTATTTCCCTGCTTCTCCTCCCCGAACCGTACGTGCACCTTTCAGCGCATACAGCTCTCCACTCAAGCATGAGCTACCGCCATGGCGACCTCGCCATATCGTGACGTGAGCGTTTTCCGGTTAAAATCGTGTTCAGGTAGGAATTATTCGATGGATTTCGGCATCGGAATGGCTGCTTTCGGCTGGTGACCAGCCAACGCAGAATAATCCCACACTGACTTCCATTCCCGCTCCGGCCAAAGAGGTGCCAGGTCTTGGCTCGCCCTTCTCCGGGTCGGGTCACGTACTGCCGCATGAGTGATGGAATCGATGTTTTGTACTTACGGGCCAACCAATGCGCCAGTTTCCAGAACACAATGCGAACCAGATGCGGGTACACGTTGGCGGTATAGTCCGTGTACTGATGGAATGCAGCCATTAAAGCCGGCGAGACCCCCTCCGCATAGGAGGCCCATCCCGCCAAAGCCCGGCAGAAAGATACGGAGGCGCGGTGGACCGTCAAGCATGGTGTGAGTCACGATGGCTACAAAAATCATGTCAATGTCGATAAACAGTACAAGCTCATTCGGCGGTATGCGGTGACGGATGCCGCGGTGCATGACAGTCAACTCCTGGAGGAGTTGCGGCAACCCACCACGGCCGGGCGAGGCGTGTGGGCCAATGCGGCCTATCGCTCGCAGGAGACACAGACCAACCTAAACGCTCGCGGGCTCCGTTCTCACATTCAGACCAAAGGCTATCGGGGCACGCCTCTCTCGGCGCCCCAACGCCTCCGCAATCGCCGATGCGCCCGGATCCGGTCACGGGTGGAACATGTCTTCGGGCATCAAGTGACGCCGATGGGCGTCACCCTCATCCGGACCATCGGGCTGGTGCGGGCCCGGGCGAAAGTGGGCCTGAAGAATTTGGTGTATAACTTCCAACGGGTGGTGTTCCTCTCGGCTTCTCGCCGGTGGCAGGTGGCCTAAGATGGGTAACAGGGCGACGAGGAATGGCAACCCGCTCCAAACATCCACCAACCTTCCCACGGATTCAATCCCCGGCGCTGGGAGGTTGAGCCACGAGGAAATGGAAAACTCAAAATGAAAAGTTTTTAGAGGCTCCCAAATAAAAAAACCTTCATTGTGCAGGGAAACGCCTACATCTCACTTAAAGGGCATACCTAAAGGACCCATTGGATGTTTAGGTGAAAAAAATTTTTTTCACTTGTCCTTCTACAAGTTTGGAAAATTTTTCAGAGTATTGTTTTTGCTAAAGGAACAATTTTTGCTGAAGAAATTTGGGAAGCTTTTGATTGGTTAAGTAGGGAAGTCAGGGCGTTGGACTGCCTGGCAGTGGCCAAGTTAGAGACTCAAATTGATTGTGAGAGGTTTAGTTTGTCCGGTCATCTATTTTTGACCTAAAAGGAACGGCGCGGCACCATTCCGTATTGGGAAAGATTGCCCCAACCACTCCTGATAGTTGGGGTAGACCGACGGTGATTTCCTCCTATAGGGATTCCGTTACAGGAACTACGGCTTTTACAAACCGTAGAAAAATTCTGTGTACGACAAAAAAGAATTAATTAATCTGCTGGTTTTTGGCGCGGAACTTCGAGGCTCAATATCAAGGTAATTCCCCCCTGTTTCCTGCAAACAAAGCCGACAACTACCCCAAATTTTTAAAATTCCAGGAGTGGAACCATGCCAATTGCCTATCTCATTATTGCCCATAGCATGCCTGATCATTTTGGTCGGTTAATTCGGACACTTTCAGACGAAAATACAGACTTTTATGTCCATGTGAACCAGCAAGTGTCCATCGAGCCATTTTTGGCGTTCCGTTCGAAAAATGTTTGTTTTCTGGAACCACGAACTTCCATTTTTTGGGGTGAATGGCAATTAGCCGAAGTGACCCTTAAGCTCATAAAGAGAGCTTTAGAAGCCAAACGGAAATACAGTTATTTGATTCTGCTTAGTGGAAGTTGTTATCCAATTCGAAGAAAGGAATATGTACAAGGGCTATTTGAGGAAAACTATGGGGATCAATTTATAAACACCATTAAAATGCCCAATATCGAAGAGGGAAAACCCTTGTCGCGACTTGAACATTTCCATATCAAGAGTGATCAGTCTGCATTTGAGTTTTATCGTCGTGTAGTGATGGAGCTTATCTCCAGACCCAAAGTCGGATCAGGAATCTCAAAAAAAATGTGGCTAAACAGAGATTGGCGTCGGGCTTTAGGCCCGTTGGTACCGCACGGAGGATCTGCATGGTGGGCACTGACCAGTGATGCCTGCCGCTATGTCATGGATTTTGTCCGAAAGGAACAAAGCATTGTGCGTTTCTTCGAAAATTCGGAACATCCAAGCGAAATGTTTTTTCAAACAATTTTAGCCAATTCGCCATTCGCAACTCAGCTGCGACCTAGTTTAACCTATGCGGATTGGTCGGCAGGTGGGGGGCACCCGGTTGAAATCTCCGATCGGCACATCACTATGTTCTCTCAACAATGGCCATTGATAGAAGAGGGATTAGATGGAAAAGGAGAAAGGTGTTTCGCGCGGAAATTTCCTGACGATGGAGGGAGAATAGCTAAGCTGGTCGATGAGTTGGTGCAAAGACGGGAGGGGGGGTATAAAGAGGCGTTGAATTTGCCGTTCCATTCCCCATTGCTCACCACGAGATAAATTGTAATAGAATCTTGCACAAATAGGACGAACAAAATGGGAGGACCTAATTTTAGTGGACAAAGGTGCGACGCCTCTTACAAGGCATTCGCACCTTTTTACGGAGTGCCGAGCAACTGGGGAGCAGTTGGGTTGAGCCTCGTGTTGGCGCAAGATTCTCCGTCGGGTCTTTGCCGCCTATCTGCAGGGTTGCCCCCTGACCCCGCCGCCTCTCATCCCCAATCCGCGGTAATGGTAGGAGGATAACCCTATGGGAAATATGTAAGATCAACAATTCAACTGCCGTTTTTAGGTTTATGATTTACTTGGCATTTTTTCTATTTGCCCTGGCCGCGCCCGCCCAATTGGAGACCGAGCCCCACCCCTTTGACTCCTTTCTCAAGGATATTTTGAATTTTCAGGAGCCGACCGGCATCCGGGGAACCTTGCGCTATCTTGAAGAGGACCAGGAAACACTCTGGCTGAATTGGGACGAACGTTCGGATGATGGCCCGTTGTTTACCACAGGCTGGAAACTCGTTCCGGGCGAAGCCATCCTGGCTGTTCGACCTCAGGATGCCGAGCAATGGGAACAATTACGGCAGCTATCGAAAGGGACCCGTCTCGAATTGATTATCCAGGAAAATGACAAGGGCCACCGGCTCATTCTCTCCTATCGGGACTTATCGGCTTCTCCCAAGGTTCCGCTCTAACCGTTTGCCCCTTC
>JBDIVP010000126.1:0-9958 GCA_039794325.1 Candidatus Inrsubterrania sp.
CCGACGTTGTTGCCCACCACCATATCAAATGGGGTGATCGCAACCTGGGTGCTGATGAGGGCACTTTGGTCGAGCGGCGGAACCGTGACGGTGATCGGCCCTTGCTGGCCGAACGAGGAACCAGCCGTATCCGAGATTCCCACGTTCACGGTTTCAAAGATAGCCGAATCGGAGCAGATGAATTCGTTGTACTGTTTCCCGTCGGCTGGACGGGTCTTCGGATTGGACCCGTTGGGCACGCAATTGGAGGGAGAGTCCGGAAGGTAAGACATGCAATTGTTGTTCAATTGAGGATTGACGGCCGTCGAGCAATTGAAGGTTTCAGGGGCATTGTTCAACTTAACAATTCCGTCGCTGGAGCCTGTGGCGGAATATTTAAAGATCGTGGTGCCCGGAAATCCGGCCACCGAACACCGCCATACATCCAATTTAGCGCTGGTGACCGTTCCACCGGTGGCATTGGTCTGTGATCCATCGTTGATATAGTGATTGGGAAGATTACCCGGTGAGGATGTACATAAATTCAACGGGACTTGAAATCCGAACGGGGTTCCGGCTGAAGCTCCCCCGCCCCTAAGAGTCACGGCATCCGCGGTGGAGGCCAAGGCTCCGCCCGCCAATATGGCTGCACACATGGCAACTGTAAACCGACTTGCTTTCATGATGATCTCCTTAGTAGTGTGTAACGGGATACGTGGATTGCAGATCCTTCCCAGGGCTTTGAGAGCCGCCTCTCAAAGGCAAACCGCGTATCCTTTTTTGTCATGACAAGATAAGCCCATTTTTCCTGCTCTCATTGCTCACATCAGATCTTGGCCCGCGATGACCGTCTGGCCAACCCGGCCAAACCGATCAAACCCGTCCCGAACAACCAGGCGGCGGCCGGCAAAGGAATCGGCGCCACACTGCTGGGATTGATTGTCAACAATCCGTTGGCGGTCAACATGGCCGTGCCGATGGAATTAAAACTGGTCGGACTATTAAAGTCGGAACCGATCAGGTGCAAGAGACTTTCCAACTGCCCCTCCTGACCGACCGGGAAACTTCCCGCCATGGTACCGTCCGTAAAAAACGTGGAGGTAAAGGACATGGGATCGGTGCTGACCACCGTGGTTTCGGTTCCGGCAGGCAAAGTGGCTGGAGCCAGGCCGCTCCAGAACAATCCGCTGTTGATGGCAAAGACCGAATTGGTCGAACTTTGCTCGTTGGGGGTCCAATCGTTGAGGGGTTTGGACGAGGCGGTCACCATGCCCCCCTGATCGTCATTGGAGAACAAGGTCCATCGCACGTTATTCGCCCCCTGCACGGCGGGGAGGGCCGAGGAAACATCAAATTGCTGATCCTGCTGATTGATGATGGAAGACGCCGGGCCCAGCACCTTAAAATATTCGGTGGCATTCCCGAACATGGCGAGGACCAGATCGCCGAAATTGACATCCAACGCATGAGCCGGAGCAGAGAACCCGCCTCCCGTCACCATGGCGGCCGACAAGACGGCTGAAGCGGTAAACCGACGAACCGTTGAAGACACGTTTTTCATACCCGAGACTCCTTGCTGATAAAATGTGATTATATGACGAGGACCGCGTCCTGCTGTCTCGTCAGTCGATATGCATCGATTGCCCGATTGCCATGGATCAATTCGGTTTCTTTCGATCCCACCCGCCGGTCATTCATCGGCCTCTGCATCGGCCCACCTCCTTTCGTCATTTCGTCATGGGCGAAATCCTTTTCGCCACGCGGACATTGAACAATGGTTACCGGCAATCGCTTTCTTTACCCTATTGTGATGCCGTCGAGTTACAACTACATCACAAGACGAATGTTTGTCCGTTAACTTTTTGTGATAAAACATGCAGGGCATCAACCATGAAAATTCGATAAACGGAAATGCCATAGGGTAATAGTGCCTTTCACTTTGAAGTGAATTTATATACCCGCAAGGTTAAGAGGGCGTAACAAAATGATTGAAAAACGGTAAAGGAAGTGTGGAAATTTATGCGATCTCCCCTTTCTGCCTCACCCCTCACCCGCTTCACGAAGCGATAATCACCTATTGTGATTTGGACCCACACAAGAAACCGGTATCGGTATTGGAAGAAATATTTGAAAGTACACGCCAAAGGGGCCGGCAAAAAACTGAAAAGGCACCTGGAGTTTTTTAATTTCTTAGGTGGGCGGATAAAACTTGACCACGAGCGTTTTATCCATGCCTGCCGGCGGGGGGCGGAGTTGGGTCACCTTCGAGAGCGCCTGGACCGCCGATTCGTCGAAGAGGGGGTTGCCTGAGGACGTCAGTAATTTATACGCCAACACATGCCCCTGATCATCCAGGACCAGTTGGCATAAGACGGCATAGGGCAGGCCTTTCGGCAAATCCGGAGGTTCTTGATAATGCTGTTGGATCATGCTGGTCACAATGTCGGCATACCCGGCGTATTTTCCCCGGCTCTTGCCGATCGCAAACAGATTGCCCGTATCCATAGCCGGCGGCGGCCGGTTGGCGGCGGAGACGGGTTCGGGCGGCGGAGCTTCGACGGCGGCAGGTGGAGGCGTCTCAGGCTTCGGCGGAGGGGGAGCCTCGGGTTGTGGCTCGGGTTCCGGTTCAGGTGGGGACTCCGGTTCAGGTGGCGGCTCCTCCTTCTGCTGGGCCATATTCAGCTTGTATACCCGGAGCAATTCCTGCCCGAGCTGTGTTTGGGACAGCCAATAGAGCCCGCCTGCCGCCGCCAGGTGAACCACCCCGACAATCAACAGGGTAAGTCCCATATTGGACTTTTTTTTCTGAAACCCCGAGTACCCTTTCATTATGGAGATAACTGGTAATACGGCTTGGTGGCGATGGCCAGGTCCGGGATGGGCACCCGCTGCAGGACATCCAAGACTGCCACCACATACTTGTACTCCACGACATCATCCCCCTTCAGGACGACGGGCAGCTTACCTCCTCTGGCCTTTTTCAAGTTCCGCAACAAATGCTCCAACTCCCCGATTTTGACCTCTTCTTGATCCAAAAAGACTTTCCCGGTTTTCTGGACCGTGATGGCCAGCGTGGAAGTTTCCATGTCGGTTTCATGGGGGGTGGCCTCCGGAAGGGTAATCTCGATGCCTTGCACCATGGCCGTTGTGGTAATGATGAAAATCACCAGTAACACCCACGCCAGGTCCAACAATGGCGTGATGTTGATATCAGAGATGGCCCCATGCGACGCTCTGGTAAATTTTTTCATGATTCGTGTCCTTCTCCTACCCGTCCCACAATTTCTAATGGGCCGCCGCACCCATGGAAGGTTCGTCATTCCCTCCCCGGCCGCTTCCGATCAGACTGTTCAAGAAATCCTCGTCATCCAGGGACTCGGCATCCTTGGGGCGGAGGTATTCGGTGGCAAACACCGTCTCCAGGTGGGCGGCGAAATTGTCCATCTCCATGGAAAGAGCCTTGATTTTGGTGAGGAGATAGTTGTAGCAAAAGAGGGAGGGAATCGCGACAACAAGACCGGCCACGGTAGCGATCAACGCGGCCGCCACACCGGGAGCCATCGCCGCCAGCGTAGCTTCCTGCGCCCGTCCGATTCCGGAAAAGGTATCCATGACCCCCCAAACCGTCCCCAACAAACCGATAAACGGACCGCCGCTGATAGCCGTGGCCAACACGATCATGCCGGATTCCAAACTGACCGAGGCCTCTCCCAACGCCCGCTCCATGGCAATCCTGACGGCGCTTAATCCGTGATTGGGAATTTTCCCGCCGTATTTTTCAATTTGAGTCGTCAATTCATCGGTACCCGCCATGTAGACGTCATACGTCGGCGCGCCGACGAGAGATTTCTGCAATCCCCGTTCATACACATCCAAGGGGCCCAGGCTGGCGGAATATTCGGACAGAAAACGCCGGGTACGGGCCCGTGCCTTGGCCATTTGACGAAACTTGTTGATGATCACGGTCCAGCTGATGAGCGAAAACACCAGCAGCACGGTAATCGTGATTTTTCCTTCCATCGTCGCATTGTTCAGGGCGAATGCGATGCCTCCCGATGAAAATGCTTCATTCATGATTCGTATCTCCTTTTGTTGGTTCTCTTCTCACCCCTGACGCCTCACTTTTCAATTCTGACTCCTCACACGTCTACTCTCCTGTCTGAAACTCTCTCTGTTGGTTCCGATCAGGATTTATTCTTTTCCTCCTTAACTTCCACTTCGATCGTGACACCCCGCCCCATGCTCAGAGAAGTTCCCCCTTGCGCCGTTCCACCTGCCTCTTCAGGCCGGCCGACGCCCTGAGCTTGCGCTTGAGCCTGAGCTTCCTGCCTGGCGGATTGGGAGGCATCTTCCTGGACCTCCTGGGCCGACTCCGCCGTGGTGGCTGCCGACCCGGCCGTTGAGGAAGCTCCTGTGGTCACCGTTCCGGTGCTGCCGCCCAATGGGGCCAGGGATCCGCCACCGGCGTCGCCGGAGGCGGTGACGGTGCCGGAGGTCACTCCGGCAAAGGAATTAGCTGTAGCCCCCACGACGGCATCGCTGGCAATATTGGCCAATCCGGAAATGGTGCCGCCCTGCAAATCCAACAGATCGGAATCGATTTCGATTCGGCGCCCGCGAATACCGGCCGGGGGCACTACCACCGATCCGGACTTCGTGTCGTTCCGGGCGATCAAGGAAATATCCCCGGCCCTGATAGGCGTGTTATGGATGAAATCCAGAAAGATTTCGTTGAATTCCGGTTCGCGGGCTTTGACGGCGGCTTCGATCTGCGCGTCAAGCGACGACGAATTGCGCCCGAAAAAATCCAATTTGATTTTTTCGTTTTTCATCGCGGTGATTACCGGCGTATCGAATTTGGGGAAAATCACCGGAAACGGATCGTCCGGATGAAAGGTGAAAATTCCGCTCCCCGGCACATCGAATTGAAAAGTTTGGGTAATGGAATTCCCCTCGGAATCCGTTCCCTGATTCGTCACCAGAAACGTCACCAGTTCGTCCGCTCCACCGAATCCCGCGTTGATATTCCCCGGGTTCGTCGTGATGGACACATTCCCCCCTCCAAAGGAGGCCACCCGTGAACGATTCACCTCCACGTTGCCCCTCGACCGGATCGCAATATCTCCTCCCAGCACGGTCATGATGCCGGTGGCCCCACCAAAGCCGGTTGGAGGCGCGCTGGTGCCGACGTTGACCGTACCACCGACGGCATCAAAAAACCCGGCAAACTCCGGACTGTCGGATAGAGGGGGATCAAGAATCCCCCGAATGTGGATGCCGGCCCCATTCCAACTGACAATCCGGGACTGGGTCATGTTCAGATCCCCTCCCACTCGAATATCGAGCAAGCCCCCTTGATCGGCCAGGGAGGTTGGCACAAAATCGGCTTGGAACTGAATGCCCAAACTGTCGGCCACATCCAGATTCCGGCCAGCGAAGACTTGACCGGTTCCGCGTCCTGCGAAAAGAATGCCGCTGGCCGGTCCAATGGTGGTCATGTCAATATCCCGGCCGGCTTTAATGATCCCCTGGGTCCCATTGGGGAGGCCCATGCTGATATTGATCAACCGTAAATCCTGCCCGGCCTCGATGAGGGAGTTTTTGGGAAACGCCAGAGTTCGTAAATCAAAAAACAGCCGATCGATGCTTCCGGTTTGTGCCCGGAAGGTGAGGATACCGGGCTCGGCGTTCTCCGGGGCCTGGGCGGATTTTCCCAATGCGGCCTGCACCTCCGAAAACGATCCGGTTTGCACCGCCCGTTGGACTTCCCCGATATCGGCATCGATTACCCGGACAGGCTGAGCCAAATTGGCCGGCTGCACCTCAAACACCTCTGTCAGTAAAACCCTGATTTGCGATTGCGTGTACCCCAACTGCATCAATGTTCTTTCATCTCGAACCTGCCCGCTAATCGAAACCGCAACCGGCACGCCATCGGGACCGAACTGCAGGACATTCCCGTTGTGATTTTTTCCGGTGCCTACGCGAATAGTGCCCGGATCTCCGCGGAGATCGCCTTTGGCATCAAGAAGGATATTTCCCGTCATTGACGGCCAAAACGTGAGGGGACTTTCGATGATAATATGGCCTCCGATCTCACTCGGACCGAGTCCCAGGTCCTGGGCGACGGATTCATCGCCCAAGGCTCTGGCTTCAAAGGTAGCCGGAAAAAACGTCCGCAGGTCTTTAATCGGATCCTGTCCCTGATTGGGCATGCTGGGTTTTAAGTAAATATTCCCGGTGGAGGCAGTCAGCGCCAACCGGTTTCCCGGATCAACCGTCAGACTCGGCTGACCGCCTTGCACCCCGGACACCCCTTTATCCCCTGCCAACCCCATATAAATTGACTTCCCGGCAGTCAGCGTCACATCGGCTTTGCCGAGTGCAAGCGAGGCATATTGGGTGCCGCCTCCGATTTGTCCTTGCGGCACATGGACCTCCGCTTTTCCATCCGTCAACAGAAAACCGGGCCCCGTAGTCTGACCGCTCACCAATCCACCGGCCCAATCACCTCCGACCTGGATGGACAAGTCACCCTTCCCTTCCAACCGGATTCCCGAAGTCGCGACACTGAATATCTGTTCCGATGCCGCGGGAGTACGCAGGTGGCGTCCGGCGGTCAACGACACATTTCCCTGGGTGGTTCCGATGGCGGAGGCTAATCCGAATCCCGGATCGACCGGCAGATCGGTGATGGGATTCACAGGCACCAGGCTGATATCCCGCCCGGCAGTCAAACTTAAATTCCCGCCGGCCGGGGCCATCAGGACGGCCCCGGTAAAGATGATATCCTTGCCCGCATTCCCGACGATGTTCCAGGGAGTACCCGTTTCGTGTTGCAACACCTGAGCATCAAAGCCCGAGTTGAGAAAATCAAAATTCCCTAAAAATGAGGAAAATCCTCCAAGATTTTCAAACCGCAGGTTGTTGCCGGCATGAAATGACAAGGTGCCAATCCCCTGCGTCCCATCCTCGTTCGGGGGCAGCAGCCATGAATTGCCGATATCGAAAAACCCGGAAACCATGATGTCGTTCTCCGCCTCAACCGTGATTTCCGAAAGGCCGCTTCCGATCAATCCGTTAAAGAAACTGTCATCCACCGTGACATCGATCGGATCGATCAATAGGGTTCCTCCTCCCCATCCATTGGCGGATAAACCCCGAAAGCTTCCGCCCAGACTCACAGAGGCACCACTGACTTCCGTAAATCCGCCGTCTCCCCCCGCAGCATCACCCGACACGTCGATGACGGCCCCCGGCTCAAAACGCGTGGTCCCCGTCGACAGATCCGACAGCGCGATAATGGTTCCACCGGGAGAAATCCCGGACTCATCCCCCTTAGCCATTGTCCGACTACCGGGCTTCAGGTTGAGTTCCTGTTTGGCCACGAGTTCGATCACTCCATTGACCTCCTTCACCGAATTGGCCTGGATCAGCCCTTCTTGGTTGACGGCAAAACCGGCCAGACTCACATGCCCCCCGTCGGCAAAAATCTCACCTAAGTTTTTGGCTTCCCCGGCAGGCGCACTCACCTCCACCATCAGCCCATTGCCGTCAGGCCGATTCGAGAGGAACGCGGTCGTTCCCGCTCCAAGCGTCACATTCCCCTCGGGACTCGTGATCAGGCCGGTATTCACCACCTGGGGCGCCAACAAAAAGATGCCATTCTCACCACCATGAATCTGCCCCTCGTTCTTGATTAGGCCGTTGCCGATCTGCCCTTGAAACAAATACTGCCCGGCCAGAAATTGTTCGTTGGACAGGGTTAAGGAGGAGGCAATCAGGCCATTGACGTTCACCTGGGCATTGGGGCCGAACAGGATGCCGTTGGGGTTCAAGATAATCAGCGAGCCATTGGCTTCCAGCCGGCCGAAGATCTGGCTTGGGTTGGCGTCGAAAATTCGATTGAGTGCGATTGACGAAGAAGAGGGTTGAATGAACCGGGTCAATTCGTGTTGGCCGATATTGAATTGATTCCAATGAATAATGGCCTGTTGCGTCTGCTGGTGAATGGTCACCTGCGCGGTTCCCAATCCTGAAATACTGGCCTGCCCGGCGGTCACGGTGGGACCGGACGGATTGGCCATACTGAGGACCGGCACGGCCAATTTGTAGAGAAATACGCCCATGGCCCATGCCAACGATTTCGGGAAACCGTTCGAACGTGAATGCCGGCGGGGAACTCGGCAGTCTCTCGCATTCATATCGTCCTCCTCTATCAAAGCTATAGAGCCAACTTGATCGAAAAATGTGTAAAGGAATCTCCGGCCTCCGACACCACGCCTTTCCGTAGGGCCCATCCGTGATCCACATGAAGATCCAGATACTCGGTCAGCTTGGCCCGGATGCCCACTCCCGTCCCATGCAATTGAAATTGATCGGGTTGTCCGGGTTGAGCCCGCCGGACCCACAAAAATCCCGTATCGAAGAATGTGGCCAACCTGATATCGGCCCTCAACCATGAATTGACCGTTCGATCGAACCTAAAGGGGATATTGGGAGTCAGTAATTCCAATCGGGTCCGGAAACCCATATCCCCAAGGGTTTCAAACTGATCGTACCCCCGTACCGTGTCCATGCCTCCCGTAAACAATTGCTCGACCGCAACCAGCGGTTCATTGGCCCATTGCCCATCCAGGTGGGCCGTCAGCATCCAATCCGAAGGGAAAAACTGCGTCCGATCCAGACTCCCCTGAATAATGGCAAAGGTACCCGTGGCTCCCACCCGGTTTCCCGGATTCCCCGGGTCGGCAGGATTACCGCCGAAATCTTCCTTCTGCCCTTGCGGCAAGATCCCCGCCACATACCCCTTAAAGCTTAAGGTGGCTGTGGACACGCCGGACCAATGCCCCAAAATCCCGGTATACCCCACCGACAAGGGCAGGTATTCGATGGGGCTGGTTACCTGGGCGGTGCCCAAGCCTTCCGGAAACTCGGCCGTCGTCTCTTCCAGCCGTTTGTAGTCCAACCCGACCGAGAACATGTGCTTGACTTTTCCGTCCGTGTCCCAGGGAAAACTGAAGCGGAATCCTGCGATTTTGGCGTTTCCGGCGATACCGATGGTTCCTCCCGCCCCGATGGGCAACCCTGTTCCAACCAAGGTCGATGTGGTTTGGGCAAGCGAAGCAAAGGCCGACAACAAATATCGGGGATCCCCCAAAGGTGCCACATACGTGAGGCCATAGACCTGGACTTCTCCGGGGTCAGTGGGGGTTTGCACGGTTTGGAAGGTCAGGATGTGCTCGAGGTCCCACAGATTGGCATACTGCACCTCCGCCACCATACGATTGCGCGGGGTGTTCAGGGCCCCCCGATTGTCGCCCATCAGGCTGGCATGCAGCGGAAATCGATCGTTGACTTTTAATTCCAAATCCACCGTCCCCGATTCGGCTCCGGGTTTTAACACCGGCGTCACATTTCGATCCGGATGGGCGTTGACCGCCCCCAGTTCCTTTTTCAAGGTCGGCTCATGAATAATGGCCCCAGGCTGGAGTGAGGGCATTTTGGCAAGGACTCGATCGGTCGAGAAAAACCGGTTGCCCGTCACCTGAAGGTTATGAATCCTGCTTTCCACCACCTCCAGGCGGATCATGCCTCCCTCGATTTTTTGTTGCGGCAGCACCACCAACACGGTGGGGTATCCTGCCTCATGGTAGGTTTTCTCCAATGCCAAACGGGCGGCCTCCACATCCTCCACCTTCTGGGCAAATCCGCGGAAAGGCCGCAAGACCTCCTGAATGTGTTCTTCCTCAAGCAGACTATTGCCGTCGACCTGAAATTGCACTACCGTAAAATACACCTCATCCTGATCCACCAATGTTTCCAACGTTTGGGGCGCAGCCTTCGGTCGGTTTGATCCCTGGGGTTGTTGTCCCTTGGCAGGGTCTTTTTGTGCTTCGGCTGCCTTCTCCCCCCTGGCAACTTTCTCACGAGTGGGGTCAGCCTCATCCCGTTGCATTCGGGGAGACGCACCCTCACG
>JBDIVP010000127.1:0-9940 GCA_039794325.1 Candidatus Inrsubterrania sp.
GGGATGACTTGGTTCCCTTATCCCGTTACCTCCAAGTCGCCCAGAATGTGCGGTTTCTCTTTCCGGCTGCGCCCTTGAAGTTAGAGTGGGGGGTTGGCGATGCCCGTGCCTGGTGGATGCTGGATATGGAACGCCTCATGATGGCGCGGACCCAGGGCCATTGGGACACTCTCTCCCTGGAGGTCCCTCAAGGGTTGGAACAGGCCAGAAAGCATTTGGCGGATCTCCTTTCCGTGGCGACCACCAGGCTTTCCATCCCTCAAGGACAATTCATCCTGGGAGGGTTTTCGCAAGGGGCCATGCTTGCATTGGATTACACCCTGCAGTCGGATATTCAAATGGCCGGGTTGGTCCTGTTATCGACAACCATTATCGCCAAACGTGAATGGCTGTCCGCTCTTCCAAAAAGGAAGGGATTATCCGTATTCCAATGCCATGGGACGGATGATGACATTCTGGCATTTTCCGTGGCCGAACAATTACGGGCACACCTGACGTCCGCCGGCCTCCCCGTCCAATGGCTGGCCTTTCAAGGTGGGCATGAGATTCCGCTGCCTGTGCTGGCTCAATTAAGCGGTTTTCTCGCTGAACGGCTCCGGCACCCCTGACCTTTCTCAACATAAGCTTGAATCCAGTTCCATTGCGCAGAAAAATCATCGTCCGTTATATTTATCCACGATACATTGCAGAGGAGGAGTATCATAATTCCATGATGACGTTTGAGGATCTCAGCGCACATATTAAACAGGCCTTGACCGATGCCGAGGTGTCGATCACCGATCGGACCGGTACCATGGATCATTTCACCATTAAAGTGATCTCGGACGAATTCAAAGAGAAAAATTTGTTGGACCGGCATCGATTGATCTATCAAGCTCTGGATGCCCCCATGAAGGACGGACGCATTCATGCCCTGGAGATACAAGCCAAAACCCGAGACGAAGCAAAAGGAGGATAACCCATGAGCCATCCTATTGAAGAGGAAATCAAACAGGAAATCGCCACGCACAAAATTCTCATTTATGGTAAGGGAACAAAAACCGCCCCACAATGCGGGTTTACCGTTGAAACCATGGACTTTTTCAATAAATTCGGGTACCCCTACGAACTTATCAATGTGCTCCCGAACCCCGAAAAACGGGAAGCCCTCACCAAAATGACCAATTGGCCCACCCTGCCTAAGGTATTCATTAATGGAAAGTTTTACGGTGATACGGATATTCTCGGACCGATGGAAGAAAAAGGCGAATTACAACCTTTACTGAAAGAAGCCTTTGAACCACCCTCTACCTGACCTAGCATACCCCTTCGTGTTTACCTCCGGGCCCCTTTGTTATTCAAAGGGGCCGTATCGGTCCAGTCCCACCCGGCCATCTTTCATGGGTTTTCTCCACCGGGGGTCTGTTGAAAAATACCGCCAGCGGCGTTCTCCGAAGCAGTGAAAAGTGAGAAGTCCAAAGGATCATATTTGCGAAGCTGACCCCTTTTCCATTCCTTTTCACTTTTTCCTTTTCGCTTTCTTTCGTGCATACCCGCAGCCTTTCTTTCGACATTGGGACAGGACTGGACGAACCCTTCGAGAAGACTCAGAACATGCTTATTTGAACCGTCCCCCCCAGAGCCATTGAGCGTCAACACCACCCTGGGCAAATTTGCCTTTAAAAATCTCAAACATGCAACACTCCCAACCGGACGTTCCATAAATGGTTGGACATCCCCAGAAATTCCCCATGATTCATGAATTGAATTTGGTGATAGTTGTTGCTGGCCTTTGACCATCGTTTTAGAACCGTGTAGGCCTACATCTCCATATTCAGAGTCATCCCTATCAAGCTCTCTCCATTTCGTCCGATAGGCCCCTTGAGGCTTAATTTCAGTCATTCAGGCACAAGGTGCCTCAATTGTCCGTCATCATGAACACGAACCGGTCCGATTCCAAAAAACTCAGGCCGCCTCAGACTCTTCTTGGCCGGAACCAAACAGGTGGAAAAGTGTGGATGTTGACCATTTTGTCTCTTGTGATGACGTCAACGGCTCTTGGCAACCACCTTGACTCCAGGATTCCCTTTGACATTCACAAGCCCGATGAAGTCAGGAATCCGGCCCTCGATCCAACCCTACAAAGATTTTTATCACCCCCCCCAAACCACCAGGACACCGAACGTGTCCGCCAAGACCGGCTTCACCCTACATCACCCAATCCGTTACCCATTACTCTTCCCAATCAAAAACCCGGGTCCGCCCCTCCCATTCCCCATACCCAACTGGGATGGAAATTCCTTTTGAACGGAGACCCCGATGCAGCTCTGGCAGCATATCGTTTAGCCCTTCGGGACAATCCGGGTTCCGATAAGGCCTATCTGGGATTGGGCATGGCCTTAAAATCCGTAGGAAGAACCGAGGATGCCAAACAGGCCATCGACCAGGCTCTGGATCTCAACCCACATTTGGCCTCTGCCTTGGTCCATCTGGGCTATTTGTATGCCGACGGGCAATTGGGATCACCAAATCCCGACACCGCTCGCACCCTTTTTAAGCAGGCCATCCAAATTGGCGACCCCTTTGCCCGAGTAGCCCTTTTGGATTTGCAATCTCGATACGATTCGTGACGTTTCACTCATTGGTCTGTTGAAAAAAGCCTTGCTGGACGGGCCCTTCGGAAAGACTCAAGGCATGCTTTTTTGAACCGACCCAGATCCATTGATCCTTAACACAGCCCTCGCCCGATTTCCCCTTGAAAATCGCCATAATTCAGAAACACTCCCATGGACCGCCACAAGGAGCAACTCAATCCCGACGCCCCACAAATTAAGATCGGCCAAAGTCCCACCGACAATGGCTTAATTTTTTGGCCTAATACCGGTCAATACTTTTAATACCTCCACGTTCTCCCTTATCCACCCAAGACATATTCAGTCTGGGGAAGAACACACGCGTTCCGAACCATTCGTTTTTCATTCAAAAGCCATTTCCATTAATAAAGTAAAGAAATCCGTCGGAATGTGATCTTCAGCCGAAAAATCCCGGCCATTCACCCAAACAGAGCGTGGCGGCATCACCACAACGGCATACAGATTCTTACACTCATAAGATTACCCACGCCCTAATCCCATTTAATATTGCCCATTATGGCCCTCCTCAAGTCCCGGATAAGAGTTTCCGATTTCACCACTCATGCATATCGGCTTTCCAACGGTTCGCCCTGTCATGATGAGACGTGGACTTTCTCACACAGCGTGGGAAGGGAGAGTCGAAAACGGCAGAAGTCGACGATGAGACCAATGGTATCCTCTATTTCTTGGCCTCACCCGTTACATCCCACATGGAATTATCGGCTTCACGGACTACCACTAAGACAGGCGGGCCTAGCGGTCATCATCGCCATAATCGGCCTATGGGGTTGTACGACAACCGCCGAAAGACCGCCGCAAGCTTCGCTTCCGGCTTCCTCCCATCCCGGCGTAAATACGGCATCAACCGGCACCATCCGTCCGCAACCATCCGAGGAATCCCTGGCCTCTTCCCTGACTTTGAAGGACCGGATGGTGTTCCCCCAACATCTTCCGGATTCCACCGGCGTACCGACTTCTTCCTTAGGCCCCTTGTATACCTTTCGAGCCCATGATCTGCCTCTTATCGATACCTTGGCTCTCTTTGCCCGGACCCACAACTTGAATATCGTGGCCGGCCCTGACGTGACCGGCACGGTTACCGTCGATTTTCATGACCTCCCCCTTGAACGTGCCATGACGGCTATCTTGGAAGCTCATGGATATTATTGGGAACGCCAAGATGGTCTCATCCAGGTCCGGCGACTGAAAACCGCAACGTTGAACATTGATTACATCCGACTGATTCGGGGTGGGACCGGGCAAAATCGCGCACAAATGAGTTCAGGATCGAGCGGGATGGGCGGCACTCCCGCCCCACAGGACACCGGACAAATAACCGTCAATCAGCAGGACGAAATCAAATTCTGGGAAGAACTGGAAAAACAAATCGGTACCATGATGTCCAAAGACGGCCGGCTGGTGGTCAACCGGCTTTCCGGCACCATCCAAGTCACAGACTGGTACCAACGAGTGAATGAAATTGAGCATTTCCTGAAAATCGTCCATCGTGCCTTGTATCGACAAGTGGAGATCGAAGCCAAAATTTATGAGGTAAATCTGAACGACCACTACAGCCTGGGCATTGATTGGTCAAAAATCCAGTTTTCGGGAACCTCAGGTAATTTCGCGCTTTCCAACATTATTACTGCCCCATTCGGTGGATTCATCGCCAAAGCAGCCACAACCACGATTTCCTTCGCGGACGGTAGTTTTGATGGCGTGTTGCAGGCGCTCCGGGAGCAGGGTGACCTTCGTGTCGTCTCCCAACCCCGGGTCGTCACATTGAACAATCAGCCGGCTCTCATCAAGGTGGCCACCGATGAAGCGTTTTTTACCCAAACGATCGTCCAAGGGGTGGCCGGAACAGGCAACATCGTCACCGAACAGGCCCGCTCCGTCACCGTCGGCCTTGTTCTATCCGTCACCCCTCAAATATCCGAGGACGGTTGGATCATGCTCGACGTGACCCCCATTATCTCCCGATTACGCGAAATCCGGGTTTCCCCACAACGGACTGCCACGGCTCCCGTGTTGGATGTGAAACAATCTTCAGGCCTGGTCAGGCTGAAGGACGGAGAAATGGTCATCATTGGAGGGCTTATTCAAGAGGAGACCAGCGAGACCCAACGCAAAGTCCCGCTTCTTGGGGATATTCCATTTTTGGGCCGTCTTTTTAAAGGAACGTACGATATCAAAACCAAAAGTGAGTTGGTGATCTTCTTATCTCCCCGCATGGTTCGATCATGATGATGGAGGCTGTGGACTTAACCCCCTGTTATCGGGATTTGGGATTTTCCGAACCGCCCTTCCGGTTGACCCCCGACACTGACTTCTTTTTTCCCGGCAACCGACACATAGAAGCCTTGAACCATTTACGATTCGGGTTTGCCGGGAGCGGACTGACTTTGTTGACGGGAGAAGTTGGATTGGGCAAAACCCTTTTATGCCGGTATGTACTTCGGCATACGTCTCCCGGACATCGATTTGCCTACCTGATTAACCCCGATCAGTCATACGCAGATTTACTTATCTCAATCTATGAAGACCTGACCGGATCCGCTCCTGAAGACCGCTCCTTAAGCGGCCTTCAGCGGGCATTACCGAAACGCCTCTTGTGCCTGGCCGAACAGGGAGAACGGGTGATCGTGCTGGTTGACGAAGCGCATCGGTTACGGGGAACCGTGCTGGAAGGGCTGCGTCTGTTGTCGAACTTGGACACGGAAAAAGAAAAATTGATGTGCCTGGTGTTGGTGGGGCAACCCGAATTGGAACACAAGCTCAAAACTCATTCTCTTCGTTCTCTCCGGCAACGCATCACCGTACGACATCGCCTGGAACCATTCGGATACCGGGAAACACGGGCTTATATGCTTCATCGACTGAGGAAAGCCGGACCCGGCAGCCGCCTTCGAGTACAACCCGGGGTGCCCTGGCTCATTCATTATTTATCGGGAGGAGTCCCTCGACGCATCAATCGGCTGTGTGATCGAGCGTTATTGGGAGCGTATGCCAACAAAAAACTCCTTCTGAATCATCTCAATGTCTGGAAAGCTTCCCAAGAGTTTCTCTAATGAGCTAACCGTCCATAATAGGTATGGCATGAGAAGCAACCAAAACCATCCGGTAGGCTTCAACGTTGAAACGGTGATGGAAGATTCGTCTCGCTCCTCACTGCTTACTTCTTACATTTCATGCTCCAGGATGATTGAGTCATGAGCATCGTGACCGACGCCCTCAACCGTCTCCAAAATCAGTCTTCAGAGGCCAATGCGGTTCAAGAGGAGCCGGGCATTCCTCGAACCAGCTGGTACGAAACCCATACAGCTCAAGTGGACAGACCTCCCTTAACGAAAAATCCTGCTCGATTAATAGCAGGATACCTGCTGTTCGGAATGGGCTGTCTGACAATCGCCACCTGGTATGTTGCCGAAAACCCGGTCTCCGGCTCAATTCTTCACATTCCAACAAAGGTGCACCCCCCGCCAACCCCGTCGGCGATCATCTCGCCGCCGGACGTCCCATCGCTACCTGAGGCCATTTCCCACCGCCATTCCGTCGACAATCACGGGTTGATGCCCGAGATCCCATCCCAATCCGTCATGCAAACCCCTCAAACTCCATCACATTTCGAGGTGCAGCCCCAATTGATCAATCAGTCGAGTAGAAGGGCGCTCAGGACCGCCCCACCCTCTCCCGTCGTTCGGAAGCATCATTCCACTATCCTGCAGCCATCCAATTCCGTTTACAAATCAAAGGCTTCTCAGAATCAGAGCATGGCGAAAGGCAAGGCAAAGCCTTCGTCCCTCTCCTCCAGCACTCCTACATTTACAGACAGAACACTTTTAAGGGAGGCCCAGAAGTTCATTCAAGATGGTCAATATGGGGACGCCATAACACATCTCCTGCCCCTGTTCCACAAGCCTCCCGTTGATTGGGAACCCTGGTTTTGGCTCGGGACTGCCTACTTGGGTAACGGTGAATTGGAACAAGCTGACCGGCATTTCCTGGAGGGCCTGGCAAGAAACGCCAAGATCCCTCACTTATGGATGCAACGAGCCCTGGTCGCACAACAATCGGGAGATTATCCTTTGGCGGTTTACCTTCTCCTCCAAGCGGACTCGCATCAACCCGATCTCCCCCAAATTCACTTGAATTTAGGATATTCGTTTGAACAGTTGGGAAATAGCCGCTTGGCCGAATTGCATTATGGAAAATTTCTTCACTTAACCGATGGACACCCGGCATTTTTCTCCATTCGCACCAAACTTCTATCCCGATCTCCCCAACTCCGCCATGGAGTTTCCGGATCATCCACCTCTCCATAATATCTGTCCTCATGACCGGATCCGCCATCACGGAGAGGCCCTTCCAGACACGGGCTTGGATACCTTAGATTCCCTCCTCTCTTTTCTTGCACCACAAAATCCGATATCGACAAAATTTGCGGCCCCTCCAAATTCAGATTTCGAACTATCCTACCGAATTAGGGACAGGGCATCCTTTTAGAACGAAACACCCAGGGGGAAGTTTCATTACGGATGGACGGCCGCCATTCAGCAAGGAGATGAAGGAAATATGCAACTGGATACATTCTGTCTTGATGACTCCCTTTCGTCTTTGTCCCGGCCGCCTTTTCTCTCGGACCCCCGGAAATCTCTGGTAATTCTTTTCGGGAGTTCCCGGTTTTTGAACAATTCTGACCCCATTCACCGACTTTGCCGAACCTTCCCGGACATCCCCATTATCGGATGTTCCACCGCCGGAGAGATTTTCAGGGATGAAATCAAAGATGACAGCCTCGTAGGCGCTGTTCTGCAATTCGACCGGACAACGGTCCACCTGTATACCGCATCCATCACCGAACCCGGCCGGTCCTTTCACGTCGGACGGGAATTAGCCAGGAAACTCCTGCGTCCGGATTTGGCAGGGGTGCTGGTCCTTTCCGACGGACTGACGGTTAACGGCAGCGAACTGGCTCGAGGGCTTAACAGCCTGCTGCCCGAGTCGACCACTATCACAGGAGGACTGGCCGGAGATGGCGATCGGTTTCACCGCACATGGGTCATTCAGGACCGAACTCCGCGCGAGAGCGTCGTCTCGGTTGTCGGATTTTCCGGAAATCATATTCGGTTGGGTCATGGGTCAAAGGGAGGGTGGGATTTCTTTGGACCCGAACGACGGGTCACGAAATCACAAGGTAACGTGGTCTTCGAACTGGATGGGAAGCCCGCGCTCGAACTTTATAAACATTATCTGGGGGAGCGGGCCGATGGGCTTCCCGCAACCGCCCTCCTGTTTCCATTGGCCCTCAAGCAACAGGGCTCACAGGAACACTACCTGGTCCGCACCATTCTGGCGGTTGACGAACTCACCCAATCCCTGAAATTCGCAGGGGATATTCCTCAAGGTTCGGTCACACAACTGATGCGGGGCAACTTTGATCGCCTCATTGAAGGAGCCTCCCAGGCCGCTCAGAACTCCAACGTTTCCGATGACCCCAACGCCCTGGCCGTCGCCATCACATGCGTCGGACGACGTTTGGTTCTTGGCAAGCGCACGGAAGAGGAGCTTGAGGCCACCATGGATGTGTTTCCTCCAGGCATGCATCAAATCGGTTTTTACTCTTACGGGGAACTATCTCCCCACGACCATGGCCACTGCAATTTGCACAATCAAACCATGACCGTGACCACCATCACCGAACGGTAACTTTATATGCATCCCCTCTTGAGACGCCAACTCAAGCGACTCGGCCTGATCCAATCAGAACGGCCTCCGTCCCCTGAAGTTTGGGCCAAACTCTGCGACCGGATCAGTCAGGCATACACAGAAGCCGACCAAGGGCGGGCTCTGCTGGAACGATCCCTGGCTTTGTCATCAGAGGAAATGCAGAGTCTGTATGAAAACCTCCGGCGGACCAGTGAACGCCGGATCAAAGGCATGGAAGTCCAGACCCAACACATTCTCACGAATTGCCTCGATGGCCTTATCGGCATGAATGCCGAAGACCGTATCATCGCCTGGAATCCTCCGGCCGTGGACATTTTCGGATGGACTGTGGAGGAGGCGCTGGGAAAACCGCTGACCGACATGATAGTCGCACCTGTTTCGGAACCGGCTGGCCGTCACGGATTACTCGATTTCTTCACGATCCAAACCCGCTCCACCGTCAATCGTCGCCTTGAAATGACCGCCATACACCAGACCGGTCGCCTCTTTCCCGTCGAACTGACCATCATTCCGATCCAACAAGAGCATACCAGACTGTGTTATGCCTTTGTCCGGGATATCTCCATCCAGAAATCCGCGGAAGAACATCTTCGCAAAGCCAAAGAAGAAGCCGAAATGACCACAAAGGCTAAAAGCGAATTTTTGGCGACCATGAGCCATGAACTCCGCACCCCGATGAATGCTGTCATTGGTATGACGGGCTTGTTGCTGGAAACTTCCCTATCCCCACAACAGCGACACTATGCCGAGACCGTGCGCACGTCCGGCGAAATCCTGTTGACTATCATCAATGACATTCTGGATTTTTCAAAAATTGAAGCCGGAAAACTCGAGTTTGAGGTGATTGATTTTGATCTGAGAGTCGCTCTGGAAGAAACATTGGATTTGTTGGCGGAACGGGCAGGCAGCAAATACCTTGAACTCATTGGACTTGTATCGGAAACGGTCCCCACGGCCGTCCGAGGCGATCCGGGACGATTTCGACAAATTCTTCTCAACCTGACCAGCAACGCCATCAAGTTTACCGAAGAGGGAGAAGTCATCATCCGCATCACCCTCGTGGCTCAAACCCGAACCGACATCACCATCAACGTTGAAGTTCAGGATACCGGAATCGGCATCCCCAAGGAAAAACAAACGAAACTGTTCCAGCCCTTTTCACAAACGGATAGTTCGACCACGAGAAAATTCGGAGGGACCGGTTTAGGATTGGCCATCTCCAAGCAATTGGTTGAACTCATGGGCGGAACCATAGGCGTGAAAAGCCAGATTGACAGAGGAAGCACATTCTGGTTCACCGCCCGACTCCTGAAACAGCCCGTCCAAACAGCCCCCGATGATACGTTTACTCCGTTTGAGGGCCTTCGACTCTGTTGCATCGCTGATCATCAAGCCAACCTGGAGCTTCTGGGGCAATTCGGCAGAGCGTGGCATATGGAAGTGAGGACCGCAACCACTCCCGCTGAAGGCCTCACCCTGCTGCATTCGGCGTCACAGGCCGGGTTGCCCTTCGATGTCGCTATCATTGATATGGAACTGCCAGGCATCGAGGCCCTCACCCGTGAACTAAACAGGCACCCCGACTTCTTCACCATTCC
>JBDIVP010000128.1:0-9904 GCA_039794325.1 Candidatus Inrsubterrania sp.
AACAGCTCCTGAGGCCAGGGTTTCAATAACGTAAAAGCCGCGGAGGGTGCCAGATTTTTCCTGTTCAAGGATCGGACAAGCGATGTTTGGGCCGCCAGAAAATCCCCGGCGGTTTTGCCGGTAGCCAGGGGAAAGCCCAACCGTTTCCACGTTTTGTTCATTTCCGGTTTGCCGATCGCTTCGAACAGGGCTAATCCATAAAGAATCCATCGTTTGATCCGGATATCCGGAAACTCGATCATGTACCATGTCAGCATGGTTCCAACCGACTCAAAGGTTTCTTGAACGGCGGCCTTGAGCTGTAATTTGGGATGAATGCACGGGAGGAGGTGAAAGGCGTCCAGTCGTCGAAGGCCGTTGAGCGGAACCGGTTCCTCAAGAAGATGGATGAGTTCATGGCCCAACCGTGGTCCTGATAATTGGGTGAACAGGTCCATGGTCCTGGCTTGATGGATGAAATGTTCGGTTTCCTTGCTGATTCGGAACCCCAACCGTTGTTCGAATCTGACGGCTCGAAACACCCTGGTGGGGTCTTCCACGAAACTCAGGCTGTGGAGCACCCGGATAATCTTATCCTTGATGTCCCGCCTTCCCCCGAAATAATCCAGTAATTCTCCCGGCGTGCGGTTGATTCTGATAGCCAGGGCGTTGATGGTGAAATCTCGCCGGTACAAATCTTTTTTAATGGAGCTGCGTTCGACTGTGGGAAGGGCGGTGGGGTACTCGTAATATTCCGAACGGGCGGTGGCCACATCCAGATGATCCATCTGTGGAAGACGAAGGGAGTGGGGTAATGTGATGGACACCGTGCCGAAACGTTCGTGAATCTTCCATTCCGCCGCCAGTTCCCTGGCGAAGGTCTTGCCGAATTGGATGCCGTCTCCTTCGACGACCAGGTCCAAATCAAAGTTGGGAATGCCCATGAGCAGATCCCGGACAAAGCCGCCCACCAGAAACGCGGAAACGTCCAGCCGGTCCGCCAGCCGTTCGATGCGTTGAAGAAGGTCCACCAACGGAGCCGGGAGGCGGCTGGTCAAAAGATTGCCGACGTTCCATGTTTGAAGCGTCAGGGAGGTTGATGGAGCAGGTTCCGTTTTGGAAGTGGAAGGGACGGCCTTTCCAGGATCGTGATGCAGTACCCGCAGCAGATCGGTTCGGCTGAAGATGCCGATGACCTGGCGCCCTTCAAGAATGGGGACAACCCGTTGGTTGCGTTCCACCATTTGTTGTTGGACTTCTTCAAAGGGAGTCCCGGGATCCGCCTCAAAAATATCCTGCAGCATGATGTGTTCGACCGGTTGCGATCCCAATTTGAGGTACAGACCCTTTTGAACCGCTTCCCGCGTGGCTAATCCCATGAACCGGCCATCCGGATCGGTTACCGGGAGGGCATTGACGGCGTATTGGGTCATCAGACGTTCAGTCTGCTTGATGGAGGTTCCTTGTTGAACGGTCCGCACCGGGGCGGTCATCAGGCCCCGGATGGGAAGCCAGGTTTTCGCCTGTTCCTTGAGGAGGCTCTGTAGTTGTTGCTCGACTTCGACAAGGGTCTGTCCCTTGATGCTGGCTGCTGCAGCCATGGTATGTCCCGCTCCGCCGAAGGCTCGGGCGAGATGGTTCATATCCATGTCGGGATGACGGCTGCGACCGATAAATTGCACCTTGCCTTGCATGGCGACGGTTCCCACAATGGCGTCGACCCCGTGGATTTGGGCTAGTTGCTGAATGACCGGTGCCAGATCGGCCACATACTCCGGCCATGTCAACGACGTAAAGGCGATTCTGCGACGGCCGAGGGTTAGGATTTTGGTCGCTTGCAAGAGGGCATTGAACAGGGCGACTTGTGGTTCCGTCCATTTTTGTTGAATGACATCGGTGACAGTGGTGAGGTCGGCACCCGTCTCGATCAGTCGGGCTGCGGCTCGAAGATCTCGCGGGGTGGTATGTCCATAAGTGAAGTGCCCGGTTTCTTCATAGAGGGCGATGGCAAACAATGTCGCCTCTTCCGTGGTCCAGGTGAGCGAACGTGCTTGGAGTTCTTCCACAAGCAGGGTAATAGTGGCTCCGACCGGTTCCAGTTTCAGGAGATCGGCCCGTTTAGCCAGAAGGTTGGATGGTTCCAACGGATGATGATCCCAGATATGTATCGAAAGAGATTGATTTTCAAGCACTTTTTCGAGCGTTCCCAGTCGATCCCCTCGATCTGTATCTACTATGACCACCCTTTTGACGGTTGAGGGGGACAATTGGTTGATCGGCGTGATGGGGAGGGGATGGCTGGCCAGATAGGTTCGTTCCCTGGGTTGAACCCCTCCTGGCAGGACTAACAGAGCATCGGGATAGAGTTTCCGCGCCGCCACCATCGACGCCAGACCATCAAAGTCGGCTTCCAGATGGGTTGTGATGATATCCATACTTGCGCCATTGTAACAGGGAAGGCGGGTGCCAGGAAGGTTGTCAAGGGTGGATTGAAAACTTTGATGCATTCAGTTGTTGAAAGAACCACCCTGGTCATGTTAGATGGGGGACAATCCGGAAGTCGATTCGTCAGGGACGAATCCAACATTGGCTTAACTATCAGGAGGATCTCACATGGCTGCCAAGGCTGCGTCCAAGTCCAAGGCTAAACCGAAGAGTGCCAAGAAGCCGAAGGAAAAGGCTGCGAGAGCATCGCGGAAGGACACCAAGACTCCGAAAGCGGCGGCGGCCAAGCGACTTCCGGTCAAAAGCAAACCCAAACCGGCGACTAAAACCAAACCGAAAGCTTCTGCCAAAGGTTCATCAAAGAAAGGTGTAACGAAATTGAAAGCAAAAGATACAAAAGCCAAAAGTGGTCAAACCAAGAAGGTCACTCAGGCCAAGGGAGCCACGGGTTCGAAAAAAGGTAAGGCCGGCGGAGATACAATCAGTAAAGCCTCAAAGGCTTCCAAGACGGTTAAACCTCCAAAGACAGTCCGATCTGCCCAGGCTTCAACCACGTCCAAGTCCTCCAGAGGGGCAAAGGAAGCTCGCCCGAAGGGTTCCCGGTCAGCCTCTCCTTCCCAGACTCCGTCCAAGACGGCCGGCATCATACCCGAAATTACCGAACCCGAAATCACTGATCTTCTTGAATCAGAAGAGTTGCCGTCTTCCAATGGTGGCGGTGAACCGGGAGGGGTCGAAGATCTGGATGCCGAATTGGACATTGAAGTGGAAGTGGAGGATGAGGATGAATTGGGGTTGGATGACCTGGATACCGACCTGGATGTCGATGAAGAAGATTTGGATGTGGAAAGCTTGGCGGATGATTTGGATGATGAGTTTGAGGATGATGACTTTGCCGAGGACCTTGCCGATGACGGGGACGACGAACTGGATTTAACCGAGGATTTATCCGAAGAACTCGGTCCGGAAAAGTTTTTCCGTGAGACCGAATCGAATCTTGATGATGACGATGAGGAGGAACTGCCTCGTTCGTGGTAATTGCGCCGCCGGTGCCGGTTGGAAGGGATGCTTCTGTGTGAACGCGGTCCCGGTTTTCAGCGAAAATGAGGGCATTGAATATCCCGTATTGCTGCCTTCGGTGTGGTCCAGGGGGAGCGGCGGGATGGACTGTGCCATTACTTTGATCTTGTCAAGGAGGATTCATGTCAGAAGAACGAGGACTCCCTCGCATTGGTGATCCGGCCCCTGATTTTTCGGCTGTGACCACTCATAATCAGGATTTTAATTTCAGTGTCTGGCAGGAGCAGAATTGGGTGGTGTTCTTTTCACATCCTGCCGATTTCACACCGGTTTGTACCACCGAGTTAGTGGCTTTTGCCCGGTCCTATGATCAATTTCGAAAACGGGGGATCAAGTTGATCGGCTTAAGCGTAGACAGTGTCCATGCCCACCTGGCCTGGCTTCGCAATATCCAGGAGACGTGGGGGGTCGGTATTCCGTTTCCCATGATTGCCGATGTCGATATGAAGGTGGCGCAGCTCTATGGCATGATCCACCCGAATGCCAGTTCAACGGCCGCCGTTCGGGCCGTTTTTGTGATCGATCCTAAACGGGTGATCCGGGCTCTGGTGTATTATCCTCTGAATGCCGGCCGCAATGTCGATGAAATTTATCGGTTGGTCATCGCCCTGCAAACAACGGATCGCCACGCCTGTGCAACCCCTGCCAATTGGAAAGAAGGGGAAAAAGTGGTTGTGCCTCCTCCGAAAACCGTCGAAGAGCTGGAAAAACATTTATCAAATCAGGATTTGGAGCACAAGGACTTTTATCTTTCCATGAAAGATCTGACGGGCAAAAAGGACGAAACTCCCAAATCTGCGTAACTCTTCGATCCTACGAAACCGCTTCAGGGTTTTGATTGTTTTCGACTATCTGACCCTCGAAATCCGGACCGGCCTTTAAAAATGCGGTCCCCAACATCCGGCTCATGTGGGAGACCGGACGGAGGTTTCCGTCCGCCGTGCCTTCGCCATTGGCTGAGAGGAAAAGGTCCGTTATGTCTGTTATGAAGTCGAGGATGCGTCTGGAAAATACTCAAAGAATCTGGTTCCGGAGCCTGTGGGGGCTGGTTGTGGGTGTGGTGTGTGTGTTACTGGCCGGAGGAGGAAATCCGGTACATGCCTGTCGAGTACTTGAAAAGCCGGACGATTTAGAGCATGTATTCTGGGTTCATTTGGAAGGACCGTGTTCCTCATCCGAACGGCAGATGTTAGCGGTGTCCGGGTCCGATCTTCTGGCCGCCCTGGGAGAGGGGAAAAGCCTGGATCTACAGGGTGTGGTCGTGATTGGTGAGGTCATGTTGGACCAGCTGCCGCTGCAACCTGTGGCGGGTTTGTCTGGGATCCCTGTCCCCCTACAGGGGGAGTTGGCTCAACGTAATATTCAAGATGTCCGGTTTATCCCTGGAAGCATACGCCTTCGGCAAACAACATTTGAAAACGTTCTGGCGACGAATCTATCGGAGGGAGCCTTGGTGATTGCCGGAAAGGTGGATGTCTCGAAATCGACATTTCTGCAATCGGTCGATTTTTCCAAGACGATTTTCCTGCAACCCGCCCGGTTCACCGGGATGCAAGTGGATTATGAAGGATTCTTTATTGGAGCCCGGTTTGTGAACGGAGCGGACTTTACGAATGCCCACTTCGGCACGCATTCGCGTTTTCATAAAGCGGTATTTCAAGGACCTGCGACATTTGCCAATACGCGGTTTAAAGGGTTGGCGGAATTCCTTGAGGTGGTCTTTTATAAAGAGACGACATTTTTACGGGCAATTTTTTCCAGTGGGACGGGCTTTTCAGGTTCGGTGTTTCATGAGGCGGTTGATTTTTCGGATGCGGTTTTTATGCATGAGGTCTATTTTCGTTTTTCGGAATTTCACGACCGGAGCCTGTTTGTCCGGAGCGACTTTCAAAAGGCGGTGGATTTATCTAATTCTCAATTTGCAGTCCCGGCGGATTTTTCCTATGTCTCCTTTGCCGTTCGTCCGGATTCGGCTGGAAGTAATGTCAAAATTCCTCCACTCACCAGAAAAAGCTGGAACGATCCGGCCGTCCAAATGGTCATTTTGGCCTGTGTGTTGGTTCTTTTCTTGCTCCATAACTGGCGGTCACGGGCTAAGGCCTAGCGATTTACACCACTATATTTTGATTTCCTATTGCGGGTTTCCACCAAAGATGGTATATCAATTCAATAATTTGCCGGTTATCAACAGGCACGAGGAATCTTTTGGATCAAGCATTCCCTTCCACTGTTTCCGCCCTGGATGATGAAGATGTTTATCAGGTGAAGCTGGAAGCCTTCACCGGTCCGATGGACCTTCTCCTGCATCTTATCCGCAAACATAAAATCAATATCTACGATATTCCGGTTGCGCTCATTGCGCAGCAGTACCTGGAATATTTGTCCCTCATGAAGACCTTGAATTTATCCCTGGCGGGAGAGTTCCTGGTCATGGCCGCCACTCTTCTTCATATCAAATCCCGTATGTTATTGCCGAAGGAGGAAAAACCGGACTCGCCGGAAGACGATGAGGGAGTTGATCCTCGAAGAGAGTTGGTTCGCCAACTGGTTGAATATGAACGGTATAAGGACGCGGCCGTGAATTTGATCGGCCGCCAGCAAGTGTGGCAGGAATCATTTGCGAGAGAACTTGTCCCGCGACAGGAAGAAAGTCAAACGGTTAGGGAGGATCAGGTTGAGGAAGATGAGGATTGGATCGGGGAAGACCTGCATCTTTTTGATCTGCTCAGTGCCCTACAGGAAGTATTGGATAGAACGGCCGCGCAAAATTTTGTAGAGCTGACAAGAGAAAATTGGACGGTTCAGGACCGGATTCAATGTATATTGGATCGTCTGGAAGTCGAATCTTCCATTCCGTTTGACCGGTTGTTCGACCAACACCTCTCTCGTCCTTTAATCATCACCACGTTTTTGGCCCTCTTGGAACTGGTCAGAATGAATTTAGTGCGATTATTTCAAGGCGAATGGTTCGGGCCGATACATGTCACTCGGCGGTTCGTTCCAGCCGGAGCCTCTGCCAACGGTGAGAGTATGAGCGATTTGGAAAGCTGAGGTGGAAGGATTTCACGATGATGTCGACGAAATTTGTGTCGAGCACCAACATGAACGTTCGATGTCGAATCGGTATGGAAATTTGGGACTTCTCGGTGTGCCGATGGAGGGTGGAATGATTACTCAGGAAATGACAAATGGACATCTTGCAGCCGAAAGCCAAGAAGCAGTTGAGCCCCAAGAATTGCCCGTGGGGGAGTTGCAGGAAGACCGCGGTATGGAATGCGATTCGGTGGCCGCCGAAGAGCGGTCTCCAATTGAATCCATAGATCAAATGGAAGTCAAAGGGATGCTTGAAGCGTTGTTATTCGTCGCCCATGAACCGCTGACATTGGAAAAGATGGCCTGTGCGCTGGAACATGTTCCGAAATCCACGATTCAATCCGTCTTGGAGGTCTTACAGTCGGAATATGAACAAAACGGACGAGGGTTGCAGATTGCCGAAGTGGCGGGAGGTTATCAATGTGTCACGCGCCCAGAGTACGGCCGGGTGATCAAGCGGCTGATTAAAGGCAAAACGACGGCCAAGTTGTCCCGCTCGGCTCTTGAAACCTTGGCGATCATCGGCTACAAACAGCCGATGACCCGGGCGGATATTGAAAAAATCCGCGGGGTTGAAACATCAGGAGTGTTACGAACGTTGCTTGATCAGAAGTTGGTTCGGATTGTGGGGCGGCAGGACGTGCCGGGGCGTCCCATATTATATGGAACCAGTAAACAATTTCTTCACCGTTTCGGATTACGGGATTTGCGGGATCTCCCTCCTTTGAAGGAAATCAAAGAGTTGGGAGACCCTGAACAGGATTTACTGGATGCTTCCATGGATGCTGACTCCTCGTCGGAAGAATCGTCCCTTAAGGATATGTCGGCCTAAAGCAAGCCAAAGGCCATAGGTTTTTCAAGATGATCAGAAAAACCGTTATCTGGTGAGGATTGCCGGTGGAGGCTTGATGGGTTAACCGTCCTGTTGCTCTCTTTCTCCCTCATTTCGTCCTCCTCTTCCTGTCAGCAGGATTATCGAGTTTTTCCCTTCGGGTTTTTCTGGTCTTGTCTTGTTGACCAGGGATACCCTCTTCTACAATGGGTTCTATGGACCTGATTCACCTCGAAAAGCCCCGTGGATTAGTGCGTGATCTCACCAAGATCTTAGGCGCCGAAAAGGTTCGGTCGGATTGGGCGACCTTGACCGCCTACTCGGTTGACGCCAGTATCTATAAAATTCCTCCTCAAGCGGTTGTTCTACCGGAAACCGAATCCGATATTGATTACATTGTGGACTATGCGGCCTCCCATGGTATTCCGTTGACGCCCCGTGCCGCCGGCACAAATCTGACGGGATCGGCCGTCGGGTCCGGTCTTATCGTCGATGTCTCTCGGATGAACAGGATTTTGGAGGTCAATACCGATGAAGGATGGGCCAGGGTTCAGCCTGGCTTGGTATTGGCTGAAATGAATAAACGGCTGGCCCCATCGGGCTATATGTTCGGCCCGGATCCCTCCAGCGGCGAAATGTGCAAGTTGGGAGGGATGTGGGCCAATAATTCATCCGGGCCTCATTCCCTTCGATACGGCTCGGTCAAGGACAACGTGCAGAGCCTGCGGGTTCGTTTGTTACGGGAGGGGTGGCTGGATGCGCGACCGGTGGCTCTAGAGACGGAGGGGATGGCGGGCATCCTGAATCGATATGGACCGTTGAGGACGGTGTGGGAGTTGCTTAAAGAGGGTCATGCCATGATTCGCGAAAAACGTCCACGGGTCAGTAAGAATAGTTCCGGGTATAACCTCTTCGATCTCGTGGATGGCTTGGATCGCGGCCTGTTTGATATTCCGAAATTGTTTGTGGGGAGTGAGGGTACCCTCGGCATTATGAGTGAAGCCACATTAAAGTTGGTGCGGCGCCCGGAGTCCACGATAACCGGGTTGATTCATTTTCGTCATCTGGAAGGGATGGGGGAAGCGGTTCCCCACCTTCTGGAACTCCATCCGAACGCGCTGGAAGTCATGGATGCGAATACCCTGGATTTGATCGGACGTGGACCGCATGGAATTCCGGCTGATGCGGCGGCGACCCTTCTCATTGAATTCGACCAGGATGAGGAAGAGGGGCGGAGTGACCGCCTGGCGGCCATGTGCCGTGGATTTCTTTTGGCAGGGGACCCGATGATCGCCTCAGACCCTGACCAACAAGCCGAATTGTGGAAGGCCCGCAAAGCCCTTTATCCGACACTGTATCGATTTCATCCTCGAAAGAAGCCCATAAATTTTGTGGATGATGTCGTGGTTCCGGCTTCTCGAACGGGGGAGCTGATTCGATACCTTGAACACTATTTTGTCGGTCGTGAGGTATCGGTGGCTATATTCGGCCATGTGGGGAATGGGAATGCTCATATTGTCCCGCTGTTGGATCTTCGGGATCGTGACGATTTCTCCAAGATGGTGGAAGCCCACCGGGACATTCATCAAACTGTGTTGGATCGCTTTGATGGGTCTATTTGTGGGGAGCATGGGGATGGACGGATCAGGGCTGAGACGGTTCGTCTGATGTACGGGGAGGATCTGTATACCCTGTTCACACGGGTGAAGCAGGCTTTTGATCCCCAGGAAATTATGAATCCGGGCATCAAATTAAGTGCCGCGCCCTTTACGGAGCATATCGATTTCGAACGGATTGAAAAACCCTGCGCCACTTGCGCCAAGTGCAATTCCGTGTGTCCGGTCTATGATGTCTTTCAGTCTGAGGATATGAGCGCCCGGGGTTGGTATGAAATTGTCACGGCCGGCGATTATCAATATTTGAAATCCAAGCGGGTGGTGGAGGCTTGTTTGAATTGCAAATCCTGTCGCACGATTTGTCCGGCAGGGGTGGATGTGGCGGATCTCATTCTTCAACGGCGGGCGGAATATCCGAATCCGGTTGCCAAATGGATTTTCGGCTTACATGCCCGCCCTCGCCTTTTTCACCCGTTGCTCAAGCTGTTGGCCGTGACACAGTCATGGTGGGATCGCCCATTCTTTCGGGTAGGCTTGGAATGGCTTTCACGCCTGTTTCTCAGGGGGTTGGCGGAAACGGCCAGGATTCCGCGTGATTTGCTTCTTCCTAAATTGGCTGTCCGCCAATTGCGGGATCGTTATGCCTCATTAACAAAGGTCTCGGCTGAAAAAGCAGGGAAAATGGCGTATTTTCATGGGTGTGCGGCGAATTATTTCGAGGATGGGGTAGGAGATGCCGTTTTGGAATTATTACGCAGGCAGGGGGATGCCGTGGAATTGCCGCCTCAACGATGTTCAGGGACGCCTATTGAGACCTATGGATTGCGAGAGTTGGTCAAGCAGGGTGCCCGGGAAAATC
>JBDIVP010000129.1:0-9809 GCA_039794325.1 Candidatus Inrsubterrania sp.
CACTGGCAGTGATCAGGACGACATCATTTTTATTCCATTTACCACGGCGGAGCGGCGGGTGTTGGGTACGCAATTTCTTGGAACCGTCGGGGCTTTGTTTGCCTCGACTGCGCGGACGGAAGATCTTCCGCAGGCGGTGGAGGACATTACCCGGATTTTGCGGGAACGCCATCGCCTCCGCCCCGATCAACCTGATGATTTTACCATCCGCACCCAAGTGGACATTGGGCGGGTTCAGGAAGGAACCGGTGAAACGCTGACGGTCATGATGTTTTCCGTGGCGGCCATCTCCTTGGTGGTGGGCGGGATCGGCGTCATGAATATTCTATTGGTGTCGGTGACGGAACGGACCCGGGAAATCGGGATTCGCATGGCTCTTGGAGCCAAACGCCGGCACATTCTGGTGCAATTTCTGGCCGAAGCGATAATACTCAGCATGGTCGGCGGCGTGTTGGGGGTCGTCTTTGGTATTCTGGGGGCCCGGGCCACCACGTTTGTCGCTGGTTGGCCGACGATAATTTCCTTTGAATCGATACTGGTCGCTTTTTTGTTTTCGGTAGCCGTCGGGCTGATCTTTGGCATCTATCCAGCCAATAAAGCCTCCCGCCTGAATCCGATCGATGCCCTCCGGTATGAATGAAGTGAATTGTCCCCCGCTTCACCCCTGCTGCCAAGTGGTGAGCACCAGGGGTGAGGTGTGTGGTTGGAGTGGACTGGCAGGTTCCAGCTTTCCCCGACAGACAAGACCGTTGGCCTCAACGAGGTGATGGGCGACCCAGGTTTCATCGAGGTTAGGGTTGATCATCAGGAAGGTCCCTCCGGAAGTCAGATTGTTGGTCATTCACGATAACAATCCGGACGGATCGAACAAGCTGAGGGGAAACCGCCAGGGTGGAAGGGAGATCGGAGTGATAAACGGATGCCAGGTGAACATAGTTGAGCGCGGCCGTTTCGAGAGTGAGACAGTCTTCAAATCGTTGATCAAGCATGATGGGCAGACTGTTCATCGGACGAGGTTGAACCGATGTGTACTATGGCCGTGTGTCGGGTGATAGGGGGCATCCGGTCTTGTGACTTGTGGGGTAATGGGCCCTTTCTTCGGGAAATGGCCGATGCCTCTTAATGCCGTTCCTATGTTACACTGCGGCATTTTGTGTTGGATGGTAGACCTTTAATATCAAGGAGGACGTGTATGATTCATGAAGTGGAAGGTGACATCTTATTAACCAAAGCGGCGGCCCTGGCGCATGGGGTGGCTCCCAACGACAATTTTACAAACGGATTGGCTTTGGCCCTCCGCGAGCGTTGGCCGGCAATGGTGAAAGACTTTCGGCATTTTTGTCAGATTTCACACCCTCAACCGGGGGAATTGTGGAGTTGGGCCGGTGTGGGAGGTACCCGAATTATAAATTTATTGACCCAGGAGCCTGCACCCAGCCATGGAGCCAACCCCGGCCGGGCGAAGCTGGAATATGTGAATCATTGCTTGAGGGCACTTCGCAAGGCCGTTGAGGCGGAAGGTTTCGCCAGCCTGGCGTTGCCGAAGCTGGCCACCGGAGTAGGCGGCCTGGATTGGAAAGATGTCAAGCCCCTTATTGAGAAGCATCTTGGGGATTTGGCTATTCCCGTCTATGTGTATGAGACCTATCGCTCCGGGGTGGAAGCCCGGGAAGGCTAATAGACGGGACCCGTTCAGCGGAAGACGAAAATCGGATGAACCGAATGATGGATCACCGTGTGGGACACGCTGCCCAGGATAAAGCGGGTGATCGCAGAAGGATGATGCACACCCAGCATGAGGATATCCGGTTCCAATAATTTGGATTCTTCCAGGATGGTTTGAGCGGGACCTCCGAGGCTTACCAGGGGTTTCACGTCGTAAAACCCTGTCTGCAGGCGGTTGACGGCCCGGTCCAAAAATAATTCGGCGCTGGTTAAGGCTTGCTCGACTTTGCTTTCGGAGGCGGAGGCTCCCCCTCGCAGAAGAGACCGTGGGATAGGCACGACGGTCAGGACTGTAATGATTGTCCCGTCGGGAAAAGGGTGTTTGGCCAGAAAGAGAGACAGGCGCCCGACGTCATCCTCGTTTTGAATGGCGGCCAGCACCTTGCCGATGGTCTTTAAGGGGGAGTTGATGATCAGTACCGGACAGCGCGCATGGGTTAGGACACGTTGGGAAACGCTCCCGAGGAGGAATTCCTGTACATGGCCTTTTCCCCGGGCTCCCATCACAATCAGATCGCTCTTTTCATCCTGGGCAACCGACATAATGATTTCCGCCGGGCTGCCTTCTTCCATTCGCATACAGGGGGACGGTATCGCATGAGTGTCAATGAGGGAAAGCGTACGTTCCAGAATATGTTCTCCCTCCTCTTTCATGCTCTGCAGGGCCATGCCGGTCATATCATGGGCAATTTCGGGACCCAACATGGAAAAGGACAATTTGGGAAGATCCACGACATGTAAAACATCGAGGTGTTTGACCGATGCCAACACCATGAGTGCTTCGGTAGCCAAAAGGGATTGTGGGGAACCGTCAACCGCCAGAAGAACGCGCATGAAAGAACCTCTGGGGAATTGGGAAGATAGGGCCTATTATAGAGGATTCCTCCGGTTTGAACCAGAGGGCTCTGAAGGCCTAAGTGTCAGGGCCTCTTAGGGTTTGATCATATCGGAAATGGCACGGGTGAGGCGGGATTGCGGATCCTGACGGAAGATCCGCTTCAACATGACATAAAGATCCGGGTGTCGGTGTTTCATGCGTGCGGGGTTTTCAAAAAAATATTCCGAGGCTACCGCAAAAAACTCCGCCTCGTTCGTTATCCCATAGGGATCAATATCGGAATGCCCGCGGCGGATATTTTCCATCTCCTGATGGACTATTTTCAACCAGGGTCTGATGGCCTTGGCGGGTAAGGCCACCTCGGGGACTCCGTCCACGACACCGTCGGATTTATCCAACAAATGGGTAAACTCGTGGATGCCGACATTGTGTCGGCGGTTGTTCCGACGAAATCCCTGGAGCAACTCAGGTTTGGACAAAATCATCATGCGGTTCATGGCACCGGAACCGACCATGCCCAGCAGGGAGTCTTCCGCCTGTTCCCCTGTTTGATAGTGTTCGTCGAAAACGTTGGGGTAAATCAAGACCTCGCGAATTTGTTCCCATTCCCATCCGGGGAATCCGAAAATAGGAATGATGGCACTGGCCGCCACCAGTATTTTAACCGTATCGTCCACCGTGGCGTTGATGCCGGTAATGCGTTTTTCCTGTATGAAAATATGCACTTCCTCTCGAAACCGTTGTTGTTCCAACGGGGAAAGTGCCTGATAATACGAAACTTCCTGTTCCAGAATCTTCCTCCAGTGATCGGGGAAAGGCGAACGTCTGATGGCTCTCCGCCGCCGGATCCGGCGGGTCAAAACATAATATAGCCCGACTCCGGCGGGGAGAATGCCGGTCAAGCGCACCATGACGTCGGATGTTGAAGGACGTGGTGGAAGCCATATCACCAGGATCAGGAAACTGACCACGGCGGAGAGGATGACAGCCAATATTCTGGTGAGACGATCCTGAGTGACGGTTAAAGAGGGCTGCGGCGGCTCCGCTTGATCGTCCGGAGCGGGTAGATTTGGAGAGGAATGGGGCATGAAGGCTCTTCGGTAGAGACCGGTGTTTGATCGGCGGTTGAGAAACCGGATTCGCCGGTTGTCTGATTTTCCCATAAATGAGAGGTTTTGGTACATTGTTGGAAGGTGATCCGGTCTGTGACGCAGAAAAGCCCTGATCCTTCGTTACTTGATTGCGATGGATGGAGGAAGCAATGGAAGATCCCTGGATCAAAAAGCCTTTAAGGATGGTTTGATGAGATCATGTGACGCCATTCGAAAAGCACAATCGATGCGGTGGATGTGGTGCCTTGCTTGTGCCCTGTTAATGGCGGGGCCAACCGACCTTTGGAGTCAGGAGGCCCCCTTGGCCTCCCCTCGGTCGGTCGTTGAACGGTGGCTTCAAGTGTACCCTGGTCAGATGGAGCAGGCCGCTGCGCTGACGACTCCGGGTTTTCGTGAGGGATTGTCCAAGGAAGAATGGGTGGCTACGCGGGGGCCGTTTCTTCGAAATTTAGGCATGAAATACGTACGAGCCAAAGTCGTGCATGATGAAATGATCGAAGAGGAAGCGCATGTCATGGTTCATGCCCATATTGTGACGTTGATGGGAGACCAGCCGCAGGATGAGTTATATATTTTGGTTCCCGGTCCTGACGGCGGCTGGTTGATAGAGGAGGTTGAAGTGTATACCGAGACCTTTAACCGGGTTCCATGATGCTCACGGGTGGGTGACCTTCGGCAGCCTTCTTTGTCCGCAAAGGGAGGGCTTGATCACGGGGAAGCTGTTGGGATAAGGATCACAGGATTCCCCTCCGTAATAAATGTTCTTGGTTGAGAACGAGGCGACCTCCCGCACTGTATATCAGAAAGTCCACACTCATGGGGACAAGGATCTTTCAAGAGGCAGTGAAGAAAGTAAGGGAGGGATTGATTGAAGGCGGACTGGAGAAGGGGGGTTAGTCCAGGGGAATGAGGATGGACACCCCCCCCATGATGTCATTCAATTTAAAATCGCGTTTGGGGCTGCTCTCATGGGAATTATGGCACGTCACACAGGCCCGGCTGACGGCTCGATCCGGGAATATCGCCTGGAAAAATAGGCGGTCATCCATTTGAATTTCCTGTTCGACCACCTCTCCGTACTTCATGACTTTTTCCAGTGCCGTCCGTTCCTGGTCATTTTGAGGTGTGTTTTCCTTATTGATCGGCCATAGGCTGATCAAGCGGTAACGAAATGGGTTGCCACGAATGTGCAAGCCCCGTGAGGCTTCCTTAAAAAATTGGGCAGGGAGGGGAAGGGTGTGATCCTCCCTCCAATTTTCCGTGGCCGTGACCAATAACATGGCTTCCATTCTTTCAACAATGTGTTGGGTATAAAAAGTTCTGTGAGCCTGGAGGAGGGCATTAATGTAATCGGCGACGTTACGGACCGGAATGCCTTGTTGAGAGGAAAGGTTCTGCCCGATTCCGATACCGATAGCCAATGCCAGGACTAAAGCAGGAATGAAAATGAATAATATCTTACGAGTCATCAGTCTTTTCGGTTTATATGAAACGCCAGACCTTTTTCAAGATCGAGAGTTCAGGAACGGGAGAATGACCCGTAAATATACCAGGAGATCCTTGTAGGCTCACACTTTTTTTTTATTGATGGACCTCTTGACGGTCCTGATTTGCGGCGAGGAGAGGGAGGGATAAGAACGGTCGTGTTATAGCGATAGGGTGGAACAGGGCAAGGACTATAACGGGCTTTTTTCTAATCCAACCCCAGTCTGTTCATTATTTGAATCACAATGATGGTCAACACTGTAATGATGACGATATGTTCCATGGCATCACCTTTTCCTAAGTTTTATGGGACTGAACGTCTATGGTCTTGTTCGTTTCTGTCACTCTGTACAATTTCTTATACAGCAATGTGGATGCCATGCAGCATTGAGGTGAATTTTCCTGAAAAATTACTTATTTTTCAATGCTTTACTGAGTTCATGTGATTACCGTATTCAATTGCCTCAGGCTTAAAATGAGCGTTTTTAAACTTAGAAGATAGTGCGAAAATGCTCACTCCTGAGATTGGTGTGGAAACATTCAGGGAGCGGGTAAGAATTAATGGTTAAAAATACGTAAATTTAATTAGGTTTTGTGTAGCCCTTCTCGATACAAATAGTAGGTTTAAGGAGGAGGCTGTTGATTTTCAAAGGAATATTGGAGTTTTCATGGGTTGTCGGGAGGTCCTGCCATGAATGGTCTGAAAATTTTAAGGAACTAAGTCGATTAAGCCTGAGCTGTTTTCTTTTGTCCGGTTTTTTCAGGAAACCGGGATGCCGGTCGTCATACCCATATCTCCTCAGATGGTTTCATGAAAGAAACAAGCAGGCGTTTAAAAATTCCTCCTTAATAGTCCCTGAACCGGAGTAGGAGGGGAAGACCACCGGTCTGCTTTCTAAGTCCTGATGAGGACTCCACCTATCCATGCGATTTCTAGTGGCTTTACGGTATAGTAAGGGCAATTACCGAAGGATGGGCGGATGAGTTTCCGCCTTGCGGTTTTGTCGTGAGCGCTGGTCATGACATTGGAAAGAGTGCAATTGAAACGTTTTGTGCGGTGTGCGGGTTCTTTCGCCCATCAACATGCAGGCGTGTGCTTTCCCACCTACTTTGATAGAGGAATATCGGGTTTCTAGGTGAGGGCTGATGGCGATTTATCGATTTTTTCTCAATCTGCCGATTGCCAGGAAACTCCTGTTGGTTTCCGGCGTACCCATTTTGGCGGTTCTCATTTTGAGTCTGGTGACTTATAAAAGTGTGCAGACCTTTTCCCTGGACGAAGATCACCTGAATGACGTGTATCACGTTCAGCAGGCCTCCTCGGAATTCATGCGGTTGGTTGTGGATTTGGAAACAGGATTTCGAGGGTTTGTACTCACGCAAAAACCACAATTTTTGCAACCTTACCTGGCTGCCAAGCAACGGGTTCTTCAATTGGGCGGATCGCTGAGGCAAATGGTTCGGGAGGTGCAGTCCCAGCAGGAATTAATTGAATCGGTGCGGGTGCAGGTTGAGCAGCTTATGAATGATAAAGATAAGCTGATTGAGCGGGTGAAGGCCGGGCATACGGAGGATGCCTTGGCCTATATCGAATCAGAAAAAGGGCGGTTGATGATGTTGGCCATCCGCGAGGAAATGGCCAAATTTGACCGCCGGGAAATGGAGTTGTTGCGGGAGGCCTTGGATAGCAGTTCGTCCGATCGGGCTGTGTTGATGACCGTGGTGGTGGGCGGAGGTGGCTTGGCGTTAATTTTGATGCTGCTCCCGCTTCATTTGATCGCCCGTTCCATTACCGGCCCTTTAACCATTCTGGCCAAAACGGTGGAAAAAGTTTCCTGGGGCAGTATCCCCGATGTCCCCGCCCTGGATCGTTGCGATGAAATCGGGGATTTGACCCGGGTTATGAGAACGATGGGGACCCAACTGCGGGAATATATCCGTCATATTGAACAATCTGAAAATGAACTGCGGGGGCTCAATCAGGATTTATCCACCTCTGAAGCCAAATATCGTGGTATTGTCGATCATGCACCCATTGGGATTTTCACCGCCAAAAAGAATCAGCTGATTTTCAGTAATCGCCAAAATTGGGTGATTGTCGGTTATGATCCCGACGCTAATCCGGATCCCGAACGGATGTGGGACGCCATTCATCCTGATGAAAGGGAGGAAATCCGGTCGGCCTTTCAGGATGCTTGGGAAACAGGTCAGGCATTCGAACGGGTGTTTCGGTTTCTGCATGCCGACGGGTCGGTGCGGAAAGTGCTGAGCCGGGCCGTTCCCCTCAAAAATGAGGAAGGCCGCACGGTGGTCTATCAAGGATTTAATGTCGATATTACCGCCTTGGAACAAATGCGCGTGCAACTGAGTCGGGCGGAGCGGCTGGCCACCTTGGGGCAGGTTGCGGCGGGGATAGCCCATGAGATTCGCAATCCGTTGGTGGGTATCGGATCCACCGCCACCCTCCTGTTGGAAGATTTTGAAGTGGGCGATTCGCATCGTGAGGATCTCAATGTCATTCTCAAGGAAACCCGTCGGCTGGATCGAATCGTCAATCAAATCGTTGATTATGCCCGCCCGAGAGATTTATTGCCCCTGACGTTTTCGCTGGCGGATCTGGTGCAGGAATCCCTGCAGGTGTTGGCCGAACCGATCAGACAAAAAGATGCCCGTGTGGACTTTCATCCCCCCTCCGACCTGCCGCTTATTCATGCCGATCGGGATCAGCTCAAACAAGTCATCTTGAACGTCATTCAAAATGCGCTTGAAGCGGTTGGCCCGCAGGGACATTTGCGGGTCCGGATTGCTGAGGAAACGTATGAGCGCCGGAAGGGGCTTCGGCTGCGGGTAGTGGACAATGGAAAAGGGATCAGTCCGAATGCCCTGCCCAGGATTTTTGAACCGTTTTTTACAAGCGGCAAGCATCGCGGGACGGGATTGGGGTTGGCCATCTGCCGAAATATAATTGAATCCCACGGGGGAGAAATCCATGTGGAAAGCCAGGAGGGAGCCGGCACCACAATGGACATTTGGCTCCCGTGCACCTCTCAGCCACAACCGACGGCAGTGTAACGTATGCGAGCGAATATATTCGTGACGGATGACGATGATGTGGTCCGGCAGGCTCTGAGCCGTCGGTTGGCCAAACATCATCAAATCAGGAGTTTCGATTCCGGAGAGGCGTTGTTGGAGGCTTTGGAACATGATGTGCCCGATTTAATTCTCCTGGATTTGAAAATGCCGGGTATGAGCGGACTGGAAACCTTAAAACAGCTCCGTTCGAAAGCTCAGCAATCTTTGGTGATCCTGCTGACGGCCTATGGCACGGTGGAGGATGCCGTCGAAGCCATCAAATTGGGGGCATACGATTTCCTGATCAAAAGCGTGGATTTTTCCGGGGTGGAACCCGTCATCAATCGGGCTCTCGAATATCTTCGGCTTCGTCGCCGTGTGGATTTTGAGACCCAGGACGTGTCCGAACGCTATGCCTTGCAGAACTTGATCGCCAACAGTCCGAGCATGAAGGAGTTGCTGGGGCAAATCCAGGAAATGGCCCAAAATCCAAAGACCACGGTCTTGCTGACCGGCGAAACCGGAACCGGCAAGGAGTTTGTCGCCCGTGTCCTTCACCATAACGGGGCCCGGCGCCATGCGCCTTTTGTTGGGGTAAATTGCACCGCCATACCTCAGGAACTCTTTGAGAGCGAATTGTTCGGTTACGAACGAGGGGCATTCACCGGTGCGAATCAGCGTAAACCCGGTTTGTGTGAGCAGGCCGAAGGGGGAACCCTGTTTTTGGATGAAATCGGGGACCTGAATCAGGCCATGCAAGCCAAGCTGCTTCGGGTTCTGCAGGAACGGTCATTGAAACGATTGGGCGGGCGTGAAGATATCGAAGTGGATTTCCGTTTGATCGCCGCTACTAACCGGGATCTCAAGAAGGAAGTCAGTCAGGGAGCCTTCCGGGAAGACCTGTTCTTCCGATTGAATGTGGTGTCCTTGGAACTGCCTCCTTTGCGTCAACGGGTGGAAGACATCATTCCCCTCTCGCTCCAGGCATTGATCCGGCAAAGCCAGGAAGTCGGGAAGGACATAAACGATATCGAACCCGAGGCCCAGCTGTTGCTGGAGCGGTACCCCTATCCGGGCAATATTCGGGAGTTGCAAAATATCATCGAGCGAGCGGTGATTTTCTGTCATGGCAAGAATTTGACCCCGGGAGACCTTCCCCGGGAAGTGCATGAAGTGGCTCAATTTCCGGTCAATGCGGTGCTTCAGGGTAATCGGCAGGTGATTCGCATCGAAATGGCGTTAGGGGAGCACCGTCTGGCCGATATCGAAAACGCGGTGATTGAAGAGGTGATGCGACTCTCCGACCATAATAAAAGTTTGGCCGCCAAGTACCTTGGTATTACCAGGTTTGCGTTGGATCGTCGGCTGAAAAAGCAATCCGAGATGTGAAATCGGGAGCAAGCTGTTTCCCCTCCGTTCCGTCTCCTCGAACAACCCCCGGTTTTTATAATGAAAGGTCCTGGATGGTCTTGGATGGGTTCAAGGGAGAAGGTGGTTCGTGTCCGGAAATAGGCGGCCACCCGGTGGCCAGCTCGGAGGATTTGTCCTGTTGGTTTTTCTCCGAGTGGTGTAGAAAT
>JBDIVP010000130.1:0-9744 GCA_039794325.1 Candidatus Inrsubterrania sp.
GCAATGGACAGGATATCACCCGGGTGGACATTCCGGCCCTGGTGGAACTGCTCGATAGTGACGTGAAGGTCATGCATGGTGTCGTCGTGGCCTCTTCGGCATCCGGTGGACAGGTGGATCAAGCTTTACTGGAAGCCACGGCACCCCTGATGGCCATGATTCGAGGGGCGATGGAAACGTCATCGGATTTTGGACGCGTGGCCGGGCAGGAGGCCAAGTTGGTGGCCAATTTGCTCCCCGGGGATTCGTTAATTCGTGTGGATGCCAGTTCCCTCACGGTCAACGGCAACCTTTTCAGCGTGACGGGGGGCGGACAATTCATGGTCAACGGGGGGAGCCTGCTGTCGGTTCAGGGCAACAGCCTCGTGAGCATTAATGGCGGAGTCTTCGTCAGTGTCGGGAGCGGGTCACTGTTTTCCTTGAATGGCGGTGGACTGGTCAATTTCGGAACCGGCCAGAATGCGGTGACGATTTCCAATAGTCTGTGTAGCGGCGGCGGATGCTTTGCTCCCTTCTCCAACCCGGCTTGGTTAGTCGCCGGCAATCCGTCGGATTTCTCCGCGGCACCGGAATTTTCGCCCTTCCTGGATCTGGGGAGTTTTGCAGATGGCAGCGTTAATAGTGTCAATATCGCGCCGGGGTCGGCTATTCTTGAAGTGCAACCCGGCGGGACCATTCATTTGCATTAAGACTGTTTACCAACGGATATTCCCTGTTCCTCCCTTTTTTTCGTTCATCCGGTTGCCCCTTCCAAACCATTCTTGTGCCTTGCCGCTATCCGGCTTTCTCCTTTCCGCTGAGGCAGGTACTTTCGGATCAATCCCGCCTGAGGTTCTCTTTCCTTGACGAGACATGGTCGCCTGGAGCGGTTATTGGCGAGTGCCGTGAAAGATTCAACACTCCTTTCAACAGTTTCTGATTGCGTTTGGAGGAGGCCCCCTCTTGCAGGTGTTTGCCGCTGCCTGATCTGACTTCTTATCTCAGGGGTGAGTCAAACCGTTCGTCATGAGGCCTGAATCAGGAACGCTGGGCAGGGAAAGAGAGAGAATGTGTCCCTTGATCATGAGGGGATCAGGATTTGGCCGTCAGTTTTTCTACTTCCTTTTTAGGATCTAAATCCAAAGAAGAATCTAAAAATTTGGCGCGTTCGAATAGTTGTCTGGCCTTATCGGCATCTCCCTTTCTGGCCAGATTCTTGGCTTCTTCGATAAAACTCGGATGCAATGGGAGGTTCGTGCAGGTCCGTTCATAGGGTAAGTGACTTCCCGCAAGTTCCTGCCACTCGGAAAGTGACAAATTCTGCTGGACCCCATCACAGACCGTTTCCACTAATTGGGGTGTGACAGCCCATAGGGTGAGGATTTTTTGCCCTCCTCCGGTTGCCACATGGAAGCCGTCCGGGCTGACCGCTACGGTATCCAAGCTCCCCTTTTGGTTGGACAATATGACAGGACCAGTTGAAGGATTCCGCCAATCCCAGATCCTCGTGGTTTTGTCCGAACTGACTGAAATGAGGGAATGGCCGTCTGGGCTGAATGCCACGTGAGAAACGCGCCCCGCATGACCGATCAGAAATTGGGGAGGTGCCGACAGGTCTCGAAGGTCCCACAGGGCGATTTGCTGATCTCTCCCTCCGGAGGCAATAGTCGACCCCGAAGGATGAACGGCCAAGGTCGATATGCTCTGGGTGTGCCCATGTAGAAGGTGGGGCGAGGAGTTGGGGCGGCGGACGTCCCAAATTCGCAGGGTTAAATCATCTCCTGCTGAAATTAAAAAGCGTCCATCGGGTGTGAAGGCAATGGCATTGACCCAACCGGCATGCGTGCCCAGGGTGGTATTGGTGGGGCTTTGGGAGGATAGGTCCCATAAGCGAATGGTATGGTCTTGACTACCGGAGGCCAAGGTTTTGCCATCCGGACTGAATGCCAGCGAGGTCACCCCCTTAATGTGGGCGTCTAGAACAAGGGGAGCCACATCGGGGGTATCCAATGAAAATACCCGAATCGAGGTGTCGAGACTTCCCGATGCCAAAAATTTTCCGTCAGGGCTGTATGAAATCGTCTGGACGCCTGCCGAGTGTCCCGGCAACCGCTTGGGTGGTTGCTTGGGATTACCGGGATTCCAGATCATCACGCTTCCCTCACTGATGCCGGAAGCCAATTGGCTCCCTAAAGGGTGAAAGGCCAGGGTATTGATTCTCCCTGAGGCCGCGGGAAAACTGATGGGAGTTGCCCGAAGATGATCTCTGAGCACCTTATCGATGGATGCCCAGGGAGCTCCTCCGGTGCGAATGCCGAAGAGATACGCCTGCCGTGCCCAGAGCAGCCGTGTCGAATCCGATTTGGAAAAGCGATTGGAACTGGATATGGCCGTCGTAATCACCGGCAGGACCCGGCTAATTGCCGAATGCCTGGCGGTCTCGATGGGCTTACCCGATGCGGCCGATGGTGTATTCGAAATGGAATCGGCAGATGATCCGCCCGGCGCGGCGGAAGGGGGTGTCTGTTTGAGGGTCGCCTGCAGATGTTTCACCTCCTGATTGGCTTTTTCCAATTGATGGGTCTTTTCCTGAAGCTCGGAAGACAAGCGGTCCCGGTCCGCCGAAGCCTGCGTTATGTCCTTCTGGAGTGAGGCCAGACGTGGCTGGTCCGATTCCAATTGGAGGACTTTTTGTTGGGTTTGGCGGAGGGTGTCCTGAACGGTCATCAGTTGGGTTTCCAGTGCGCGGCGGCTGTTGAGTAAATCCGTCACCAAGCTCTCGTTGCGTTGGGAGAGTTCGCGGGAGGTGGTTTGAATGTCCTGCATGACCGTTTGCCGGTGGTTCGCCTCTTGATGGTTCTGGTTGAGTTGTGTTGTGAGTGCCGCAATTTGCTCCTGCCATTGGGTTCCCTGTTTTGAGGCTTCCTGTAGTTGTGCGGCCGTATGTTCCTGTTCCCGTTTCATGGTTTCAAGTGTTTGGCGTTGCTGGGCATTCGAGGCTTCCAATCGAGCCAGCCGGTCACGGTAGTCGGCAATCTCGGCCTTGCGGGAGGTCATTTGATCCTGTAGCTGTGACCGGTCATCCTGAATCCGGGCCAATTCGGTTTGAGAAAGTCTGAGTTGCTCTTTGAGACTCTGTTCGGTTTTGGCAAAGGTTTGTTTCGTTCGCTCAAGCGCCAAATCCTTCTCACGTAATTGGGCTTCCAATCGGCTCAGCGATTCGGATTGCCGGTTCCGCTCAGTCGCGGTAACCTGTTTCTGCTGATCCAGGAGCGATTCCAACTCACGGGTTCGACCATGTGATTCAGCCAATTCCCTGGTGACGGTTTTCAGGCGAGTTTCCAGTTGGGACCGGTCCGCAAGTAATGTTTTGATTTCCGAAGGGGGAAGAGTGGATTGCGATAAGACCGTTGTTTGCAAGGCGTTAAGTTGTTCCCGTGTGTGCGCCAAATCATCCTGACTCGAGGCATATTGACTTTCCAACTGATCTCGCTCCCCTTGGAGCTTGGCCGCCATCTGGGTGTGAGTGTGTTGAGCGTCGGCGAGGGCCTGTTCTAATGTTTCTATGGTGTGCCGGGCCTCCTCCAGGCTATCCTGTTTGTCGTGCAGTTGGGTCTGCAACGCGGAGACTTGAGCCGTGACATGTTGCACTTCATTGTCGTTCATGGCTTGGTATTGCTGAAGGGTGGCCTCCAAACCCTTAATTTTTTTATCGGCCTCGGCGAGAGCGTCTTGTTGAACTTCGATGGTACCCTTCAGCTTGTCGTCCGAGGGATTGGAAGACGTGTCGGTCAGGGGAGCCTCGGACACTTCCGTGAAAGAGGTATCCGGAGGGACGGATGAGGTGTTTTGTAGGAATCCAAAGGCAAAGCCGACGCTCAACAGCAAGAGGCTGGCTGCGACCAGATAGGGTTTGGAAAACGAAAGTCCTCCAGGATGGACCGTAGGCGGCAAATGGCTTTTGACCCATTCGAGTGGAAAGCTTGTGAGATAAACCCGGTTCCGAACCGTCACGGCCTCCGGTGTTTCCCTGACGACACCGGCCAATCGGAGCGCTTCCATCACAGGGGGTTGTGTTTTGATGGAATGTCCCTGCCCTTGCAGGAGTTTCAGGTAGGGTTCCAGAAGCAACATGCCGGAGAAGCTGGGTTCGGTCAGGGCACACCGGACAATTTGCAGATTCCGGTCTTGAACACCTTGCGGACTGAGTAAAAAGGTTTCAATGCAGGCTCCCACCTCGACTTCCGTCCAAGTGCTCCGGTTTTGCTCTTCGATCACCTGACAGAGGAGCTGGGTTAAATAGGGATGCCCATTGGTCCACTGATAAACCCACTCGATGACGGTTTTGCCGTTTTCGTCCGGGAGACTCAAGCTCTCGGCAAGCGGCAGTACTTCATCCACCGTAAAGTCCGACAGCACCACCTCACGGGACCAGTCGAACAGGTGGGGAGTATGAGCGGGAATCAGTTGTCCGGGTGTCGCAACTCCGCAGATGACAAAGTTCACGCGTTGCAAGGGCCGATGCGAAGTCCTGGCTTGATACAGCGAGGCCAGCCACGAAAAGATTTCCTGGCGGAATGGAGCCGTCAGCGTTTGCTCGATTTCATCAAAAAAGAGGATCAGCGAACCGGGCAGTTCCTTTAGAACCACCAATTCTATAAATTGTGTGAGCCGCTCCACCAAAGGAACGGAGGCATGATCCTCCCACCAGTCAGACGCCTCATCCGACAAATCCAATGTCTGTTCGAGGAGCAGGAAAATTCGTTGAAACCATTCCTCTTTGCGGGGGGGAAGAGGAAATTGGCTTAGATCAAAAATCACGGGATGTGCCGACCCGTTTTTGAGCCGTTCCGCCGTGCGGGCGATAAGGCTGGATTTCCCCATTTGCGGGGATGTGAGAATGAAGGCCGGTTGCCCTTCCCGGCAGCACTCCAATACTTGCTGATCTGCGGGGCGCGACAGGTACTGAAGATTCCTGGCCTTGACGGTTCGTCCGCTGGAATACGTGGGGTGATTAGGCAGATTCATCATGTTGATACCAGGTAGGTTAAAGGAACAATATGAATATGAGTGTCACATTTCAACGGTTAACCAAATATATATGGAGAATTAAAGGAGCCCCCTTTAACGTCCACGTCTTATTCTTCCAAAACAAATGCCAACCGATAGTTTGAAAAACAGTCTACGGGGAACACTCGGGAAAAAGAAAGGCCTGGCCATTCCCTATCGCGATGTTCCGTTGGGGTTGTACACTGCGGAGCGAATCCGCAATGCCAAATCCGGAGTTGCAAGGAGTGACCGGTCATGAAAATACATCAGCACTCCTCGAATGGTGTATGGGTTCTTTTTTGAAAAAGCGGACACCCCGACCAACGGCGGGGTAGGGTTTACCATGACAGATTGCCTTATTCGAGGGGCGAATGGGTCAGGATCACCATTCATGGTAGAGAATATACTGAAAGACCTCTACATATTTACCAGGCTTGGGGGAAGAGCAAAAACAGAAAGCAAATACCGGAAAACCTAGATGTATGATGTTGAATGATGCTCTTGTACCATATTTTGTGGAAAAGAGCAAAATGCGAAGGGAAATGAGGTATGGGGGAAACACGTGTCGATTTACTGCATCTCTTGGAGGATTTACGGGATGCCTATCCGGGTATCCTCGAAGAAACCATTCTCACGGAAATCGTTGCCAATTCCCTGGATTCAGGAGCTGACCGGATTGTTATGGAAGCGAACCCGGCGGATGGCACGCTTATGGTCAGGGACAACGGGTCCGGCATGCAGCGAAAGGAATTGACCCGGTATCATGACATTGCCTCCAGCACCAAGCGGCGAGGGCAGGGAATCGGCTTTGCGGGAGTCGGTATTAAGCTGGGCCTGTTGGTTTGCGAGGAAGTGGTGACCGAAACCAGGCGGGGGGCTACCCATGTCTCCACGGCATGGCACCTATCGTCCCGGCATCGGGCTCCCTGGAAATGGGTGCCGCCTCCCGGCATGCTGGTTGAACAGGGGACGGCGGTCAGGTTGAAACTGCACAACATCTTGTCTCCCCTGTTGGATCAGGGGTTTTTGGGGAGCGTGATTTCCCGGCATTTTCAGCCGTTATTGGATCCCGCCTTTATTCCCATTCTTCATCTCCACTATCCGCGGGGGGTGGTCTTTGAAATCAACGGCGCCCGCCTGACGTCCCAACGGTTTGAAGCGGCGGCAAAGGCTCCTTTGGAAATTCGCTTGGCGCGGAAACGGAAACCTGCCGCCATAGGGTACCTGGTTCGCGCCGAACACTCCCTGCCGGAGGACCTTCAGGGGGTAGCCATCAGCACGTTCGGTAAAGTCATCAAATCCGGATGGGATTGGCTGGGTGTGACGCCGCAGGCACGTGATCGTATTTCCGGCCTAATCGAAGTTCCTGCTCTGTCCGCCAGCCTGACCTTGAATAAAGGGGATTTCATTCGAGTCGGCACACGAGGCGCCACCTATTTGTCCTATCGAAAGGCCATTCAGGAGGCCGTGCAACGGCAGCTCTCCGACTGGGGGGTGGTGGAGAACCCGGCCGAAGAGGCGCCGCCCCGACAGATGCGGCCGTTGGAACGCGATCTTGAGCGGGTGCTCGAAGATTTGTCGGATGTCTTTCCCTTGCTGGGCTCGTTGGTGGAACATCGGAAAGGAGGGCAGAAGCGGTTACCGCTCGGTGGGTCAGGTTCGTATGAAGAAATGCGGGCCGTTGTGACGCCGGGTGAGGGAGGACAGGTGGAAGAGGAGGCGGGCGTTTTGGTCGTGCAGGATCAAAGCTCCGAATCCGAATCATCGTCGGATTCGAACCGGGAGCCCCGTGAACCCGGAGAGGATTACTCGTCGGTTGTTTCCGATTTGTTGTTGCCGGATCGAGGCAGTCCACGGCGTCCCGCCCGGTTCGGACTGGGCATTCAATTCGAGGATCGGGAAGAAGATGAGGAAATCGGCCGGTTGGTGGAATCCACCGTCTGGGTCAACCGTGCCCATCCCGCCTATCGCCGGGCCGTGGCCACACGGTCAGTCGGATATCATATTGCGTTGGCCGTGGGATTGGCCTTGGCACCGTTGGCCGTCGAGCCGGCCCACGAACATGGGTTTCTGATCGCCTTTCTGTCCCGTTGGGGCGAGGCCGGTCTTCCCCGAAAATCCAAAAAACGAAAACGGTAAGGGCTGCTTCCGGCAGCCGGTGCGGGGCGAGGTGATTAGGTGGCCGGTTTGGAAATGGTGGCTACAACCGGGCAGTGATCGGACAGATGGCGGTAGGCAAGGGGATAATTGCCGCGAATGCGGTTACAGCCGGCCACGGCGCAATAGCCGGTGACGGCGGCGGAGGTGACAGTCATTTCCTCCATCGTACGTGAAACCAGGACGTGATCCAGCCACCCGCCCTGTCCACGAAAATAATGCGAACACTGGTACTGTGGTTCCAACACCGTAAATCCCGGTTTTTTACGGTCCAGGTGCCGGCGCAGATTTTTGATTTCGTAGGTTTGGGAATGTCGATCGCCCGCCCCCATGGTATTGAGATCACCCACAATCAAGACATCGTGATCCTGGTTCAAAAACGGCTCCAACGCCTGGTTAATTCGATTGAGGGCCTTATGCCGTTCTTCCACATCGAAGACCGTTGGGCCAGATTTTAAATGGAGCGCGATCAGGTGAAAATCGACCTCCTTCATAATTCGTGATTGAACATACGCATATTGGCCGGGGCGCAGCCCGTAGGTACAGGGTTGCCCGGCATGCTCCGCTTTGGCATTGAACTGCCAGAGAGTGTCGAAGTTGGTCAACGACACCCGCGAGTCGTCCCACAAAAATCCGATATGATGGTCGTCCGGGTGTCCGCACGGCTGACGATGCCAACGCCAGGATCGACCGGTTTGGGTGGTGAGCGCCTTGGTCAGGGAATCCAGGGCCTGGGTGGCTTCGGGGGTCGCCAGAAGCTCCTGGATGGCCAAAATGTCGAGTTGCATCCACCGAATGGCGCAGGTCAACCACACCAGATCGGTGGGCTCGGCTGTTCGCTCGGATTGATCCGGAGGTTGCCCGATCGGAAACCACCGGAGATTCCAGGTTGCCACACGCACGTGTGCGTCGGACGGTAAGGCCATACGGAATCCTTGGGCGAGGCTTGTCCGGCATTGTTCCCGATCGGCCCACACGGTTGATTCGCCTCCTGTCCGGAGCGTTGACCCGTCCGGCGACCCGGAAGCTTCCGATAAAGCGGAATGAGAGGCGGAATCAGCGGGTCCTGATGGTCCGGGGCGCACATATCGGGAATGGACCCAGGCCGATTCCCCGGATTCAAGGTGCAAGCGGAGCCAGTGTTGACGGTGATCGGAGATTTCTTCGATGATGCCTGATGCCCCGTCGGGAATATGCTTCCAGTAGCCGGGGCCTGGAATTCGGTGGATCGGCACGCCGATCGGTTTGATGGCCTGCAGCGTGACCGTCTGTCCCGCTTGAAAATCATGACTGAGGCCCCAGGGAAGGCCCGTGAAGACCGATACCGTCAGGATGCAGATCGAGAGATACCATTTATGCATAACACTTCTTTACCAGAACCGGTCACGGATTACCAAGGCGGCAGGACAATATGAGACAATGAATGTGCTGTGAACAACCATCCCCTGGTCATCATGATTCCCCACGGAGAACGCACCGATGAGTCAAGCTTCCATCAATCTTGAGATTGCCGATCGAGCGACGTTACGACCCATTGTCGAGGTGGCCAAGGATTCCCTTGGACTGGACGCCCGCCATCTCGAAGGATATGGAGCTTACAAGGCAAAAATTCCCCTATCAGTAATGGAATCGTATCGACACAAACCCGACGGCAAGTTGATTTTGGTAACGGCCATCTCTCCCACGACGGCGGGAGAAGGCAAGACGACCACGTCCATCGGCTTGGCCGATGGATTGACGCGGATCGGCGCCAAAAACATCGTGGCGATTCGTGAACCGAGCCTGGGACCGTGTTTCGGGATGAAAGGGGGAGCCTGCGGGGGAGGCTATGCTCAGGTGGCTCCCATGACCGACATCAACCTGCATTTCACGGGAGATTTTCACGCCATAACTTCGGCGCACAATCTTCTTGCCGCGATGGTGGACAATCATTTGTATTGGGGGCACAAGCCGCAGCTCGACCCGCGGCGGGTAAGCTGGGGCCGGGCGTTGGATGTCAATGATCGTGCGCTCCGCTCGATCGTCACGGGTCTGGGCGGAAAGGCCAATGGGTTCACCAGGGAAAGCCGCTTCGACATTACGGCCGCTTCGGAAGTCATGGCGGTGTTCTGCCTGGCTTCGGATCTGGCGGATTTAGAACGCCGCCTGGGGAATATCAAGGTAGGGAGAACCTCCGACGCAGCCATGGTCTTTGCCAAAGATATTAAGGCGGAAGGCGCCATGACTGTGTTGCTCAAGGAAGCCTTCAATCCCAATCTGGTGCAGACCCTGGAGAATAACCCGGCTCTGGTGCATGGCGGGCCGTTCGGGAATATCGCTCATGGATGTAATTCCGTTGTGGCGACAAAAATGGGGCTGAAGTTGGCGGATTATGTTGTGACCGAGGCAGGGTTCGGAGCCGACCTGGGAGCGGAAAAATTTTTCAATATCAAATGCCGCAAGGCGGGCCTCCATCCGGCCTGTGCCGTGATGGTCGCCACGATTCGGGCGCTGAAGCTCCACGGCGGGGCCCAGGAAAAATTCCTGGCCCGGGAAGACCTGCCGGCGCTCGAACGGGGA
>JBDIVP010000131.1:0-9692 GCA_039794325.1 Candidatus Inrsubterrania sp.
CTTCCACCGGGTATATCAAGGCGTTTAAGCTGTTAAACAGTGCGGGAGCCTATTGGCGCGGGGATGAGCGTAATCCCATGCTCCAGCGTATTTATGGCACTTCGTTCCCTTCGGAAAAAGACTTGAAGGCTCATCTGCATAAGCTTGAAGAAATTAAACGTCGTGACCATCGAAAATTGGGGAAGGAGTTGGACCTGTTCAGCATTCAGGATGAAACGGGACCGGGTCTTATCCTTTGGCACCCTAAAGGGTCGATGATCCGTCTTCTCATTGAAAATTTCTGGCGTGACCAGCACTTGGCGCATGGCTACGAATTGGTGTATTCCCCGCACGTTGCCCGTTTGGATTTGTGGAAAACCAGCGGCCACGTGGAATATTACCGGGAAAACATGTTTACCCCCATGCCGGTGGAAGCCAGTCAATACCAATTGAAACCGATGAACTGCCCCTTCCACATCATGATTTATCGGTCGCATTTGCGGAGCTATCGGGATTTGCCTTTGCGATTCGGGGAACTGGGGACAGTGTATCGGTATGAACGGTCAGGGGTCCTTCATGGATTACTGCGGGTCAGGGGTTTTACCCAGGATGATGCTCATATCTTTTGTCGTCCTGATCAGCTGGCCGGGGAAGTGCGGGAGGTTCTGAAATTCGTCACCTTTATCTTGGGAACCTTTGGCTTCACGGAATTTCGCATGTATTTGTCCACCAGGCCCGAGAAAGCGGTGGGGTCCCTGGAGCAGTGGGATCAAGCCACACAAGCCTTGGAAGCGGCCCTCAAGGACGGAGGGTACCCCTATGAAGAGGATCCCGGCGAGGGTGTCTTTTACGGGCCGAAGATCGATGTGAAAATCCAGGATGCCTTGGGTCGGTCCTGGCAATGTTCGACGGTTCAGATCGACTTTAACAATCCTCAACGGTTCGGCCTGACATATGTCGGAGAAGATGGAAAGACGCATCAGCCTATTATGATTCACAGGGCTCTCCTGGGATCGGTCGAGCGTTTTTTCGGTATTCTGGTAGAAAACTATGCCGGGGCTTTTCCCATTTGGTTGGCTCCCGTTCAGGTTAAAGTCCTGCCCATTTCGGACAAACATCATGTTTATGCCGAAGAAGTCGGGAAAAGATTGCGTCAAGGGGGCTGTCGGGTTGAAATAGACTTGCGAAATGAAAAGGTTGGCCTTAAAATTCGTGAGGCTGAGAAGCAGAAGATTCCCCTGATGCTGATCGTGGGTGATAAGGAAGTGGAAACGGAGAAAGTGTCGGTTCGTCAACGAAACGGAAAAGACTTGGGAACGCAATCTGTGGCTGACGTTATGCAATTCATCCTGAACGAAACACCGGAATCGGTCAAAAAGGAAACTGTTCTTTTCGAATGATTCGACCGACGGTTCCTAAACAGCGGATTAATCACCTTATTAAAGTTCCGGAAGTACGGGTTATTGGACCCGAAGGTGAGCAGCTTGGCATTCTTAAAACTTCAGATGCTCTTCGGCAGGCGAGAGAATCAGGGTATGACCTGGTGGAAGTGGCTCCGAACTCGGATCCTCCGGTCTGCCGTATCATGGATTTTGGGAAATTCAAATATGAACAGAGCAAAAAAGAACATCGAATGCGGTTACACCAGAAATCCACCCAGGTCAAGGAAATCAAGTTCCGGCCCAGGACGGATAAGCACGATATGGAGACGAAAATTAGGCAAATCCGCGAATTTCTTGAAGAGGGGAATAAGACCAAAGTTACGGTTATGTTCAGGGGGCGCGAGATGGCCAATCCCGAGCTTGGCTACGCGGCGATGGAGAAGGTCATTGAGGAACTTAAGGGAATAGGAAATATTGAAAGCCCTCCCAGAATGGAAGGGCGAAATTTATATATGGTCATGGCTCCGAAAGCGTAAGAGCCGTGGAGCGAAAAATTAAGGCACCGGAAACCAAAGGACAACGAACGTGGCAAGGATGAAATTAAAAAATCACTCAGGGGCCAGTAAACGATTCAAGCGAACAGGATCTGGAAAATGGATACGGCGAAAAGCCGGAATGCGCCATATTCTGACCACCAAGTCTCCTGGGCGCAAAACCCGGTTAGGTCAACCTGCCGTCGTGGGGAAGGAAGACCAAATGACCCTCGACAAATTGCTCCCCTATAAATAACCCAACGATCAGAGAAAAGGAGACGGAGTCATGCCAAGAGTCAAGGGGGGGCCGAAAACACGGCAACGCCGAAAAAAACGATTAAAACTTGCCAAAGGGCAATACGGCGGGAAAAGCCGATTGTTCAGAACGGCAACCGAATCGGTCGATAAAGGGCAAGCCTATGCCTATACGGGCCGCAAGCAACGAAAGCGGAACTTTCGACAGTTGTGGATTGCCCGCATCAGTGCTGCCGTTCGGGCGCAAGGGCTTTCCTACAGCCAGTTTATGAACAGTTTGAAAAAAGCCAATGTTTTGTTAAATCGGAAAATGCTTTCGGAAATGGCCATTCATGATCCTGAAGGATTTTCCCATTTGGTAACCACGGTTCATCAGGGAGCCGTGCAGCCCGCTACGGCGTAATTCGATCTGCCCCGCCATGAAAATCGTGAAGGGTGGGGCAGGTCTCGCCTCACGCTTCGCGTCTTTCCTTCCCAGCTTCCGGTTCCCTCTGAGAGTCTAATAGACCTGAAACTCAAACCCTGACGTGGGCATGTTGATCTGCCAGGCTTCAAGGACCTCCGGATGAAATTCGCCGATGAAGCCGATCGGCCGGTCTTCCACCCTGATTTCCCCTACCCGTCCGTCAAGAAATGACGGATGAGCGACCGGCTCCAGATCATAATTCCAATTCATATAGTACATGAGTAAATCCAGGTAACTATGGATTTCAGAAAAATTGGCGCCTGAATGTGCATTGATGGCGGCAATGGAAAGAAGTGTGCGGGATCCCATATCGTGTTGAAGGTCCAAGCGGGCAATTTCTCCGATTTCGAAGAGAAGATGCGGATAGAAAGACCGGGGAGAAAGGGCTTCTACCCGAAGCAGGCAGGGCAGGATGGAGGGGCGAAGGCAGGAATAGGACAGGGACATAACATTGTCCACCTCCACAATACGTTCATGTTCGGTTCCGGCGATACGCATTCGATCGACCCATTCCTGACGGGATGCCAGGATATTGGAAAACATTTCCTGGTATCCGAATCCGACCATCAAGTCACGGACCCGGTCACTGGTCGACTCCTGTAATGACAATCCCCCCACCGTAAAGGCCTGGGGCATGATGGGAGCAAAGGCATCGTAGCCTTTGGTTATGGCGACGTCCTCCACTACATCCACCGCATGCATCAGATCGTTTCGGAAAGGCGGTAATTTGACGGCCAGCGTATGCCGGGTTGTTTTCACCTGGTACCCGTAGGCCGTCAAGGACTCACGAACGGTATGGCTGTCCATGGCGACTCCAAGGGCCTGTTCGATGGTACGGAGAGAGACCCGGTGGGTTTGACTCATGTCGAACGGGGTTTTAATGGTCCGGCCGAATTCCGTTTCATAAGGATAAGAAACATCCACGGCTTCAATGGTGGCTCCACGGTCGGCCAGATTGGCGGCAAAAATATTCAAGGCCAGGAGTACCATATGTAAATCGGTTCCGGTCACTTCCACCAGCAGATCGCTGTCTCCGACTTGCACCTCCCCTAATTCCCGGCTGTTGATAATCGGAGGAAAGGACAATACCTGCCCTTCGGAGTCCCATAACAACGGGAGGCGTTCGTGTTGAGCTAAAATGCCTGCGTATTCAATGCCCTTGGGGTGCAGGGTAAGAATTTCCTGCGGCGTCATTTTTTCTTCAAATCCCAACGGGGTAAAGCGGACCTCCTGGGGTTTCACCAGGCCATAGGTAATCGGAAAATGAATGGATGGGAGTCGATATAAGCCGATGGACACCGTTTCCCGCTTTCGCCCGAAGCCGTCGGCCAATTTTTCTTGTGTCTGGATGCATTGTTCCAGCCCGGCGGCGGTCATTTCATATCCGGCGGCGGAGCATGCCGCGATGAACGGACGAACCGTTTCCATGCCTTTGGATACCCGGAGTCGACGCTTGGACCGTCCTCGAGTGGTAAAAAAGGGATAAGGGGGTAACCCGCCGTTCAGGACGGAGCGGATTTGCCTGGCCATACCTTCCACGCACCAGAGGTCGGGCCGGTTGGTGTCTTGAAGTTCAACCCGCACTTCACCCGTGTCGGTCGCGATGTCCTTGATCTCGCCTTTGACTAACGGCATCCATTGTTCGAGTTCTGAGGCGTGAGCGGGTCGCCCGAGTAACTGAGAAAAATCGTCCTGAAAAATCGAAATCGTGGGCATAAGAATGAATCGGCGGTTACACGGTTACATTTGGCGGCGCATATTTCGAACCGCTTCAAGGTCTGAGGTGAATAAATCGCGGATATCCTGAATGCCCAAGGCAATCATGGCCATCCGGTCGAGCCCTAGCCCCCAGGCAATCACCGGAACCGATACGCCCAACGGAACGGTGACTTCCGGCCTGAACAGACCGGCGCCCCCCAACTCCATCCATCCTAATTTCGGATGCCGGACATGTAATTCGACCGACGGTTCGGTAAAAGGAAAATAGGCCGGAAAAAATCGAATATCCTTGGCCTGGGCCATTTCGGTGGCGAAGAGTTTCAGTAATCCGAGGAGGGTACGAAAGTTAATATCCGCCCCCAACACAATGCCTTCAACCTGAAAAAAATCGGTGGCATGAGTGGCATCCACCCGGTCATAGCGAAAGCAGCGGGCAATGGAAAAAAATTTTCCGGGAATGGGGGGATTGGTGGCCAGGGTGTGGGCGGAAACGGCCGTCCCCTGACTCCGCAGCACCAGGCGTTTGGCACGTTCCTGATCATACCGGTACTGCCAGCCTTTGGATCCGGTGGTGCCTCCATCACGGTGTGCCTGAGCTACCTGACTGAGAAACGGTTCCGGAATGGATTTGGCCTGGCGGGGCTCTTTGACGAAATACACATCATGAATAGCCCGTGCCGGATGAAATTGCGGCATGAACAGCGCATCCATATCCCAGAATTCGGTTTCAACGAGGTCCCCCCGCATTTCCTGGAATCCCATGCCGACCAGCTTGTGTTTCACCGAATCCAGATATTCACGGTAAGGGTGACGACGGCCGACAGCCAGTCGTGGAGGCCGGAGCTTGATGGAATACTTCCGAAATGTATGGTTTCGCCAGGAACCATCCTTCAACAGCTCCGGAGTCAACTGAGAAATTTCCTGGGTGGATTCCTCGCGAAGAAACGGAAGAAGCGCTTTGCCGGATTCGGTCAGGACATATCCGCGTTCGGTATGGTCGTCAATTCGGAATGGTTCCTGGTTGTTGCCGCGTTTGACCGAATATTGTCTGATCATTCCCTGTTCTTCGTCGGAAAAGTCGAACAGGGGTTTGGGTTCCTTTACCACCTGGTCCAGCACATGGCGGATGATGTCACTGGTTTGGCTGGGTTTCCCCGTTAATTCCAGGGCACCACCGCTCCCCAGTCGAATGGCGTTCTCCTTTTTAAGCAAGCCGATGGCGCGGCTAAGGTCGGAGGGTTGAAAGAGGTCGCGGCCTTGAAGGTCCTTGACGGTCAGGGGAATTCCCTCCCGTGCGGCCTGGTGAATGGACTGGAGAATCCACTCCGGCGGAGAGGCCTGTTGGTGGAAGTGTATCCCGAGATCGGTGGCGGAAACATAGGTTGTGGTGTGCTCGGACGACAGGTGCACCAGTGCTTTGGTCAGGAGCCATCCGACGGCCATGCTGACTTGGGACGGAGCCAACCCGGTCAGTTCCGCCAGTCGAGCGTCGGTCAAAGGGGACTCATGGGTCCCCAGAGTCCGGAGTACTTTAATTTCCAGTGGATGCAGACTGTCGATATTGGCAGGAGAACTCATACGCAGGATTAGACCGACACCGCCCGCCCGGCTGACCGCATCTGCTTGATGGTGGCGGCCATATCCTGGCTGCCGAAAATGGCTGACCCTGATACCAGAACATTGGCGCCGGCCTTGAGAATCGAACCGGCGGTGTCCGAATTGACCCCCCCATCAACTTCCAGATAAACCGAAGCGCCGGACTCCAGGATCATGTTTCGGATGCGCCTGATTTTTTCCAGACTGGAGGAAATAAATTTTTGCCCTCCGAATCCCGGGTTGACGGACATGACCAGGATTAAATCGATGTCTTTGATGATCTGTTCCACAGAAAAGACCGGGGTCGCCGGGTTGAGGGAGACCCCGGCTTTCACCTTCCGTTCCCTGATGGATTGAATGGTCCGATGCAGATGGGTGCAGGCTTCAACATGAACGGTCAGAATATCGGCCCCGGCTTGCGTAAATTCGTCCAAAAAAGCGTCCGGGTTGGTCATCATCAAATGGACATCCAGCGGCAGGCTGGTGGCCTTCCGAATGGCCTCCACCACCGGGGGACCGATAGTCAGATTCGGTACAAAATGGCCGTCCATGACATCTACATGAATCCAATCCGCTCCGGCCGCTTCGACCTGTTGGACGGCATCGGCCAGGCGCCCGAAATCAGCGGACAAAATGGATGGAGCAATCAGCGTGGTGGTGGACATGTTCAGTTTGTCAGTTTGACCAAACGGCATGCGAAGAACCCGTCCATGTTCAACGAGTTCCACGCTGTGAATAATTGTCCTTCTTGATTCAAAAGACCATGCCCCTTGTCGGGAATCCAGGGCACGAGAGATTCTTGGTGAAATTCCGGATGACGGCGACAAAAGTCGATTATAACCTCGGTGCTCTCCTCTGTTTCTATCGAACAGGCACTATAGACCAAGATTCCCCCCGGTCTCAAGAGGTTGGACACGGCATCGAGAATCCGTGCTTGGATGCGGCGATTTTGTTCGATACTCGATGGGGCTTTGATTATCTTACCTTCCGGATGACGGCGGAGTACACCCAAGCCCGAACAGGGGGTATCCACCAGAATACGGTCAAATGGTTCGCCGAGGAGGGCCAGGAGGGAATTCGGTTCGAGAGATCCCCCTGTCTCGATCCCCGGTAAATCCGTCAGCGCATCGCAGAGCCGAGCTTGGACGATCGATACACCCAAGCGCCGGCAATTGGCAACGAGGCGTGTGAGGCGATCGGATTGACGATCAAGGGCAACGATCGTACCTTGGTTGCCCATCAATTGTGCGAGGTGGGTCGTTTTCCCTCCGGGAGCCGCACACACATCCAAAACGCGATGGCCGGGGTGAGGATCAAGGAGGGGAGGAATCAATTGCGCGGCTTCATCCTCGATATAACACCAGCCGTCCCCCACGACCGGCAGGCGTCCTGGACGACCCGTTTTTCCCAGTGTGACACCTACAGGACTCACGGGAGTGGGGTGGGCGAGAACACCTTCGGTTTGAAGCCGGGACAGGAGTTCCTCGCGGGTGCAACGAAGGGTGTTTGTCCGTAGCGTGACAGGGGGTGTTTCCAGTGTCTTTTGACAGATGGCCTCTGCATTGGCGGTTCCAAAGCTCCGGATCCATCGTTCAACCATCCAGGAGGGGCAGGCGTACCGGAGGGACAGAGATCCGACCGGATCGGTAGAAGGATCGGGAAAGGGAGGGGCGGGTTGGCGGATCAGGTTTCGCAGAACGGCATTCACCAAACCACCCCAATCGTGTCCGGCCCGTGTTCTGACGGATTTGACGGCCTCGTTCACCGCTGCCGATTCCGGAATGCGGTTCAAGTACAGCAACTGGTACGCGGCAACGCGGAGGGTGGTGGCCACATCAAGCGGGAGACGGGCCATGGGTTTTCTCGAAATGTGGTCCAATCGCCAATCCAGCGTTATGGCATGGCGTAGGGCGCCGAAGACCAGTTCAAAGGCCAGGGCCCGATCCTGATCGGGTAGGGTTGCCTCCTTGAAGGCGGCCTCTATGGCGTCATCGGCAAAGGTCAGGGTGCGATAAATTCGGTGCAGGACCCTGCCGGCCAGTTTTCTTGCCGTGATAGGAGGATCGGCCATGGCAAAATGTTCACTTCCAGGAGTCATGAAAGGTGAGGGTATGAAAGGATGATGGGAGAAAAAACGTATTCGCCTTACGCTTCATCCTCACGACCCGCTCTTTTCCTTCTGCCTCTCGAGACAAAAGCGGGGGCGAGTTTGGCGGCTGTCATGATGGCATCCACCAAACTGGTCGGATCGGCTTTGCCTTTCCCGGCGATGTCATAGGCCGTGCCATGATCCACTGATGTCCGCAATATGGGCAATCCTACCGTGATATTGACACAATGTCCGAAGGCGACCGTTTTCAGTGGAATTAAGCCCTGATCATGATACAAGGCGATAATGACGTCAAAGGCGCCTGACAGCGCCTTGGCAAACATGGTATCGGCCGGATGCGGACCGCTGCAATCAATGCCCTGGCCTTTAGCCCGTTTGATGGCCGGAAGAATCAATCGGCGTTCCTCATCACCGAACAGACCATGTTCCCCGGCATGAGGATTGAATGCTGCCACGGCGATGCGGGGCTTGTTAATTCCGAATAACTGTTTCAAGCTGAAATGTCCCAGGCGTATGGCCCGTAGGATTTTTGGAGCGGTCAGGTTGGCGGCGACATCCCGTAAGGGAAGATGCGTGGTGGTGAATACAATTTTCAGCGGTCCTCCCATAATCATCATCCCCGATTCGCGGGTGTTTGTCAGCTCCGCCAATAATTCCGTGTGGCCGGGATAGTGATGTCCTGCCAGGTGCATGGCCTCTTTATTGATCGGGGCCGTCACGATACCCGAGACCTTTCCGGCCTGGGCGAACTGAACCGCCGACCGAATACACCTGACTGCCATTTCACCTCCCTGGGCGGAAGGGCGCCCCATACGAATCGGGCGTGACAGTGGTGGAAGCGGATCGAACAGGAGGAGACGGTCTCCCTGAAATGACCGTGAACCATCCGATAGGCCGGACCCGGCAACGGGAACGACGGCCAGGGAGGCGCCCAATGCTTTGATGGTCCGTTCAAAAACTGCTTGTTGTCCCACGACGACCGGTCGACATGTTCGCCTGACCTGTGGGTGTTGCAGGGCCTTCACCACGATTTCGGGTCCGATCCCGGATGGATCACCCATGGTGACAGCCAGAATGGGTTTGTGGAGAGGAGCCATCGGTGGGGTCCTTATGGTGATCGTCTCGGAGATTTCTTGGGTCGAAGCGGTGAGGGTGCTCCGCTCGTCCGGGCAAAGGTTTGGCGGGCAAGCTCAAGGATTTCCCGAACAGGCCGACCGGATCGCATCGCGACTTGTTCACAATCACGGAATTCCGGGGAAGCCTTGAACCGACCCCTGCCCAGTTCACCCAGTTTCATGCGGATGGTTCCTCCAGGTACCCGAATGGTCCGAAAAGACCGGGGAAGAACATACCGGTCCACATAGGCGACGCGAATGCCTAAGGTGGACGTTTCTTCGAATATGAGATCCGTGAGAGTGTGGAGCTGTCGCGGTGGTCCCAGGACTTGTAGAATAATTCCGGGTCTGTGGCGTTTCATCAACGTCGGGGTCAGGGTGACATCCAGTGCCCCGGCTTCAAACAGGCGGGTCGTCAAACTGTCGAACAGTTGGGGGTTCATATCGTCAAGATTCGTTTCAAGTTGTATGATGCGGTCGGTTTGGGCAAAGGTGTCCGGTTCTTGTGAGCCCATAAATATACGAAGGACGTTGGGC
>JBDIVP010000132.1:0-9680 GCA_039794325.1 Candidatus Inrsubterrania sp.
CTTCCACCCGCTCCATATCACCGGATGGCCTGTCTCGGTTGGAATGGGTCGCTTCCCTAAATCGCTTCGCCACTTCAGCCGCATCTTGGGCCTCTTCAATGAATCCATGCTCCACTAAAATTCTGATGTGTTCCGCCACAAGGTGGGGGAATTGTGAAGCAGGGATCGTCTCCACATCAACGGCGATCCTTTCTAAAATCGGCATTTCAGGCGGTTGGGAAAGATCTCCTTCTTCATGCACGGCCTTTACCGACATGTTTTATTGTTTTTGCTTAATCACCAATCCCAACAACCAGAGGGCTTGAGCCACCACATCATCAATGGATTTGAGATTCAAGATGGCCTGTAAATGGGTGACATTCTTCATTTGTTCCTTGGAGATTTCCACTTGAAATTTCATAAAGTCATCCTCGTCTGACTACTTACAGCGAAATTTTCTCCATGGATAAGATTCCATCAGAGAGCAAATGTTTTAATGAGGGCATAACCCCGTCCTTTTTTCGTTGTTGAATCGGCATTCATTCCATGGACCACCGATTGCATCCACACGTGTCACAACGCCATGACTCACAAGTTTCGAGTAAATCAACTCCCTCTTGATGAGTAATGTTACCAATCCGTTGGCCAGATACAACCCCTCTTTAACCCTGGTTGGATGGAAAATTTTTCCCTCCGGATCCGGTCTTGGAGAATAACAGGGGACAATCAGGAATTTGAACAATTCCAGGAGGTTCTACGATGCGGAATGGAACCACCTCGATAAAGCGTTGTCTGACGTGGGATGGCCTGCCCCACATGATGTTCACCTCCGACCAATGTGCCCAGATCCTCTGGCGTGGTGTGCGAGGCTTCAAGCAGCTACCGAATGTCATCAAAAGGAATCAGTGGTGAATGGCATGGATCCGAATACATGACCCCGGTCGCCTTATCATCTCCGGCTCGGACACCAGATTTGACGACGTGCTCGTTTTGCTTTGATTGTTACTCCTTTTTTCGTGCCGGAATCTGTCTAAACCGGCCGAATTCAATTCCCCTCCGGAGAAACGGCGATTGAAAAACTCAGGAAGGCACGGGGAGTCTTGGTCCAGTTTTCTGCCATTATGAAACTGCCCAGGGCACGAATGCAGTCAAAAAACCATCGGGTCGGTTTGATTCTTATAAGCGATCTCCGTGATTCTTCTTCGCCATCCCATTCGTGATTGAACTCCCGTACTCATCAAAGAATGCTTGGGCTATCTAGCTGCCAATAATCGAATATCGTAGGACCATCATGATCGTGATAATGTTCGGCTATCTCTACTCATTCATATTTGCTGTCGCACACGGCTGTAAAATTTACATCAGGTAATTGTAACTTTTACGTTATTGGCTCTCTTCCATCAGAACGAAGAAATGGTGTTATCGAAGCTTGAAGGAATAGCTTTGAAATGAAACGAAAAAACTTCAGCCCTTCAATTAACGATTCCGGTGTGGTTTTTGCTTTTGCATTATTGCGAGGAAGCGTTTCACTGAAACATTCTCAAGTTCCAACGTGGGTGTTTATTTGAGTTCAATTGAGTCGAAATAAACGCAGGGAGAATGCACCTGTATCACCTCAAAAGCCAAATTCCCAAGTGTCCTATGCCTAGAAACTTGGACAGGTAAAAGCAATGAAAAGAGAATTACCAATTGAAATGGCCCAAAAACTGGAGTTCCTCAGGGGAAATCTTTGTCGTATCGTGCCGAACATTTCGAATTCTGTTTCGGTCTTTGTGGTGCTTTTATCTCTTACCCTTCTCATGCCGAAATCGGCTTATGCCTATGTTGGACCTGGAGCGGGATTATCGGTAATCGGCACCATCGTTGCTTTAATCCTGGCTCTCATTCTCGCCATCGTGGGATTCATTTGGTATCCCTTAAGGCGACTTTTAGAAAAATTAAAAATCAGCCAAGAGAAAACGGAATGATTTTTCTGTTTCTAGGTTTGTCGGTTTGCGTGTTTATCGTGTGTTTGAAGGGCTTGGCAATTGTCCCGAGAGTGAATCGGGTTGTTGTGGAAGGGCGGGATGCGCTGGCGGTGATGAAATCGAAGGCGATCGGCTTGGACGCTAAGGAGATGTTCATCCGAGCCGCGGCCCTCAAAATGTTGGGTTCTTTCTTTTCGATTCTCGGTCGAGTTGGTTTAAGTGTTGGGATTCCCATGATTTTGGTAAGCCTTGGCATAGCGTTAGAGTTTTATACGGTGGACGAGGCCGTGACGGTCACCAGCGACTGGTATTTTATCAGTGGATCGATCCTCGTAATGTTGATCGGGTGGTACATTCCCGAAGGGAAAAACTCCCATGACTCAGACAGACACGTACCCATGGCTTGAACGATTATTTTACAAGACCGCCTTTAAGGCGATTTTGGTGCAGAAGGCGTTAGCGGAAATTGAAGACCGTATTTTTTTTAAACAACTAGCGAGTATCTCCATTGATAAACCGGTCTTTATAACCTCGTTGCCTCGGGCAGGAACCACCTTGCTTCTCGAAATTTTAAGCCAGATCCCCATTTTCGCATCACATACCTATCGCGATATGCCTTTTGTGTGTTGCCCAATTTTTTGGGACAAGGTCAGTCGGCCTTACCATAAAAAAGGCACTTTGCGGGAACGTGCGCATGGCGATGGTATGAACATTGACTATGACAGTCCTGAGGCTTTCGAGGAAATTATTTGGATGACGTTCTGGCCGACAAAATATACTGTGAATCGCATACTGCCTTGGACAACGGAAGAACGCCAGGCAAATTTCGAGGAATTTTTCCGTAACCATATTCGAAAAATCATTTCCTTGCGGTCTTCTACCCGGAATGGGGGTTACTCCAAAAGATACCTTTCGAAGAACAATGCGAACATCGCCCGATTGGATTTTCTCAGGATGCTCTTGCCTGATTGTCGAATCATTATACCGGTACGCAATCCGTGGGATCATGTTAAATCTCTTCGCGAACAACATGCCCGGTTTTCCGCCATTCATGCCCGGGATCGTTTTAGCCGTGAATATATGGACTGGATCGGGCATTATGAATTCGGTGCCGGGTTGCGTCCTATTGATTTCGGTAGATGGATGGATGCCGGCGTGAGTTTTGATCCTTTCGAGGATATCTTTTGGGTTATGTATTGGGTAAAGGCCTATGAAGCCATCTTGGCGGCTTCCTCTCCGAATATATATTTTTTTAATTATGACCGCGCTTGTGAGGAACCTTCGTCTTCCTTGAAGGTCTTAGGAGATGCACTGGAATTGGAAGATCCGGAAGAATTGCTTTTGCAGGGTTCTCGTTTCCGAAAACCTAAAGCTCACGCCACTTGCCCTCCAAACTTGTCCCTCTCACTTCGTGCCCGAGTTGAGCAGGTTTACGAAAATCTTGTGGCCCGATCGATTTAGGCTGCCGGAAGAATCTTCTTCATGGGAAGGGTTGAGTAGATCATCAGCTATCATGAAACAGAAGCTTTCATTTATCTTCTTCGCATTCTCCCTGTTGTTCTTTTCCTATGGGTTTGGCTTTATGACGGCCTTTAAGACCATACCTCCTTATGATTTATTATTGAAAGTGTATCATGCTTGGCCTGATTTGGTGCAGTATTGGAAGAATGACACCGGATTAGTCCCTTTGCGCCATCTTGTTTCCGCTACGCCGGGACGAAAGCAAATTTCGATCTTGGACGAATCCGGAATGGCGGAAGGGTACAGATTAATTGCTGGATTGATGCCGCGCAGCGAGGCATGGGTCGGGGCAGTGTTATATGATCAGACAGGGAAAGAAGTGCATTATTGGCCTGTTGATTATGCAAAATTGGATTCTGAAGGCCCCGGCGCGCTCAATGTGTTCATGCATGGGGTAGCTATTTTTGAGGATGGCTCCCTGATTGTGAATTTTGATGGAGGAAATGCACTGGCAAAAATTAGTTTTAACGGCGAAGTCCTTTGGAAGATTCCCGGTCTTTTTCATCATCTGATTAGCCGATCATATGATGGTACCATTTGGACCTGGGAGGGGGAAGAGGGTCATCAATTCATGACACAAGTAGACCCTGATGATGGATATATCATTCGACGAGTTTCCTTAATTGATGATGTGGTAGTATCACAAAATCTTGAGGGACGATTTGCCATACAATCTTCCGGAAGTGAAAACGGGCTCCGTTGGTTTGAAGATCCTTTTCATCCAAACGATATCGAAATCCTCGACCCCCACCTGTCTAAGGCATTTCCGTTATTTTCAGCGGGGGATTTGTTGATTAGTCTACGGAATTTGAATCTTGTGGCTGTGCTTGATTCACGTACGTATCAGGTGAAATGGTCGAGTATCGGCCCTTGGCATCGACAACATGACCCTGATTTTCTTCCAGATGGTTCTATTTCTGTTTTCAATAACAACATGGGTTTAGCCCATTCTCAAATCGTAAAGATAGATCCACAAACGAAGGCCTCCCAAATATTTGTCGGCCAGGAACAGGGCCTTTCTTTTTATACCTGGCAAAGAGGGAATCATCAATTTCTTGAAAATGGCAATGTCCTCATCACGGATACCGAGCATGGCCGGGTCTTAGAGGCCAATTCCAGAGGGGACCTCGTGTGGGAATATCACAACATATACGACGAAGAAAGAAATGGGGTGATAAACACAGCTGTCCAGTTACCTCTGGATTTCTTTCACGAGGAGATCCGGCAATATTTTGATGATTAATTTAACATTAAACCGGCAGAGATCGCGCACGTATTTCCTTCTTATGCACGAAAATGGTGCTTTGAAGAGCCCATCCCAAGATTCGTTGAAATGCTCCCGGCCCCGCATGGAATGCACGAATGAAACGAAAAGTTTGCATTTCTTAGTAAGTTGAAGGATAAAGTTCGCATAGAGTAGAAGCCGGGCATGCACCCTCATTTCTCCCTTTTTTCTCTGAAATTTTAACCTTCGGAATTTTTATCCCTTCAATCGAGCCGGACAGGCTATATTTTTGAAAGAAAAGCTGAACCCCTTCCTCCCCATTCTGAGAGATTACGGACGGTTTCATGAATTTTTGGCGCTTGGAAAGCCTTTCTGATCCTTTCCCCTTTTAACTGTGATGGTTTACCTGCCTTTGGGCCTGAGAGGCGAATCTTAAGGAAACTCTGTCCGCTCGACCTTCCTGATTCATTTTGCTACGCTTTGTCATCGTAGTGTCCCATTCCTGACGGGTAGGCGGGAGAATTGTTTCCGGTCGATAAGGCGGTGAATGTGAAATGCGAAAGGGGAGTGGCCATTTTCGGCCGCTCAAATATGCCATACGAAATTTAACCGGAGTGCAGCGTTTCCGATGGTGATTGGTGACAAGATGGCCAATATAAGTGGTTATGGCTTGGTAGCCATTCCATTTTTCATTATTGGAACCATGGCTGCATGGGCCGAACCCTATTCGCCATCCTGTGAAATCGCGATTGGGAACCTCAGCAAGGCCCGTGATGCTGTGGTTCCGTTTCAGCGAACCATGGAACTGGCTCGAGCACGGGAGCAGAAGGCCTATGGGGAATTGTCCGTTTGTACCGGTGGGGGGCTCTTCAGTCTGGATAAGGCCGTTCATTGTGAAGAGGTAACTTGGCAGGCTCCCGTCCGGACCAAGGAGGCGATTGAGGCCGAGGAGCAATACCGTCAAGGACGGCAAGAATTTGAACAGTTGTTCGAGCAGGCCAAACGAGCGTGTCTGTTTGATCCCTGATCATCCCTTAATTGGTGCATCTTCCTTACTTTGAAGGATATGGGCACGGGTTAGTCCATAAATCTCCCTCCCACGCTCCCCCAAATCCATTAAAAAATGAGTGTCCGCCGGGAATTGTTCTGCAGTTCCTTGCATCTGGTACTATGTGACAGTGTCGTGTGTATGTATGGGCATAGAAGTAAATTTCAGGAAATGCCGGAAGGAAAGGGAATGGTCATGATGAAGGATTGTGGGATGGAAAAGGCAAACGGAGTGTCGGCGGTTCGCGGTTGGGGGTTCGGAATGGTCGCGGCCGTATTCCTGCTCATGGGCGGAGTGGGTCATGCCTATCAGGAAGAAACCGTGGTGAAAGGCGGCACTATCACCGGCAAGATGAAGTTTTCCGGTGAGAATCCACCCCCCAAACAATTTAAAGTGAAAATGGGGAGCGATCCGGAATTTTGTGGAAAGTTCGCCGACGAGAACGGCATGATGAATGTTCATGACGTGCGGGTTTCATCCGGAAAGATGCTGGCGGATGTGATTGTGTTCCTTCAAGAAGTCGAGCGGGGCAAGGCTCTCCCTAAAGACGGGCCGGTTGTTACGGTGGAAGGATGTCAATTTGGGCCCCGGATCATCGGTGCCGTGGCTGAACAAACTCTTCGCGTGGTCATGCAGGATTCCATTCTTCATCAGATTCGCGGGTGGGAAATGCTGGACAAAGGGCGGTTGCCGATCTTTCATTTACCCGGCTTGACGGCGGGTAATGAGGCGAAGGTGCCCTTAAAACCCCGCCGAAGCAGTATCGTCAAGTTGGAATGCGACCAGCACCGGTTCATGCAAGGGTGGGTGTTGTTGACGGCCAATCCGTATGTAACGGTGACAGACGAACAGGGAGCGTTTCGGTTGACGGAGGTACCGGCCGGCACCCATACAGTCGGAGCCTGGCATCCGGCCCTGGGGTATCAGGAAGCCAAGGTAACGCTGGCGGCCGGAAAAGAACAATCCGTGGAACTCACGTTTTCGCCCCCGCCCCACCCGTGACGAGTCCGGGGGAGGGGGGGAAATCCCTACTTCACCAAATCACATGTTCAGAAATGTCTCCTTATATAGGACCAGGCTGTCGGCCAGGATCTGCTGTGCCAGTGTTTTTCCGAGAAACTCCTCTACCACCACCGATTTGTGTTCCAACGTCTTGTACTCTTCAAAGAAATGCCGCAATTCCGAAATGAAATGCTGTGGCAGTTCCGAAATGTCCTCGATGTGACTGACGCTCGGGTCGCCGGAGGCCACCGCAATGATTTTGTCGTCGGCTTCTTCGTTATCCAACATGCGCATCACCCCGATGACTTTGGCCGGTACGATGCAGAGGGGGACCACGTCGATCTGTGAGAGTATCAGGATGTCCAGGGGGTCTTTGTCTTCACAATAGGATTGCGGAATGAACCCATAATTGGCGGGGTAGTAGACCGAGGAGTACAGCACCCGGTCCAGGATCAGCAATCCGCTGTCCTTGTGGAGTTCATACTTGGCTCTGGTGCCCTGGGGAATTTCGATGATGCCGTGGACCAACTCCGGAACTTTTTCGCCGGGGTTTACATGGTGCCAGGGATTGAAATTGTTATCGAATGTGGGTGAAGTCACGATGATTACCTCTTGGCGTTAAAGAGTCAAATGTCGAGTCAAATGGTCAGATAAGAATTGAAGCAGAATAGCGAACCTATCGGTTCATACACAAATGAACCAGGTTTCCGCAGTCGAACAAGATAATTCCTCTCTACCTGTCATTTCGACCAACGGGAAAAATCGATTCCAGGCCAACACACCATCAAGACATTTACCCGTCCAAAGGCTCACCCTTATCTGCAGGATCCGGATTCCGTTAGGTGTGAAGTTCTTTTTCCTGACACAAATTCTTCCCCTGCGGCTCGGGATGACCAGGCTTGTTCTTGTGGGGGATGGTTACTTGGCCGAACGCTGGATAGTGTGCCAGGCGCGGAGGACTTCCGCGACCGTCCAGGCTTGTGCGATGCAGCCCTTGGGGGCAAAGGGGGGGCTCCATCGAAGATTTCTCCCAAAGTGCCAAGGCCGTAATCGGTGAGCTGGTGGGCCATGGGTTCCAGGAAGGAGAGGGCGGCGTCGGGATTGCGATATACCCGGTGATGAGCCAACGCAAAAGGCCCCAGCAGCCATCCCCAGACTGTGCCCTGATGATAGGCGCCGTCGCGTCGCCGGATATCTCCTGCATAGTGTCCCACATAGTGTGGATCTTCCGGACTCAGACTGCGTAACCCGTGTGAGGTGTAGAGATGGCGGGCGCAATAGTCCACGACGGCTTGTTGTTGGTGGCCCGTAAGAGGGCTTTGGGGCAGGGAGACGGCAAAGATCTGGTTCGGGCGTGGTGCGGAATCGTGACCGTGCGGGCCGTCTAGGACGTCGTAACACCGGTTGAGGTCAGGATGCCAGAATCGTTGAAAGGACGAATGAATGCGGGCGGCCAGATCCAGAAATTCCCGATAAGGCTTGTTCAGGGTTTTGGCGAACTGTCCCAGTGTCAGCCAAGCGTGCTGCCAGAGCGCATTGATCTCGACCGGTTTGCCGATGCGCGGGGTGACGACCCAGTCTTCGACTTTGGCGTCCATCCAGGTTAATTGCAGGCCGGGTTCTCCGGCGTGCAGGAGGTGATCGGCGGGATCCATGCCGATACCGAATCGCGTCCCCCGTCGATACCAGGTCAGCATATCCAGCAGAAGAGGAAAGATGGTCTTAAGGAACGTTCGGTCGCGGGCCGCTTCCATATATTGTCTGACGGCTTCCACAAACCACAGCGTGGCATCGGCGGTATGATATTCCGGTTTCGCGCCTGAGTCGGGAAACCGGTTGGGCAGCATGCCTTGATCGGCATAGTGTGAAAACGTTTCCAAAATAGTGCGGGCCAGGTCAAATCGTTTGGCGGGCAGGGTCAGGCCGGGTAGGGCAATCATGGTGTCCCGCCCCCAATCGCCGAACCAGTGATAGCCCGCAAGGATGGTCTGGCCGGTTGCGCCTGAGTCCAGGGGGCGGAAGACCATGAATTGATCCGCCGCCAATGTGAGTTGTTGAATCCAAGGGGGTGGTCTGTGTGCCGGCTGTTGAGATTTGGTGACACCCCTCAACAGCTCCCGTGCAAATGTGCGGCGGCGTTCGAGCGGATCGCCCTTCTGAGTGGGCGGTTGCGATCCAACCCCGGCCATCCACGTGATCGTTGCTCCCGCCTCTAAATCCATGACCCAGGTTCCGATGTGCAGGTGATGGTCTCGATCCGGAAGCCCCCGTTCCCGTTCGGCCGGCAAGTCATAATGGTGATACCACGTGCCGGCCGGTTCCACCGAGCCTCCCGAGGCGGTCAGAAAAAACGGAGATCCGCCTTCAGGGTGAATGCGCAATCCATGAGAAAGGGGAGAGATGGAAAATTCAGGCCGCCTCTCCGGCGTTGTTCCGTGATAATCCCGGTCATTGATGAAGGCGCGAAGGTGCAACCGGATCGGCATTGTGCTGCGGGAAACGGTGTATTGCACATAGGTGGTGTTTTCGCCCTGTTCCATCCAGATGCGTTTCTCCAACCGGGCATCCGCGACGGCAAAGGTCCAGACAGGCACGGTGCCCTCCAGCCGGAACCGTTCCAAATGGTTAACTCCGGTGGGGGCGACGGCGCCTCCATGCCAATGGTTGGTGGACAGCTGAACAATGCTTCCGTCATATTCCACGGTTTCTTCCAGTTTGCTGACCAATAGAGTGCGGCCCAGTGGCGGGTGAAGGGCGGCGATCAACAGGCCGTGGTACCGCCGGGTGAGGGAACCGGCCACGGTGCCGGAGGCGAAACCGCCGATGCCGTTGGTGACCAGCCATTCCCGCCGTGCGGCCATCCGAAGATCTCCGCAAATTTCCCTTCCGAAATCGACGAGCGGCGCCGGCTGGGTGATGGGCGATGCGTCGGTCCGAC
>JBDIVP010000133.1:0-9630 GCA_039794325.1 Candidatus Inrsubterrania sp.
CCCTGAAATCCACATTTCATGGGAAGGTCTCCCCGTCGTTTGATCCGGTTGCCCTACGGTCACGGTACCATGTTCAGATTGTGTTCAATGACCTGCACGTCACTCATCCCTCCGTCTCGGCCCGATTGCCGATGATCAAGGTCCTCTCCAAAACCCGAGAGGATGTGATGCACAAGGATGTCATTCTGGAAAACCTGCAGGTCACCAGTCCCGGAATTCTCGAGATGACGCTGCAGGGTCGCGTCATCGAACCGGCACAGAAATTCGAGGTGGATTTCCGGATTCCGGTTCTCCTCCCCGAACCCTTGCTGGCACATTTGTCCGGCCCTATCATGGAGGATTTGAAAACCATCAACCCGAAAGGCCTGATCAGCGCCAGCCTCCGGACGGCAGGGACCGTGCCCTCCGCAAATGATCTTGAAAATCTGGCACTTCCCTTACGGTTCAATGGCACCGTTTCCATGAAAGATGCCGGAGGCCTTGTGGCAGGGTACGGACTCAAACAGGCCAACGGCAGCCTGTCCCTCAATTATTCCCCGTCCGCCACGCCCCCGCTTCAATTGACCACCGACCTGCATGTGCAGGACATCCTTCTTCCGGACGGCATGCCGTTTAAGGGATTGGCCAATACCGGCCTTCAGATCACGCTGACCTCACCTTCCGTCAATGAATTGGAGGTCACTCAAATACGTCTCACCGGCAACGGCCTGAACGTAGACGTGCGAGGCAATATCGTCGGCCTGCGATCATTTCTGCAGGGAACATCCCCGCTAGGGACCAGTCTGGCCAATTCCTTTGCCGAGCTCCACACCCGGGCGGAAGTCGATGTGGGAGTTCTTCAAAAAATGGCGCGTCCCATGGGACTTCAAGGAAGCGGTCAGACGGCCGTACAGATCCATCTCAGAAAAAAAGAACTGGGTAGCCTGGACACTTCCATGGATCTCTCCCTGAACGACCTCACCGTGAAACACGATCAAGCCCACCTCCAGGGAGCCACCGGAACCATTCGCGTCCGAAAAAGTCTCTCCTGGCAGAACGGACCGGACAAAACCCGACGGGAACGCCGCTTTCAACCCTCCGATGTCATTACACAACTGAAGCGTTTGTCAGGAACAGAAAAAACATTGACGATCAAACGGCTGCAGGCCGGCACCCTGGCGATGGAAAATGTGTCGATTCAACTTCATTTCGACCAACACGCGCTCAAACTCCAAAACATGGCGATGAACCTCATGGGCGGCGGACTGGGAGGCCACTTCATTGTTTCGGCTGAACAACCGCCTCGGGCGTCGGCCTGGCTGGAGGCGGCTCATCTGGATATTAATCAACTGTTGGATCCAGCGGACCGGATCAAGGGAGACAGCGAAATCGCTGCGACCATCGGATTGTCCGCCCTGTTGAACGAGCAGACCGGAGCTCTGGATTTCAGCCGATCCGACCTCCAACTGCACATCACACACATCGGGAAGGAAGCGCTGGATCGCCTATTGGTCTTTTTGGATCCGCAGGGGAGCAATCCCACACTGGCCAATGCCAGATCACAGCTGAAACTGGCCAATCCATCAAACGTGACGATTGAAATCGCCAGAGGACTCCTGAGCCTGACGATCCGGTTTCAAAGCCGATTGGTGCCCACCTTCATGATGGAACGGATCCCGCTGGCCAAAATGACAAACGTGGAACGGATGACCGCCGCCATTCCCAACTGGGAGGACGTGGCCGGACTCCTACACATGTTGGGGGCGGAAGCCTACGCCATTTCACCCGAGGGCGAGGTAACCTTCCATTAACCATGAGGAGCCGATCCCATGTCGGCCGTCCAAGGCCTAGGTCCTTCGCTCCGCTCAGGGCGACGGAGAGGAGAAAGGGGAAGATTTCCTCTATCCATAGGTTCTATAAAAATCTGATAAGATGTGAAATCGGATTGTCATTGACCGGACACAACGTGTTGGCCCCCTAAATCATCCCAACACGTTTGCATTGAGTTTGCAGCCTTGATTAGTCGGATTCTCCACAGACCCAATACCAAGCGGTATGGGATGTCGATAAGCCCGACCAATAAGAAGCCGGCTTTCTAGGGAAAAGATTCGCAAGGTCGCCGAGAGTGGGATCGCTTGCAACAAAACATCTCATCATAGATTCCCAATAACATGTACAAGATTGCTTACCGGAAGAAGGAGAACCCCATGTTCAGACCCCGATTACCGGTTTCTCCAGTTTCCATTCGCCTCCCTGCCGTCCTGACAGCCTTCTTACTCGCAGGATGCGGCGGCCCCCTGGTTGGGGTGACGGTGGTGGACGAACGCACCGCCCTGGAAAACCAGGTGTTGGGCACCTACCGGGAACTGAATCAGGAAGTGCTGCTGATGGCCTCGGTCCGCTATATCGATCCCAGTGGTCAACTCCAACAAAGCCCCCCCCTTCCGCCGGGGAAAAAGGAGGTCATCCGGGCACTCCAACGAGTCTCCTTTAATAAGGACGATCTCAACCGATTTAAAGCCATGGGTGTGATCGGAGAAAATAAGGAAGGGGGAGTCACACTCCTCTCCCCGGAAAAGGTACCGGCGGAGGAGCAGGCATTTCTGGATAACCTCATCAAGGAAGAAAACGCCGACCGCGAAGTGATTATGAACCGGGTGATCGAAACCAACGAGACCCTGTCGACTAAAGACCTTCCCCGTGTCCATCGAATGTTTGCGGCGTTGAATCGTGATAAAGCCCACCCCGGTGAATGGGTCCAGCGTGAAAACGGTGAATGGATACAAAAGAAAGCGGCCAAGTAAATTGGAATAAGAAAGAAGTAACAAGTGAGGAGTGAGAAGTGAGCAGAAAGCCAAGCGCGCCATCCGCTGAATTTCGACGGCAGGGTGCCTCATGCCTGAAGGGCCCGCAGGGCCGTCGAGACCCATAAGCCATATGTTTCATCCAACACACAGGTTACCGTTCGCCTGTCTCTTCGGATGGGCCTTGAATCTCGTGGTGATGGGTGGGACCTCCGGTGCCGCCCTTCAGCGCGTCACCTCCCATCCGGCGATGGACTATCAACCTTCGGTTTCCGCCAAAGGCGACACGCTGGCTTTTGTCTCCACACGGTCGGGCAATCCCGACATCTGGGTCCAACGTCTGGCGACTTCAGGAATCTCTCTTCCCCGGCAGGTGACCACACACCCGGCTCACGACTTAGAACCGGCCTTGAACCGTGACGGGACCCGCCTCCTCTATGTTTCCCATAAAACCGACCCCCGTGGAGACCTATACCTTTTGGATCTCATCACGAAGGAAGAACGGCGGTTGACCGACCTCTCAAGCGGGGATACTCTCCCACAATGGGATAAGGAAGAAAAGGGAGTCTATTTCCTGAAGACCGCTCCTCTGGCCAAATCCTCTCACCTGTATTGGAAATCTCTCTCCGATTCCACGGAAACCTTACTTATTGAAGACGTCAAAAGTTTTTCCGTCGACGGGGCCGGACATCTCCTTTATTCCGACGGCCGGCGAATCAACAGGTTCGAGCCCCGGACCAAACAGACCACTACGGTATTTGACGCTCAAACCGGCCTGGCCCTATGGCCGACCGCTTCCCATGGGCCTTCTTCTCAATCAGATGACGGGAGGGTGTTCTTCACCCGATACGATCGTGACAGCAACGGCGACGGTGTCCTCGATGCCGATGACGAATCATCCCTCTGGATGGTCCAGGCATTTCCGGATCACTCCCAGCCCTCTCTTCTGTATCAACTGACCCCGAACCGCCGATTTGATGCCTACCCGGCCGCCTCCGGTTCAACGGTTTACTTCTCGGACTTGAAGGCCGGAGAGATCTTTCGTCTCAATCTTCCCAAATTTTTAAAGGATTACGCATCCCTGCAGGAGGCTGAAAAACTTGCCGGGGCCTATCGCGATAGCGGACAACTCGACCAGGCCGTCCTGGTCCTGACCAATATTTCGCACAATCTTTTGCGGCAGGCCACACTCGACCAACGGGCCGACTTCGACTTCGGCCTGGCTGAGATCCACACCCAACAAGGGCAATATCAAACCGCCCGGGCACTGCTTACACCCTATATTCAGGACCCCGGTCGCATTGCCGTTCTGGCCACTATCCATACCATTTCCCTGAACGTGAAGGAGCAAGCCCGGCAGGTCAGTTCGGCCAAACGGAAACGTCTGGTGGAAGAGGGTGTGGCTGAGATGCTCAAGCTGGGCAATCAACACCCGGAATGGGAAGACGTGCGAGGGGAGGCCTTGATCCAGGCCGGCCGGTTGTATCTCCTGGCCAACGATCCCCTGACGGCCTTGGAACATCTGGTCCAAGTCGACGACCTCCAGGATGCCGACATTCGGGCCAAGGGGTTGTTTGCCAGAGGAGAAGCGTATCGGGTCCTGGGTGACACCACCAATGTCCTACAGGTTTTCGTGGATGTCATCCGCCTTTTTGGAGAAGACACATCCTGGGGCCGGCGGGCCATTCACCAGGCCATCGAATTATCACAGAAGGACCGCACACCCCAGGAAGCCATTACCTCCCTCAACCAATTAATCGCACAACATCCCGACCTCCCCGCATTAACGGCCAGCGCCCGTTTGCAGGCGGCAAACCGCTATCACGATCTGGGCGAACAGCTGGCCGCACTGGAAGCTCTGGACTCGATTGTCACGGCCTCCGGGATTCCCAGGGATCTGACCATTCTGGCCTACCAGAAAAAAGGCGAGTGGCTGTCGCGTGCCGAACGTTTTCAGGAAGCCGCCGATACCTATGCCGCTCTGCAGGAATTCGCCGGTGAAGGACAAGTCCAATGGGCCCGGACGCAGGATCGGCTCATTCTGCAACTCGTAAAAAAAGCCTTGAAGGATCGCCGGATCGGCGAAACCCGCATCGCCGCCAAATCGTTGAAGCACCTCATCGACCAATATCCCGAATCGGTCGAAGCGCATCGGGCCTATATCGAAACCAAGGCCATGCTCCGGGAAACACCGGAGGTGCTGGCCTGGTATAACCGGCAGGTCAAGGAGCATCCCGATCATGCCGTGTATCGCTATGGCCAGGCGCTGGCCATGTCCTACATGGAGCCGCTGGATATTTCCCGAGTGATCAAACTCCTGAATAAGGCCCTGGAACAGAACCCCTCCATTTCGTACATCCATCAAACGCTGGGATGGGCCTATGAACAACAGGAACGCATGTCGGGGAAGTCCGGGTTTCTCGAACAAGCCGAAAAGGCGTATCGCATCGCCCTGGATCTCAATGATGCCGAACTCCTGCCCGATGTGGAATCCCAGCTCCTGCTGAATCTGGGCAACACCTATCTTGCCCTGGGCAATGTTCGGGAGGCGTACCGGTTTTACCGGCAACGGGATGAACAATTTTCGCCGGCCGGAGACACTACCACCGAAATGCTCTATCGAAAAAATTATGGACAGGCCTGCTTCCGATCCGGACGAAGCCGGGAGGCGGTGGCGCAGTACCAGTCGGCCTTGCGACGGGTTCCACCGGATCAGGCGGCACTCAAGGCGCAACTGCTGGAACGCTTGGGCCTGGCCCACCAGGACCTGGGCGAACATGCCCTTGCCATTGAAGCTTTTACCCAGGCGCTGGACATCAACCGCGACCTCGGAAATGCTCCCAACATCGCGTTGCTCAAACGCAATATCGGCGTCAATCTTTTCAATCTCAGTCAGACCGACCGGCCCGGCGACCGGACATCCCTCAAACGTGCCTTGGACAGTTACTTCAGAAGCCTGACCCACCTCACCCGCATGGGTACGCAGACCCGTGAAAGAGGACCGGGCTTGATTCAACTGGACGTGGGGCTAAGTGATTCCGCCTCGCAAGCGGCACGAGGCTTCGACAAGACCGGCGAGGAAAAACTCATGTTCAGTTACATCGCCGGGACGTACGAACAATTGGAGGCTCCGGGTCCGGCGCGGGAGTTCCTGGAAAAGAAACTGGCCCTGCTCAACCGTACCGATTCCAAACGGGCCTCGGCCGCGGTTTTGACGGAGAAAGCCGTGGTACTCAATCAAATCGGGGTGTTGTCCCATCAACTGGGGGAACCGTTGCAGGCCATGGATTTCATCCGTCAATCCTTGCAATACACCCGCCTGATCAACAGCATCTTCGGCACCAGCGTCAACCTGTACAACCTGTCGCGACTGGCCGTCGAAGAAGTCCGGGACGGGCGACACCCTGATCCCGGTCTGGTGGAGATGTTGGTCGAAGGCATTGACGACCTCCGCCTGGCCAGGCATGAGGACCGCCACCTCTTTTTCACCCTGACCAATACGGCCCTTCTGTTATCCCTGCATCCACCTTCTGATGAAGGGAAGCCGGGCAAATGGGAAGACACCGTCAAGCACCTGCACCGCCAATTCCGATACGGCACGCTGCCCTGGTCGTACTATCAACAGGCAAAGACTCTTCTTCAGCAGCCTGCTTTGTTTTCTGATGAGGAACGCCCCTCACTCACCTTCCTGGTGAAATTAAATCTCGCCGAATTAGCCAAGGATGCCCCATCCTCAACCGCATTCGAATCGATCCGGGGCAAACTCAAACACCTCGTCGAAGACCAAGGGGGCCCCCAGGGATGGCTCTGGCATCTTTTTCAGGCCGAAACCGCATCGGAGGACTCCGGCCGAAAAGCCCATGTGACCCGGGCCGTTGAAACGGTTCTTCAGTTTCCCGCCCAGACCGATCCGATGATGGGCATCGACAATCTCTGGCCGATGTATGACCGGCTGGTTCAACTCGTGGTGGATCAAGCCATTACCGACGGCCGACCGGAACAGGGGTTTGTATTGGCTGAACAACTTCAGGGCAGACAGCAGACCGGGGCCTTGTATGAAACCCTGGGAGAAGATTTTTTCCTGACGGGGTTGGGGGATTATGCCCCCGAACTCAAATCGATTCTGGCTGAGATCCGTCAGGCCAGGCAGTCAGGCGCCCCTTCCGGCCTCGACCAACTCGCCCCCATTCTTGAGGAAATCCTGTATGCCCTTTACGAGGAATACCCGTGGGCGGCGGCATCCTTCTGGGCCTATCCTCCCGGAAAGGATCTGATGGCCTTAACCCTGGACAGCCGGCATCCCTACGTAAAAATTATCCAAGGTCAACGGGGCTATCACGGATTTGTGCATAACGGCCAATCCCTTCATTACAGTCCCGTCACGGTCACCGATGGGGCACTGCAGGGCGATCAGGAATTTCACAAGCGAATCCGGCAAGCCGCCTCGGCCTATCTTTCCCTGCCGCCTTCCCTCTCGCCGGAAGTCCTGCCCGGCTTAACCCAGCAGGACAAGCCCATTACCAGGGTCGCCAATTTTTATGAGTTCCTGAGCGGGTTCCACCAACGCAGCCTGTTTTTTTCACGCCTGGCCACCACGGCAGACTTTCATCCGCCGGTCCCAATTGAGACCGGCGGTATCCCCCTGACAGTGCAGCCATTCACCGGCGACCATGACCAGGATCGTACCCTGGCGGCACAAACCAATATCGCCGTCTTTCTCACCCCACCCGACCGCCTGTCATTCGAGGTCCAACGTGAGAGGGGCGTTCGGGAGTCCATCTCCGTGTCCGATTTTGCCGGGTTCCGGCACCATTCCCTGCTGCTGTTAGGGGGACTGCCCTCCAACAGCCCGTCCTCGCATATTGCCGTGGCAGCCTTTCTGCGCGCCGGCTTCCCTCATGTCATCGCCAGCTCCCGGCCCCTGCCGCCCGAAACGGCGGGGCAGTGGTTCACCCGGTATCTGGAGCACCTGCAAACCCTTCCACCGGATGAGGCCGTAACGGCCGCCACCCGGGATCTCTGGGGAAGCAGGGTCGGCCCCTACGGGCTGCGTCTGTATGGTTTTGCCGGAATGGATGCCGAGGAACGCCGGGACTATGCCGTGTCCGTCTATGCCCAGGAACAAAAGAAGGCCATTCAGGCGTTTCAAGCCAAACAGTTTTCCGAATCCCTGATGCACATTGAACAGACTCTGGCATTGATCGATTATGCGGGGAAGCAGGCCGAATTCAAGGACCTCTCCACCCTGGCGGTCGAGACCGCCTTTGAAATCGGCAATTATGAAAAGGGGCTGTTCTTCCAGCGCAAGCTGTTGGACACCATGGCGGCCGGGACGGCGCCCCATGAACGGGCGGAAGCGCTCTATCGCCTCGGCATTCTTTATTCCCGGCTGGAACAATTCGACGAGGCCGTCCGGCATTTGGAAGAGGCCACGCAGATATGGAAAGCTGCCGACGAGTTGGACCGGTTGGCCGAGGGCATCGCCACCCTGGGCGTCGTTCAGGAAAACAGGGGCGACTACCCCGAGGCCTTGGACAAATTTCGCGAATCCTTTTCCCTGTTCGAGGAAATCGGCGAGATGGGACAAACCGCCTTTCAATACCGGCGCATGGGCCGCATCTACTATCTGCGGCTGGGTCGATATGAAAAAGCCCGCGAACATTTTCAACAGGCCCTCGACCTTTACCGCCAACAGGGCGATCCGGAGGGAGAGGCCGAAGTGTTGTATGAAATCGGGTTGACCCGTGAAAAAATGGCCCTCTTCGGACAAGCTTCCGATCTGTATCAGGAAGCCCTTGAGATCGGCCTGGAACTCGACATCCCGTTTCTGATCGCCACCGGGCACTTGTATCTGGCCAACATCGCCTGGTTTCAGGGAAACTATCAAACGGCGTTTCAACGCCTGACCCAGGCCGACAAGGCCGCGGAAGAAGCCCATGACGCCCAACTGCGCATCATGGTAAGAAACACCCGCGGGCTCATGTACTGGACCTTGAATGATCCCGACAAAGGACTCTTTCACCTGCACGAAGCCGTCAAACTCAGCGAAGCCGCCAACATTCAAACCGAACTGGGCTCCTCGCTGAACAACCTGGGATTAATTTATCGGCAACAGGGGGATCACCACACCGCCCTGGAACAATTCACGCGGGCCAAAGAGATCGACGAGGCCCTGCAGTCCCAATGGGGCTTGGGCTACGACCACCGGAACATCGGCATGTCCCTACAGGCCTTAGGCCAACTGAAGGAGGCCGAATCGCATTTCTTGAAGGCCGAACGTATCAGCGCGGAGATTCACAATGTGATCAATTGGGTCAAGGCGCTCCTGGAGTTAGGCAACGTCAACCGGGCTCTGGCACAACCCGAGCCGGCCCTCGCCTATTATGAACAGGCGTATGACGTCTCCAAGAAGCACGGCATCAAGGAAGTGGAATGGCGGGCGGCAGCCGGAAAAGGGGCGCTGCTACGGGAGAAAAGCCAGGCTTCCGACGCCCTTTCCTGGTTCTCCAAGGCGGTGGAAGTCGTGGAGGGCATGCGGGCCACCTTAAAAATCGACGAATTGCGAAACAGTTTCCAAACCAACAAGTTGGATTTGTACCGGGATGTGATCACCCTGCTCATCGAGATGAACCGGTCGGATGAGGCCTTCAACTATCTCGAGCGATCGCGGTCACGAAGTTTTATCGACTTACTGGGCAACCAAAAACTCTCATTTAAAAACGAGGAGGACCAGGAAACCTGGGATCGCATCAATCAACTGGGCTCCACTCTGGAATCCATGCAATCGGAACTCGGCTCCTATGAAGAACCGCCTGCCGATTTGCAGAAACGATACCGGCAATTGAGA
>JBDIVP010000134.1:0-9630 GCA_039794325.1 Candidatus Inrsubterrania sp.
AATCGATGGCTCAATTGGCGGTTTTATCGAGAGATCGCCCGTCACGGATTCAAAGGTTAGGAAGGAGGGTTCATGAGTTCCTTCAGCCCTCCGGAAGCACCTCATGAGCTGTCATGAAATGGGAGGGTGGATGTTGGTCTCTGTTCATGAAGGGACCTTCTGAATCCATGCTTCCTCATGACAGATAGGGGGGCGGGATGATGGGGGAACATTTGGTGTGCCGTTTAGGAGTACGGTTATTTCCAGGGAATTCTCTTAAAGAGAAGCCGATCCCTTGCCAGGTTGTTTGATGATTGCCGTTGTTCTCATCACGAAAAACGAAGAGTCCAATATTGCGGAATGCTTGAGGACTGCGGTGTGGGCCGACGAAATCATCGTGGTCGATGCCGAAAGCACTGATGGGACGGTTTCCATCGCCAAAACATATACAGACAGGGTCTTTGTCCGTCCATGGCCGGGATTCGGGCCGCAGAAAAACTTCGGGATGGATCAAGTCTCCGCGGAGTGGATTTTTATTCTGGATGCAGATGAACGGATTTCGCCGGAACTGAAAGCCGAGATACAAAAGATGTTAAAGGAATGGACCCCGGAGCAGCCGGTCGCATACCGGGTGCCCCGGCGAAATAATTTTTATGGTCAGTGGGTCCGGTGGGGTGGGGTGTATCCGGACTATCAGGTACGCTTGGTGCAAAACCAGAAAGCCCGATATAACAATGTACAACTCCACGAGAATCTCATCGTGAATGGAGCCATCGGGACTCTGCAGGGGCATCTCGATCATTTCACGGCACGGCGATTGACGGATTCGTTCCAAAAACTTTACCTCTATAGCAGCCTCGGAGCGGAAGAAAAGAAAAAGAAACGTCGAACCGTTCGTCCGCATGATCTGGCCTTTCGTCATGTGGTGACTTTCTTGAAAATTTACGTCCTGAAAAAAGGGTTTCGCGACGGTGTTCCGGGGGCCATTGTTGCGGCTTTTACGGCTATGTACACGTTTGTCAAGTATGCCAAGTTGTGGGAGCAAGTCAGTCGCCGGACGGATACCTGATGCCTCACGGAGTGCGGACCATACTCATGGCCCACATGGGCTAAGGGAGCGGTAGATCTTTCTTTTTGAGTAAAGAGCTGTTCTAACTCGTTTGGCTATGAGCAAAGTTTCAGGTTGGTGTAATGATGAATGGATGGCGATGACTGTCTGGCATGGTTGAGGGCATGTGTTATTTGCTGATTCCTTATTTCTCTCCCTCCTTGCTCAATGAAATCTCCAAGGTCCGTTGAGGGGCATGAAGGTCGGGTTTGATGCCGCACCGGTGTTTTCCGCCTATGGTGGGATTGGGCAATATGTTCGCTCATTGTTTCCGACTATGGTGCATCTGGCTCCGGAAATTGAATGGGTTGGATTTGTTCCGGATCATCAAGGGAAATACCCTCCGTGGGGTAAATCTCTGGCTATTTCCTATTGTCCTGCCTCCTCCTGGTCAAGTTGGCGGTGGAGGGCAGGTGCGGAAAAGACTATGGACATTTTTCATGGCACCAATTTTAAGGCGAGGGATTACGGTCAACGATCCACGGTGTTGACCATTCATGATTTATGGCTGACCCGGAACCCTCACTATTCCAAAAAATTCTTCGGGCAGGCTTTGTCTTCCTGGAAGCTGGGGCGCCAGGCTAAGCGCGCCGCGAAAGTCGTGGCCGTATCCCGTTTTTCCGCCCGGGAAATTCATGAAGTTTTCGGTGTCCCCTTGGAAAAGATTGCCGTTATTTATCATGGGTGTTCATCGGAGATGTACATGGACCGGGACCAATCCAGGTTTCGTGAGATGTGTCACCGACTCGATCTTTCTGAAAGGCCCTATATTTTTTTTGTGGGAGGAGCCGAACCCCGTAAAAATCATCGCCTGTTGTTTCACGCGTACTCTCAATCGAGGCGTCTGAGACAGTCTTTTCAACTGGTGGTCGTGGGCAATGTCGAATCCCGGGGAAACAATCTGATACGAACCGCTGGGGAATATGGTATTGCCGATCTTGTGTGTTGTCCTGGGTTCGTGACACCCACGGATCTTCGGATATTGTATTCGTTTGCGACGGCGTTTGTGTTTCCTTCCCTGTATGAAGGATTCGGCATTCCGGTGGTAGAGGCCATGGCGTGCGGGACCCCGATGATTTTGGCGGAGGGCACTGCCCTTCCTGAAATCGGCGGAGATGCGGCCTGGTACGTGAATCCTAACAATCCCGAACAATTAAGAGATTGTTTGGAGCGGTTGCTGTTCGATGAAGCCCAACAGCAACATATGACAGAGACGGGAATGAAGCGGGCCGGTCAGTTTACCTGGGAAAAGGCTGCGCAGGACACATTGAACGTCTATCGCGAAGTGATGGCCTGACCTGTCATGAATTTGAAGCGAATCCTTCTCATCAAACTTCGCTATATTGGAGACGTCGTGCTGGCTACTCCACTTCTGCCTCTTCTCGCCCAGCAGTTCCCTTCGGCCACCCTGACTTTTCTGGTGAATCCGGGAACTGAGGAGGTCCTGCACGGTAACCCCTTTCTTCATCGGGTGATGGTGTTGCCTCGAAAAGGCTGGAAGGATCAAATGGCCTTTTACCGGTTGCTTCGAAAAGAACGCTTTGATGGCGTGTTGGATTTAACGGATGGAGACCGATCGGCGTTGTTAAGTATGGTGAGTGGGGCGCCACTTCGCATCGGCTATAATCGGGACAGGCGATGGCGGGGAAAATTGTATACCCATGTACTCCCTTCCGCGTATGGCTCGATGCATATGATCGATTACCATGCGCAGGTTTTATCATTTCTGGGTATTTCTGAGCCGGTTGGCCAACCGGAAGTTTATCTTCGATCCGAGGACGAGGAAGCGGCCGGCCGATTGCGGCAAAAGGTGAGCCCGGATGGGAGGCCGCTGGTGCTGTTGCATCCTTCGGCCAGATATGTCTTTAAAGCCTGGCCGGTTGAGCGATTTGCCGCCCTGGCGGATCGGTTGCAAGAGTTGGGGATGGTTGTGGCGATTGTCGGCCATCAACGGGAATATGATCTCGGACGGCGACTGGTCGATCTCAGCCGGTCGAAACCCGCTAATATCATGGGCATGACGCAAGTGTCTCAACTGGCGGGTATGATGAAGTCCAGTGCTTTGTTTATCGGTAATGACGGCGGGCCCATGCATATGGCCGCAGCGGTTGGATGCCCGGTCCTGGGATTATTTGGGCCATCCGATCCCCGGATTTGGGGGCCAAGAGGGCGTCACGTTTCAGTGATCTATAAAGGGTTGGATTGCAGGGAATGCTTTTACCCTGGGTGTCGGCGCGGAGAGGAAAGCTGTATGAAGCTGATTACGGTTGAAGAGGTTTTCGAGAACGCGAAGGCTCTCTTGTCCATGAATTCCGGTTCTTGCGTGAGAGATGCTGAAAGCTCTCACTTAATGAAGAAATAATATGAACTCTTGCGCTCCTGCAAAGGGTGGAATAGTTCTCCATGGGATAAAGAGATGGAAAGCCGGAGCGGTAAGATCCTTTACTGCTTAGAGGTAGGGATACGGTCGCCAAGCACAGGTAATAGATGTTCATGCTGAAAGCCATGTTGACGTTTGATTAAAACTTCACTAGTTCGGTCCTTGGAAAGGCTGTATGGAACTAACCGCTTGTGAATTATGTGGCAGCAGTCACTCTAGGCTCAAAATTGCACAACGGGACCTTCTGCTTGGAACGGAAACTCCAGAGTTTCATTTTGTGGAGTGTGGGGTTTGTGGGTTGATTTACCTTAATCCACGTCCTTCGATGGAGGAAATCTCCCGGTTTTATCCTGAAAATTATTATCCCCTTGAGGAACCACGGGAACGAAGGCCTATCGACCGGTTTTTTCAACGAATTTCTAATGGGGTAAAAGAAGGGATCCGTGAAGAGTTTTATGACTATCCGCAACGAAATGGCTTTCCCCGTTCAACGATGTCCCGGATATTACGGAAGCTCTTCCTTTATCCGGAGTATATTCATTTGCGATTGGTCGGCCGGGAGATTCTTCCCTTTCGTGGAAAGGGTCGAATTTTGGATGTTGGTTGCGGACCGGGAAAACTTCTGCGGGTCCTTCGTGATTGGGGTTGGGACACATACGGGGTTGATTTTAGTCCTGCGGCTGTGAACTTTGCCAGAGAAAAATATCAATTGAACGTGGACCTTGGGACGATTTTTGACCCCAGGTATGCCAGCAATTACTTTGACATGGTGATGTTCAATCATTCCCTTGAACACGTTTATGATCCCGTTGATACGCTGATTGAAGCCTATCGAATTCTCAAACCAGGGGGAACTCTTTTAATTACCATTCCGAATGCTGACAGTTTTGAAGCGTGTGTATTTGGAAAATGGTGGATCCAATGGGATCCTCCACGGCATTTGTATCATTTTACCCGCAAGACTATGTCGCGGATGCTTATCGATACCGGTTTTAATTGTATCAGGATTGACACGGGGAAGAGTGGCACTTTTTTCCTTGGTAGTGTTGATTATGTCTATAAATATGTCTTGGGTGTGAACCGTCGATCAGGAAAATTTATGAAGCATCTGGTTGCCCGACCTGTCTGTTGGTTGATGGGACAAGTGGGTTTTGGCACCGAGCTGAAAGTGTCGGCTGAAAAACCGCAAACATGATTTATGGATTGCAGATTCCCGCCACTCGGCTTAGCTCCCCGTCACGTTTTGGAGGGTCATATAGGGGAAAGGCAATGTACGAGTGCGATCACACTCGGGCGTTTATTCACTCTGCCAGGAAAATGTTCTTGAGCGGGTTCAACTTTGGCCATTCGACTGTTCATCTGTTGCTGGTTGCAGGTCCGGTCGGCAAACAGGTTGATAATTGTGGTTCAATCAATGGTACCGGGTTGTCCTGGTTCACCTAAGTTCAGATGAGGTTTGTTCATTGGGAATAGACATATTATTGTCTGTCAGTCTGGTAACCATGTTCCTCATGGTTCCACTGAATAGTTTGATCCTAGCCAATCCCGATGAAGCTGTTTGTCTTGAGTGTTTACTCACCGTTTATGCCGTAACCACCTTAGGTTTGACCGGCTGGTTGTTTGTATGCCGCACATGGTGGAGCGAGAAGGCCTACCGGTATAGTCTCAATAGTTTCACCGTTGTGTCTCTGTTCTTCTTTCTCAATACCATTCAATCGACCACCATTCCGAAATTCTGGCGCACGCCTTATACCATTTTCTGCATTTTGATTTTTGTTGTACTGGTTTGGTCATTTGTGCGAACGAACAAACCGGTGGCTCGTCTATTGCTCACGTTTGTCCTTCTGTTGTCAGCCTTTGAATTGGTTAATGTGGGTCGCATTATTTTCAGAAACATAGACTGGGTTTCCCCGGCAAGGGTGGTGGTAGCCTCACAAGGGACAGCTTCCACGGAAGCCTCCCCTCATATATTCGTTGTGGTGTTTGACGAACTTTCACTAAATCATATTTCGAAAGATGCTACGTTAGATCCTGTGGTTGTCCACCATCTTTCTGCATTTTCGCAATCTGCAACCTGGTATCGGAATGCCGTGACTCCCTATGCCGCTACCGACTATGCCATACCGGCGATGCTTACCGGACGAAACGACGCGGGCACCTTCCGGCAGGCGTTTCGTGGCGGGACAGTTGAGCCGCATTTATTTCAGGTGGCTGCCCGTACACATGAGGTGTATATCAGAGGGTATTATATGGAGTATTGTCGGGTCTTCCAAGCTTATCTGAAAGGTTGTGAGAGTATGGTGCAGGGGTTTGCCGATTACCGCGACCTTTTCCGGACGTGGTGGGACTTTGCCGTTCCTGGAGAAATCCGGCGCACCAAACTGGGGCAACGAACAAGGCAGGCTGTTGCCGGATATCGTGATCCTTCTCCCTCCCTTACCGAAGCCCTTCAATTGGGGCAGGATTTCAACCGACCGACTTTCGTGTTTATCCATGTGGGATTGCCTCATGAGCCCTATATGTTTCACCCCAACGGGGAGGTTCGCGAGGATATCATTGATTTCGGCCCCAAAAGCCAATTGACTCAGGATGAACTGCTCTCATTACGGAAAATGTATGTGGAACAAGTCAAATATACGGATCACCTTTTTGGTGCCTTTTTGGCAGACCTCAAAGCGCTTGAAGTTTTTGATTCTTCCGTGGTCGTTGTTACGAGCGATCATGGGGTCAGTTTCGACGAAGCCCACCAATGGCGACATCAGGAATGGGTGGAAATCGATGAAATTGCCCGGGTGCCTTTCATCGTCAAAATGCCAGGTCAACAGACCGGACGTATTGACGATCGCCCTATAAAAAATATGGATTTGTATTCGATTCTTCTGGACATTCTGCAATAAAATGCACACAATTCTCAGGAATCATAAAAGCAAAGCGTGGGGGGATAAATTTTTAAAAGGAGGGTCTTTTCATGAACAGGACTGTCTTGTCCATGTTACTGGTGAGCTTAATCATTGCGAGTCATCCGAGTGATGCTTTTGCCTATATTGATGGGACCAGCGGAGGGTTGCTGATCCAGTTATTGTTAGGCGGTCTTGCCGGAGTAGGGGTCATCGTCAAATTATACTGGCGAAAATTTATCGGAGTGTTTAAAAAGGAAAAAGAGTGAGCGAGAGGATGATTCGAGAATCCGGATCATTTCGTGATCCGGATGGGTATGTCTTTTGGCATGGGGAGCGTCTCTTCCGGGCTCTCTATCAATCCGGGGCGGAGGCCTATCGGACGTTCCGCCGGAGCCAAGTCGCGAAATGGGCCGAGGATCATCATCTGCTCACGCGGTCCTGGGAGCTCCTACCAGATGAATGGAAAGGGTTCGACTTCCTGCCTCCTGATATCGCGGGTGTCGTAGAGCAGGAACGTGTGCCCTTTATCAGTTATCCGTACGAGTGGACGTTTGATATGCTGAAAGATGCTGCCGTGGTGCAGCTCGAGCTTGGATGTGCCATGGCACGGGATCGTTTGACGGTAAAAGATGCCACCGCCTATAACCTCCAATTCCTTCATGGGAAGCCCATTTTCATCGACGTGCTTTCCTTTCAACCGTACCGCGAAGGCACGCCATGGGTGGGATATGCCCAATTTTGCCGGAATTTTTACTACCCGCTGTTATTGCAGGCGCATTGTGGAATTGACTTTCAACCGTTGCTGAGAAGCTATCTCGACGGTATTCCCGTCATGACCGTTCGTCGCATGTTCGGAGTTCGGGCGTGGAAACGGTGGGCGACGCTCAAACACGTCGTGGGCCAGGCCTGGCTGCAACAATCCTTTGAAAGCAAAATGCCCACGTTGAAGGATGATTTCCCGACCGCGCAGTTTTCTCTTGACCATAATATTCGCCTGATGCAGGGACTGATGAAAGATCTAGGGAAATTGTCTCTCCGCCGAACCTCTTCGCATTGGTCTTCATACGGGGAGAAGAATTCCTACAGTGTGCAGGTTCGCCGGCTCAAACGGGCTTTTGTCTCGGAACAGTTGAAAAAGATCTCTCCTTCTTGTGTTTGGGATATTGGGTGTAACACCGGGGAATATTCCTTGCTGGCCGCTGAATATGCTCCCCGGGTGGTGGCCCTGGATTCCGACGCCGCTTCGGTCAATGCGCTGTACCTGCACTGCCAAAGCCAAAATATTACGCGCGTACTTCCTCTGGTTGCTGACTTGATTGACCCCTCCCCGGCACTTGGATGGGGTTTGGAGGAAAGAAAGTCGATCTTGGAGCGTGGTCGTATCGATTGTGTGATGGCGCTGGCACTGGTTCATCATCTCTGTTTAATGAGGAATATCCCTCTTGGCCACCTTTTTGCCTTCTTTGGCCGGCTGGGTATGCGACATCTCCTGATTGAATTTGTCCCCAAGACCGATCCGATGGCAAAGCGATTGCTGAACAATCGTGATGATGTGTACCCCTGGTACACTCAACCGAATTTTGAACGGGAAGCTGCCAGGCATTTTGTCATTGAAGAACGCTTGGAACTCGAAAAGGGTGGACGAGTCATGTATGAGTTGGTTCATCGCCTTACATCTCCGTCTCATGTGGCCATCTCGATGAGTACGGATGAAGGCCAATCCCCTTCAGCGTAAGACTCCGTTGTCAGGATAGAGCGGCATGGATTGTGATCCAGATATTTTAAAAAAGTCAGGATGAAAAGATTGTCCGGTCAACAGATATTAGTTCTTGAATATTTGGTTTGGACCAACCTGCTCGCATGGTAGGGTCCTGATGGCTCTAAATCCACACCCGACAGAGGAAACCTCTTCAAAGGCCCAGTCCGGTTCCCTGACCAGCCTGGTGATCCCGGTTCATAACCAGATCGAGTATACCCGCCGGTGTTTGGATTCCATTTTCCGTTGGACCGATATACCGTTTGAGGTCATTATTGTGGACAATGCCTCGACGGATGAGACGACAGAATATTTACCCACCGTTCCCGCGAAGGTGATCACCAATGAGCGCAATCTGGGCTGTGCCAAAGCCTGGAACCAAGGGGTCCAGGCCAGTTCCGGAGAGGTCATCGGCATTCTGAACAACGATATTGTGGTCACACCCGGATGGTTGTCGGGATTGTTGGAGTTTATGCGGAGAGGTGGCTATGGGCTCGTCTCCCCATCGGCTCGTGAGGGGCCACTGGATTATGGCCTGGAGGATTATGCGGCCGGGTTTACCCGGCAGTGTGCCGGGGCCGTTCGAAGCGATTTGTATTGGGCTTGTACCGTTATCGATCGCCGGGTCTTTGATGACATCGGCCTCTTCGACGAAGCTTTTATTTTTGGTGGATGCGAAGATGTTGATTTTCACTGGCGTGCCCTTCAGGCCGGTTGGCAGGCAGCCATGACCGGATCGGTTTTGATCCATCACTTCAGCATGGTCACGCAGGATGCGATCAAAAAAAAGGAGGAAACCCGCTATCCACTGGCCAATTTGGCCCACTTCAAGGCCAAGTGGAACCGGACCGTTCGGGGAAATTGGCTGCAACGCCGGTTGGCCGGTCTGCGGACGGCCATGACCCATCGCTATGAACGGCTGAAATACGGCCATACCTTAATTGAAAAGCCGTGGAAGGACAAACGGTAAACACGAAACCCGGGCAATGGGGCAGGCGGAGGGTATGCGGCGCATTAAGGGAAGGCAGGAAGCGGGGCATAGGTGAGTGGGAGTTCGACCAGCTGTTCCAGCCATCGGGTTGTGTCGGCGTGAGTCAGCGGGTGTTGGTTCAGTCGAACCTCCAATCGGAATTGTCCCTCCGAGCCGACAAGCCCAATGATGGCGGCGGCATCGGCTCCATCCGGTAAGGCTGTTTGTGTGTGAAATTCAGCCAGGCTTCCGTATATGCGCCCACGAGGGTTGAGCAGGCGGGTGATTTCGGCAATTTCCTTCAATCGGCAATGGATGGAACACCGGTACATGAGACGCGGAGAGGGGGCCACATCGTTGAACGCCAAGAGGTCGTCTTCCCGGAAACCGGTCAGGTAGGTTCGAATATTGGTCGACCCACCATCCAGGGTGGCGGCCAGACGGCTTGCCGGTACCAGCCATTCAAATGGGTCGGGAGAATTGAATTCGAATTGACAAGGGCCGAACGCATCTGGCCATGAGCAGAAAAATGGCGAA
>JBDIVP010000135.1:0-9554 GCA_039794325.1 Candidatus Inrsubterrania sp.
CCCGCATCGGTTCCGATGTCCAACCGCTGGATCCTGGAGGGCGGTTTACCATGAGATATCTTTCCGGCAACCTGAAGAACGAAAACAACGAGTTCACCCTCCAAACCGGAACCCTCCACTGAGTATATCTGCGGATGGCGGAGAGCGGGCAGTCAGGATTCTCCGGCGTGTTCGGAGGCTGGTTCGGCCGTTTCATAGTTGGTTGAGGGCATGCCCCGCCCTCCGTCGTTCTCAGGGGTCTCAAGATCTGCCTTCCGGGTAAGGACGGCCTGCAGCACCTCTTCAATCGTTTCGACAAATACCACATCCAGTTCCGACCGAACGGTTTCCGGAATGTCCTTCAGATCCTTCTGATTGGCCTTGGGCAAAATTATCCGGCGTATCCCGATTCGATGGGCAGCCAGGAGTTTTTCCTTGATGCCTCCCACCGGCAGAACCAATCCGCTCAGACTGATTTCGCCGGTCATGGCCGTATCCTTCCGGACCGGGATGCCCAGCAAAAGGGATCCGAGCGCCGAGGCCATCGTCACCCCGGCCGACGGACCGTCCTTGGGAATGGCCCCTTCGGGAACGTGAATGTGCATGCCGTTGTCCTTAAAAACGGCCGGATTGAGTCTCAGATTTCTGGCATGAGACCACAGGTAGCTTCTGGCTGCCTGAGCCGATTCCTGCATGACTTCTCCAATGTGCCCGGTGATGGTCAGGTCGCTGCCGCCCGGCAGGAGCGAACTTTCGACGTACAGCACATCGCCGCCGGCTTCCGTCCAGGCCAGCCCCGTGGCCACTCCCAGGGGAAGGGTCTTTCTGGCTTCCTCCGGGATGAATCGTTCAATGCCCAGCCATTCCCCCAACTCGTCTTTTCGAATGATCAACGAGTCGGGGTGCCCGTCGGTGGGAGGTTCCGCCAACCGCAGGGCGATTTTTCGGGTCAGCCGTCCCAGCATTTGTTCCAACTGTCGCACTCCGGCCTCCCGGGTATACCGCTTGATGATGTGAGGAATGACCTCCTCCTCCAGCGTGATGGACATGGTGGTGAGCCCGGCTTCCTCCAGGCGCCTCGGCCACAAATACCGGTTGGCGATTTCCAATTTTTCCTGATGGCTGTATCCCGGCAGCCGAATGACTTCCATCCGATCCAACAGCGGATTGGAAATGGGATCGAGGGAATTCGCCGTGGTGATGAACATGACCTTGGAGAGGTCGAACGGCAAATCCAGGTAATTATCCCGGAACGTGTGATTCTGTTCGGGATCCAAAATTTCCAGAAGGGCGGAGGCGGGGTCCCCGCGAAAATCTTTTCCGACCTTGTCGACTTCATCCAGCATCAGGACGGGATTTTTGGCTTTGGCACGCCGCAACGCCTGTATGAGGCGTCCCGGCATGGATCCGACATAGGTGCGCCGATGTCCCCGGAGTTCGGCTTCGTCGTGGAGCCCGCCCAGACTCAGGCGTTCAAACGAACGCCCCAGGGCGCGGGCAATCGATTGGCCGAGGCTGGTTTTCCCGACACCGGGAGGCCCGACCAGGCACAGGATCGGAGCTTTGGCCGACGGGTTCAGTTTTAAGACGGCCAGGTGTTCCAGGATGCGCTCTTTGACGTCCTGGATACCGTAATGATCCTCGTCCAGAACGGCTCGGGCATTGGCCAGATCAAGATTGTCCTCCGAAGCCGTATTCCAGGGGAGTTCCAACACCAGGTCGAGATAGCTGCGAATAACCTGATGGTCCGGGGAGGCCGGCGGCAGTTTAGCCAGTTTTTTCAACTCACGGGTGGCTTCCGTTTTCACCTGTTCGGGGAGATCGGCGTCCTCGATCCGCTTTTTCAGTTCTCCGACTTCGCTGTCTTCAGGTGCTGTTTCCAGTTCTCCCAATTCCTGTTGGATTTCCTTGAGTTGCTGGCGCAGGAAATATTCCCGCTGGGATTTGCCGATTTCCGCCTGGGCCTGGCTGGCGATTTCATGGCGGAGTTTCAGAATTTGCAGCTCATGGGACAACGCCGCATAGACCTGACGGAGCACCTCCACGGTGTCGGACTGTTCAAGAAGGGCCTGGAGGCGGTCTACACTCAGATTCAACAAAGAGATGAGCCGATACGCGACGGACAAGGGGCTTTTTTCAGCCCGCAACACCGCCACCAGTTCCGTGACCCCCTGGGTGCCCAATAACTCCGGCAACTGATTGAGCAGATCGTAGAGGGCACGATGGAGCGCTTCCACTTCGGCGCCGGATTCGGACGGATGCGGCAACTGGCGGGCTCGAACGATGAAATAGGGGTCGGTGGATTCGGGTTTCAGAAGGACCACCCGTTCGATTCCTTGGACCAGTACCTGCAGATGCCCTTCCGGGGTTTTTCCCATTTGCTTGATGACGGCTTTGGTGCCGACCTGAAACAGGTCATCAAAAACCGGGTCTTCGGTCTCGGAGTTTCGTTGGGCGGCCATCAACAGCGCTTTATCCTCGGAATTCATGGCCGCTTCCACCGCCGCCACGGACCGTCCGCGACCGATGGTGAAGGGCACCATGGTTTCCGGGAACAGCACCGTGCGTTTGACGGGCACCAGGGGCAGCGTGACGATATGGCCGGACGGTTCGGATTCGTGTGTCATAACAACCTCAATATGTGTTTCTGTATGATAGGAATTATAGAACGTTTGGAAAAGATATTCTTGTGGATATTTTACTAAAGATATGAACGTTTTCGGTGGAGTCAACTTTCGGGCGTTCCCTTCCCATCGCCGCCCGGTCAGAGGGAGTCGGAGAGAGAACTGCTGGGAGAGAGAAAGATGGACCTGCCGGAGGGCACGCAGGGCGTACGGGATATCCCCAGACATGGAGGAAGCCTGCCGGGGGTGAGGCAGGGAATACGTTGACAAGCAAGAGGTGGCGCAATAAAATTGAGTGAATACTTACTTAATGCAATAAAGGCTGCGCGTGCCCAAATCCCCTCCATCTAATTCAACCAGACTGAAAGGGAAAATTCGGAAGGCCGAGATCATTGCCTCGGCCGCCTCGCTGTTTGCGGAAAAGGGATTCAACGGGACGAAAACCAGGGAAATTGCCGCACGGGCCGGAGTGAGTGAAGCCCTCATTTTCAAATATTTCCCCAGTAAGGAAGATTTGTACGGGGCCATTCTGGCCGAAGAATCACCGGTCCCTCGATTACTCTCACAACTGCGGGCGCTGGCTGAAAAGGGAAACGATGAAGAGGTGTTTGGCCTCATTGCCAAGACCATTGCCGGCGGTATGCCGGACACCGGGTTGATGCGGTTGATTTTATACAGCGCCCTGGAAAATCATGAATTGTCACAGATGTTCTTCCGGAACCACATCCGGCTGTTTTATGAATTCCTGACCGGGTATATCCAACGGCGGATCGACGAACGAGTGTTTCGACCCATGCCGGCTGTGATTGCGGCCCGATCCTTTATGGGGATGTTGATGTATCACCGGTGGTTAAGTGAACTGTTCGGGGCACATCTCGCCGAATCTCCCGAGGAAATGGCGCGGGCGTTTGTGGATATCATGATGAACGGCCTGCGCCGTCCGGTCCGTCGAAAAGGCTCGCGGCCCGGGACTCGAGCCTCCGCATCCCGCAAGCCGGGGAGCCGGTCATGAATGTGGTCGCCCTGAAAATGCTGTTCGGCGATCGGGCCAAATATTTGATGCTCTTGGCCGGATTGACGTTTTCCACCATGTTGATCGTCCAGCAGGGCTCCATCTTCTGGGGGTTGATGATGTGGTCGATGTCGGGCATCACCAACGTGAATGTGCCTGTCTGGGTGACCGATCCCAATATCAACCAGGTGGAGGAATTGAAGCCGTTGGCGGATACCGCTGTGACCCGGGTGCGTAGCGTACCGGGCGTGGAATGGGCGGTCCCTTTGTACAAAGGCGTCCAACGGGCGCGCCTGCGGGACGGCAATTATGAACAAATTTCGTTGGTCGGGATTGATTCGAGCACCCTTATCGGTCGTCCTCAGCAGGTCCTGGCTGGTCGAATCGAAGAATTACGGGCACCGGAAACGGTGGCCGTCGATCAGTTGGCGGTTGAACGCCTGGGCGGGCCGGAAAAAATTCATGTCGGGTCGGTCTTTGAAATCAACGACCATCGGGCCCGGATCGTGGCAATCGTCCGTACACAAAAAAGCTTTCAGAATATTCCGTTCGTCTACACCACGTATGAACGGGCCCTCGGCATGACGCCGCCCGAGCGCCGGAAATTGTCATATGTCCTGGCCCAGCCCGTTGAGGGAGTGGCCGCCGAAGAATTGGCGCAACGGATTCAAGAGGAGACCGGCCTTGGGGCGTATACCGAAGAGCAATTCGGATGGAAAACCGTCCGGTGGATTTTGAAAAATACCGGCATCGGCGTGAATTTCGGGACCACCGTCCTATTGGGGTTCATTGTCGGCATGGCCATTGCCGGGCAAACCTTTTATTTGTTTACCGTGGAAAATCTTCCGCACTTTGGAGCCTTGAAAGCCATCGGTGCCGGCACCGGCCTGTTGGCCAAAATGATTTTGCTGCAGAGTTTCACCGTGGGCTTGACCGGCTATGGCATCGGGGTTGGGTTGGCCACGCTTTTCGGGCTGACGGCCGCAGGGGGAGGGCGGCTCCCGTTCGTACAAACCTGGCCGTTGTTGGCCGGCGTCTTGATTGCGTTATTGATGATCTGCGGATTGTCCAGTGCAATCAGTATTCACAAACTGGCCAAGCTCGAACCGGCGGTGGTGTTCCGTGGATGAAGTCTCAACCTCGACGTTCGCTCCTGAAACGGATGAATCGGCGCCTTGGCTGGTGCGGGCCAAGGGACTGACCAAATCCTTTGGGGAAGGCCATGCCAGGATCCCGGTTCTGAAAGGGGTGGATTTGGAGGTCGCTCCCGGCGAGGTGGTGTTGCTGGTGGGGCCCTCAGGAAGCGGGAAAACCACGTTACTGTCCCTGATTGCAGGCATGCTGGAAGTGGATGACGGGGAAATCAATATTTTAGGACACACGCTCGGGAATATGACCGCCGCCGCGAAATCACAATTTCGCCTGGAGTATTTGGGGTTTATTTTTCAGCAGTACCATTTACTACCCGCCTTGACGGCGGTGGAAAATGCCGCGATCCCCTTGCTGATTCGCGGGATGAACCGGACGGAAGCCCTGGCCCGTGCGGAGGAGATTCTGCAAAGCGTGGGAATGGGCGCACGTCTGGGGGCCATGCCGTTGACCTTGTCGGGCGGGGAGCAGCAACGCGTCGCCATTGCCCGGGCCCTGGTGAGTGAGCCCCGGTTGCTGTTGTGCGATGAGCCCACCGCCAGTCTGGACGGCGAAACGGGGCATCGGGTTGTGGAAAAATTGCACGAGATCGGGAAGCGCCACGATCGGGCGGTGATCATTGTGACCCATGACTCCCGGATCTTTGAATTCGGTGACCGGATCGCGCATATGGAAGACGGGCGCATCAATCAAATTCAACAGGCTCGGGAGGTCCAGGCGTAATGGTGTTTCGCCGGCTCAGCATATGGCTGGCCTTGGGCGGGGTGATGTTGACGATCGCCACCCTGTGGGGCGCCGGGAAAAAACCGGTGCCGACTCCGCCGATAGCGCCCCCGCCCACCAGCCCGTATCCGCGGACCGTCGCCGGAGCAGGCATTATTGAAGCGATGCATGAAAATGTGCGTATCGGTCCTCCGCTCTCGGGGCTGGTCACCACGGTGCATGTGCGGGTGGGTGATCGGGTCAAGCGCGGCGATCCGCTGTTTCAACTGGATGACCGGGACTTGCGGGCCCAATGGCAAACCCGAACTGATGCGCTCCCGTCGGCCTCCGCCCGCATTGCCGAGCAGGAAATTCGTCTGCGGGATTTGCAGGACCAATTGCGGCGCCTGGAAGCGGTGAAGGACCGGCGGGCGGTGAGCGAAGATGACGTGCAGCGCAAATGGTTTGAAGTGGAGGCGGCCAAGCGCAGCCTGATCCGTGCCCGCACCGATCTTCAATTGGCCATGACCCAGCGCGATGAAGTGAAGGCCGTCATGGATCGGCTCAAGGTCCGCGCTCCGCGCGACGGAACCATCTTACAGGTCAATATCCGTGCGGGTGAGTATGCCATGGTCGGTTCCGGCGATCCGTTGATCCTGCTGGGTGAAATCGAAACCTTGCAAGTGCGGGTGGATATCGATGAAGTCAATGCCCCACAGGTCGTGCCGGGCAGTCCGGCGGTGGCGTATCTCAAAGGTTATGCCGACAAGGCCATTCCGCTCGTGTTCAATCGAATCGAGCCGTACATTGTTCCCAAACGATCGCTGACCGGAGACAATACCGAACGGGTGGACACCCGTGTGCTTCAGGTGATTTATCATTTTGACAAGCCGGCGTTTCCGGTCTATGTGGGCCAGCAGGTGGATGTCTATATCGAACGGCCGGACTCTCTCGCGGAAGATCGAAAGGGGGCTGACGGGGAAACGCCGGAGCCGGCAGACGAACCTGCACCGGCGTCCGCAAAGGAAAAAAAGGGTCATGAAAGGAGACCCCATGGGTAATGCCAAATTACTACTCTGGATCGTGTGCCTGGTGAGTCTTCACGGATGTCTCTTGGGGCCTGCCTATGAACCCCCCGACGTCAAGATTCCGTCCCAATGGGACAGCTTGACGAAAGAAGATTCTCCCTCCAAGGAGGCCGTCACGGCAGATCGCCTTCCCGAACAAAGTTGGTGGCAAGCCTTTGGCAATCGGGAACTGGATGAATTGATCGAACAGGCCCTGGGAAACAACCATGATGTCCGGAAAGCCGGGTACCGCGTGGCGGAAGCACAGGCCGTCGCCTTCGGAGCCGGAGCCGGTCTCTATCCCAATCTCAACCTCTTGGGTTCCTATGCGCGTATTCGCCGTTCAGAAACCATCCTGGTGGCGCCGACCGGCCCGGAGCCTGAAGGGTTTGCACCGCCGGGGGAAAATTTTGAGATTGCCAACGGCCTCATGGATCTTCGCTGGGAATTGGATGTCTGGGGGCGCATTCGGCGGGGGCAGGAGGCCTTTTCAGCCGAGGCGCTGGCCAGTGAAATGAGTCGCCGGGGCATCATGCTGACCTTGATCAGCGAAGTAGGGCAGGCCTATTTCCGCCTCCGTGAATTGGACGAACAGGTGGAAATTGCCGAGCGAAATCTGGCCCTTCAGCGGGATTCACTGGCGCTCATGCAAAATCGAGCGATGGCGGGCTTGGTCTGATCTGGATGTGAAGCGTGAAGAAACCCTGGTGGCACAGACCGCCTCGCAGATACCGGAGCTGCGCCGCCTGCGAACCGTGCAACTGCATCAGTTGGAGGTGTTGATGGGTGCCAATCCCGGTACGCTGGTCCTTCCGCCCAAGCCCTTGCGAAAAGTCTTGAGTCAACCGACCATTCCCGTGGGCCTGCCTTCGCATCTGCTGCAGCGGCGTCCTGATATCCTCGAAAAGGAAGAAATGCTGAAAGCCGCCAACGCGCGGATCGGAGAGGCCCGGGCGTATTTTTTCCCCAGCCTGGCCATCACGGGGAACGGAGGCTTTCAAACGAGCGAATTGGGTCAATGGTTCAACTGGGCCAGCCGCACCATGACGATCGGCCCCTCGATGACGTTCCCGATCTTTGAGGGCTATACCAACATGGCCAGGCTGGAGGTGGCCGAAGCCCGCCACCGGCAAATGTTGGAAGATTATCATCAGACCATTTTACATGCTTTCCGGGAAGTGGCTGATATTCTGGTCGCCCTGCAAACCCGCGAAGAACAACTCTCCCGCCAACGGCAGCAGGTGGCGGCCGCGCAGGAAGCCTGGGAACTGGTCGATATCCGGTACCGCAAGGGACTGGTTACCTACCTGGAAGTGTTGGATGCCCAGCGGGCGGTGCTGACGGCGGAACTGGGCGTGGTCCAAACCGAACGGGCCCGGCTGACCGACATGGTCGCCCTATTCAAAGCCGTCGGCGGCGGCTGGGAGCTATAGAGGTAGGGCTCGCACCGCCCGCCATCCGATTCGGTGTTTTTTAGTTCTGTCATGGTGAGCCGAAGGCGAACCATCCCGCCACGGCGCCCGATATTGATTAATGGTGTGCTGCTCCCTCTGTCTATTACCTTGTTGGTTTCTCTTCTACCACTATGCTCCGGTTGTAGGGCGGGCACTGCCCGCCATCCCTGATTCCATGAACGCGGCCTGGCATGGTGTGATCAAAGAATCTTCATCCACCCCCGCCTCCGGTCTTCTTTCTTTGTAAGGGAATCGAAATTTCCAGAGTGGAAGCTAACGCCCCCATGTTGAATCTGAAAGTCATCTTCGGAAGGGTCATCCTGAGCATCGCGAAGGATCTAGCTAAGCTGGGTGTCTCTCCTGGAAAACAATTTTTTTTACCGGTTTCCAATGCCCGAAAGGTCACACCGAAACTCTTTTCATGTTTGAACTGAAAACCACGGTCCTCTTTATGGCCAGGTCCATCGCCGAGATTCTTGGATGCTATCTTCCCTATCTTTGGCTCCGAAATGGAACGTCTGCCTGGTTGCTGGTGCCAGCAGCCATCAGACTTGCCGTCTTTGCCTACTTACTCACTTTGCATCCCACTGCCGCCGGTCGGGTTTATGCCGCCTATGGCGGTGTGTATGTCTCGGTCGCGATGGTCTGGCTATGGATGATCGACGCGGTGCGCCCAACCCCCGGCCGGTTCTCACCTCATGTTCCCTCGCCCTCTAATCGAAAAATATTGACTTTTTTGGTTCATTGCTCAAAGATTCCTCGTAGCTCATACGGTGCGCTTGTCTCGATCTCGGTGTTCTTCAGAACGACAAAGCAGGGGGGGCGGAGATTCGTTGAGCAAAAAAGGATCCACATGCTAATGGAAGCCATTCGGGTGAGGGCTGGAGAGGGCGGAAGACTCATCGTGCAGCTCCCCTCTTCCCCCTGATCATGTGGCCAAAACCAAGGCGGTGTCCGACCTCGTCCAGAAAGGCGGGTTTGGCCAAACGAACCACCTGTCACACGTTCCGCCATGCCTTTACAACACATATGGTGGAAAGGGGCTACGATATCCGAACGGTCCAGGAACTCCTCAGGCATGAGGACATCAAAACGACCATGCTCTACACCCACGTCCTGAACCGCGGCGACCGGGGCGTTAAGAGCCTCGACGACGACCTGTAACGAAGGCCGGCGTGTTAGACAGGGACCATCTATTCCCCTGCCGATGAGGTCGGATGCCATAAGTCCTTGCTACCGCAAGACTTTTGTTGATTTATCATCGGGGTGTTATACCGCTAACCTTGGGGCAAGGGCTCTTATCAAGAAACCATATACTCATAGTTAGGCCACAGGGCTTTTCGGAATATAAGTGACGTTGAACGTACTGTTTCTCCTTCTTGGAGTAGCCCTGCTAACCGTTGGTGGTGAGGTATTGATTCGTGGCTCGCTGGCAGTGGCAAAACGCCTCGGTGTATCGCCGTTGCTAAGTGGTCTCGTTATCGTAGGCTTCGGAACGTCTGCCCCGGAGTTGGTGGTATCGGTAAATGCTGCCATTGAAGGGCAGCCGGACATCGCGATCGGCAAC
>JBDIVP010000136.1:0-9511 GCA_039794325.1 Candidatus Inrsubterrania sp.
TGGCGTGCCACGTCTCTTCGGTCATTTCGACAATTTCCCGATCAAGGAATGGTACGGCCATGTGCCTCTTCCTCCCTGATCCGAAATACCGATATCCCATCCAGGGAAACCGGTTCATATCGTTCGTCCAGATTCATGGTTGTCTCCGATCCGCCAAGGACCAGATAGCCGCGCGGCTCGAGGACCTTTTGCATGTTTCTCAAAATAGTTTTCTTTGTGGGAGCATCAAAATACATCAGCACATTTCGCAGGAATACCAGATCCATTTTGGGGAAGGGCAACCAGGGACCAACCAGGTTCATTTCCCGAAACTCGATCATGTCCCGCACCTCTTTTCGGACCTGCCATCCGGTCTCTTTCGGGTAAAAAAACTTATCCAGAACTGAAGACGGCAGTCCACGCCGGACTTCCCATGGTCCGTAGATACCCTCCCGCCCCCGGTCAACCATGGTTTTTGAAATATCAGTAGCCAGACAACGCACCCGCCAGCCTTTCAACGCGGGGAAATGATCAAGAATGGTAAATATGATGGAATAGGCTTCCTGCCCGCTGGAACTGGCCCCCGACCAGATATTGATTCGTTTGAGGGCAGCATTTTTTGCCATGATATCGGGGATCAAATACTCCCTCAGGGCTTGAAACGGCGCCAGATCCCGGAAAAAACTGGTTTCATTGGTTGTCAAGACTTCGACTACCTTCCGGTGTAACGGGCCGGGCGGCATCCATCGAAGCTTTAAGATTAAATCGGCCACGCACCGGCATCCCTCTTGATGGCTCAAGGGTTCAAGTCGGGATTGCACCAAGTAGGCTTTTCCTGAATCCAAGACAATGCCGGAATACTTCCGGACAAGATCGCAAACATACTCCACATCCTCCAGGGACAGAGCCTGGATATTCACCCATGTCGTCGAATGCAACAAACCGGTGGAACCCATTTGCTTCATGGTGAGCCCCCCCCCATCCGAACCAAGCGAAGCAGTTCGTCGGAGATGCGGGAAAGCGGGAGAATATCATTCGCCAGACCCGCGCGAACTACCCCTCCCGGCATTCCCCACACCACACTGGTCTCTTCATCCTGTACCAGCACATGCCCCCCTTGTGCTCGAATGGCTCGAGCTCCCGACACCCCGTCTTTCCCCATTCCCGTCAAAACTATAGCCAACACTCCTGCCCCATAGACTTTGGCCACAGAACGAAACAGCACGTCCACCGAGGGCCGGCAGAAATGCTCCGGAGGATCCTGATTCATTGCCAATTCCACATGCATTCCTCTTGAACGGACGGTGACATGAAAATCGCCCGGCGCAATCCAGGCCTGTCCTGGGCGCAGGAGGGTTCCGGCCCGAGCTTCTGCAACCGGAATCACCGATTTCATTGATAAATCCTCCCCCAGGCATTTCGTGAACGCAGCAGGCATATGCTGAACGATGAGAATAGGGACAGGGAATTGCCTAGGGAGGGCAGGCAGGATTTCCGCCAGGGCCGCGGGCCCCCCTGTAGAACTCCCAATGACTACCAAATTAATCGGGCTGAAATGCCCGATTCTTTCAGTTTCAACGAATGAATGTTCCCGGGCATCTCGACACATGAACCGAAAGGTTCCCGAATCAGGGTGAGATCCGGGCGGAATCCGATTGGCTTGGGGTTTCGATGTCATATCCCACCTTAACTCCAGCCCACAGGCATTCGTATCATCGGGAGTTTCCTTCATTCTGCCCTCCCTCTGGCTGTACAAATCCTCCGCTCCGGGGCAAGCATTTCATAGGTCGAGAATCGGAGGCAGGCGCCTGACTTCGCTTCCTAACCGGGGGTAAAAGCCGATGTTCTTACTTCATGCCTGTTCGGTTCTGTTGACAGAATACTTAAGATGATGACTTGGTTTTCAGGTGGGCAAGCATGGCAGATGGCAGATCCTTTAAGGGGAGAATTTTATCCACACCCCCTGCTCTGATGGCTTCCTTGGGCATCCCGAACACGACACAGGATGCTTCATCCTGCGCCAAATTAAACGCGCCGACTTGCTTCATCTCCAACATGCCGGCTGCCCCGTCATTGCCCATGCCGGTCAGAATGACGCCCAGACTATTTCCCCCCGCATAGCGGGCCACCGAACGAAACATGACATCAACGGAAGGACGATGCCGGTTGACCGGAGGGTCTTGATTGAGTGACACAAAATAGCGGGCGCCGCTCCGGCGAAGCTCCATATGGTAATTCCCCGGGGCCAGTAAGGCTTGTCCGGGAATCACGCTGTCTCCCTCTTGAGCTTCCTTGACATGGATTTGACAAAGTTCGTTCAGACGATCGGCAAACGATTTGGTAAATCGTTCAGGCATATGTTGCGTCATGATGATGGGCGGGGTGTTGGGAGGCAGCACCTCCAGTAATTCCCGAAGGGCCTCCGTTCCGCCCGTGGACGCGCCGATGGCAATTATCGTATCGGTCGTCTTGATCATGGCCGATTGCGCCGCCAAGGTTTTAATCCGTTCATGGGAATCCGCCGGAACCGTTCGCCTTTTTACCTTGGCTTGACCGGCGGCCTTGACTTTAAAGGTTATTTGCCGGGCCAAATCGGACATGCCATGCTGAATATCCACGGAGGGTTTGGTCACAAAATCCACGGCACCGGCTTCCAAAGCCTTCAACGTGGTGGCGGCTCCCTGCTCGGTCAAAGAACTTACCATCACCACGGGCATGGGATGCCCCGCCATAAGCTTTTGCAAAAAGGTCAATCCATCCATCTTGGGCATTTCCACATCCAACGTCAAAACATCCGGATGCAGGGCTTTGATCTTCTCCCTGGCCACATAGGGATCCGGAGCTGCTCCCACGACTTCGATCTCCGGATCCTGCGACAGGATTTCCGTCATGACGTTTCGAATCAATGCCGAATCATCAACAATCAGAACACGAATTGTTTTGCCACTCATAATCTTTTCCCTTCTCCCTTATTTCCTTTTCCCTTTTTCCTTAAAACAACGTCACCTCGGATTGAACCGAGGTCTGTTGGAGTTTTTTCCGATACTGGCTTTCTTCCTGAACAATGGTCCCGGCCACCAGGCGATCAAGTCGCTTCAGGAGAACTTTTCCCGAATCGGTAAAATAGTATACCTTCCGCGGGCACATATCTCCGACATCCGCCTTAATAGGTGCCAGTCCCTCACGTTCCAAAAAATCTATGGCCCAGGCGGCATTTTGAGCGCCGATATCGATGCTGCCATTGTAAATCCTACCTCCGCCGAAAATCTTGGCTTCCAAGCGCTCCTTTTTGCCTCCCCGTTTAAAAATTTCATTCATCAACAATTCCATGGCATAACTCCCATAGCGCCCAGAATCTGTCCAGTTATCATGCCCTACCGTGTTGGAAGGGACCGCCAGCATAAAATGATTCATGCCCCCGACTCCCGCCCAAGGATCACGGAGGCACACCGAGATACAGGAACCCAGGACGGTATAGACCACCTTGGGTTCACGACTCACAAAATATTCACCGGGAAGAATGACCGCCACTTCATAGGGAAACCGCGTGTCCGTCATCCGCCGAATATGACCGAATTCCATCAATCCTGAAGATGCCATATCTGTTAAATCGAAAGTAAATAGTGAGAAGAAAAAAGGGCGAAGATAATCAGTGGGAAGGGTGACGGATTTGTCACCATCTTTTCCCTTTTTCCTGTTCTCTTTTCCCTTTTCACGGTTTTTGATAAATGGTCGGCTTGATATAGACAAACGGATGCTCGATCCATTGCAGACTTTCCGAATGTCCGATAAAGAGATATCCTCCCGGCTTCAGGTAACGAAAAAATTTTTCCATAAGCCGGGCTTGCGTAGGACGATCAAAATAAATCATGACATTCCGGCAAAAAATGACATCCAAGGGGCTCCGAATCGGATAGGCGGCATCCATCAGATTGATTCGCCGGAAGGTCACCAATCCAGCCAGGGTCGGGCGAACCCGGAATTTCCCGGCTTGCGGCCCTTTTCCTCGAAGAAAATGGCGATGCACGACCTCTTTGGGTAATTGTTCAATACGCTCTTCGTCATATATCCCGGCCGCGGCATGCGCCAAAACCCGTGTCGAAATATCGGAGGCCAGGATTTTAATATTCCATCGAACAAGATCGGGCACCGCATCACTGATGGTCATAGCGATTGAATAGGGCTCTTCTCCCGATGAGGAGGCGGAGGACCAGATTCTTAGGGTCCTGGTCGATTGGGCCTGGGGGAGGATATGGTCCCTGAGAAAATCAAAGTGAATCGGCTCGCGGAAGAATTCGGTTTTGTTGGTAGAGACCAAGTCCAATAACTTCGTCAATTCCGCCTCCTCCCCCTTACGGCTGACATGATCGTAGTAAGTTTGAAAAGTCGGAAGACCCAACTCCCGCAACCGTTTACCCAAACGGGAAATCAGGAGGGTCTTTTTGTGGGACTCAAGCGTGATTCCCACCTGATCATAAATCAATTTTCTGAACAGCTCGAATTCCTGATCCGAAATCGTGGTATTCATACGTTTCCCCTAAATGTGATAACCATCAGTAATGAAGTTCAGTGGGTGGGGTGGGCATGAAATAATTATGGGGTAAATCGGGAAAAACGGGTTTATAGCCCCTTTTCACTTTAATACCAAGCCTGAGGAAGATGATGAACAAAGAAAACTATCGGTTGCGTGCCATACTGCCAAGGGCATTCCGCTTGACTCATCTAGTTTTATGATTATCGGCGCCACTTCGGTCGGAATTAAAAGTTCGGCAGAATATTTGATGAAGATGCCAAAAAAAAGGCGGGAAGGGTTTATACCCTCCCGCCTTTTCTTCACCGCAATAGCTCTGTGAACGGAACTATTTCAATCTGACGACGATCGCGCCCATAAAATCACCTTTTTTCCAATCCTTCTTGGTGGTCTTGGGATGTTTATTATGACAGTCCGCACAACTGTCGACGATGGCATAATCGGCTGACATTCCGACGGTGACCCCACCGTCCTGTGCCACTAAAAGTTTTTCCTTTCCTTTGGCTAATTCCGCCAACATTTCCTTTTCTCTGGCGCTTTTGGCCGAATTTGAAGCATAGAGGGGGTCGGTCCCAACCAAAGAAAGCTCAAACTCTTTAATTTCCTTTCCGAGTTCTTTCACAAATTGGGCAGGCAGCATAATCCCGTGGTCATCCTTCACCCAATCCTCACTCGGTTTCAATCCTCCTTTACCGGCATCGGCCACCACACCTTTGACATACACCATCCTGGCAGCCTTGGCGGTAGTCAGAATGTATTTAGCCGCCAATTCCTTGGCCGCATCGGCGGCCAGTCCGATAGGCACTACCAGAAGAAGCACGAATACGAAAAGGCTAGACATTGTCGCGAATGCAGCCCATTTTCTCATAAACAACCCTCCTCCTGTGAATAGTGAAGTGCACCGGGTGAATGATTCCAAAAGGAGCATATGGGGGAGGCGAAATCTAGAGCACATAGCCAGAAAAGTCAATACCAATGGAACAGACTCTCAATATTGAATGGGGGAAAACGGAAAGGATGAAGAGAAAAGGATAGGACTCGGATATCCTCTAAATGAAGGGCGCAAGGGGAATCTTTACTTCCCCTTACGCCTCTTCTTTCCAATATTCAATAGCTAATATTCTTCAAAGAAATCGTCCTGCCCCTTGTGATGCCCGTTGGAAGCCGAGCTTCCCACACCAACCGGTTCCCGGTGCTTAGAGGATTGCGGATGACCGCTCCCCCGTGTTGCTATGGCAGGATTTCCGGAAGAAGAGACACCAGATGCCCCACCCGACTTAGACTGAGAAGAGGGAAGGGTCTTTTGGGTCTCTCCCAATCCACTGCGACCGGTTTCGAGCTGGACCTTGAAAAATTCAACCTGCCGCAACAGATCCTCGGCTTGTTCGGCCATCGACTTCGAAGCGGACGTCGCTTCCTCCACCAGCGCCGCATTCTGCTGCGTCGTCTGATCCATCTGCATCACCGCTTTGTTCACCTGATCGATCCCCGCCGCCTGCTCCTGCGAAGCCGCGCTGATCTCCGTAATAATATCCGTCACCCGCTTGACCGAATTGACGATCTCCGCCAACGTCTGTCCCGAGCGATTCACCAATTCACTACCGTCTCCGACCTTTTGCACCGACTCGTTGATTAATGACTTAATCTCCTTGGCTGCCGTCGCCGAGCGCTGGGCCAGATTCCGCACTTCCGAGGCTACCACCGCAAAGCCCCGGCCCTGTTCTCCGGCCCGGGCCGCCTCCACCGCCGCATTCAAGGCCAACAGGTTCGTTTGAAAGGCGATTTCATCGATCACATTGATGATATCCGCGATCTTTTTGCTGCTCTTGTTGATTTCGCCCATGGCTTCCACGGCTTTATCCGTCACCGTCCCGCCTTTCTCCGCCACCTCGCGGGCCGCCACCGCCAGTTGATTGGCTTGTTTGGCGTTATCCGCATTCTGTTTGATTGTGGAGGTCATTTCCTCCATCGAGGCACTGGTCTCTTCCAACGCACTGGCCTGGGCCGACGTCCGCTCCGCGAGATCGGAGGTTCCGGCATTAATCTCCGATGTTCCTGTCGTAATGCCGGACACCGCCGTTTTTACCGATTGAATGACTTCACAGACCCGATCGAACATCATATTAAAGGAGGCGATGGTCCGCCCGATTTCATCCTGACTCAGGACGTCCGATCTAACCGTCAGATTGCCTTCCCGCGCCTGTTCCGCCATATGCTCCAACCCCTTCATCGGGCGCACGACCAAACGGGTGACCAGCAGATACAAAAGGGCCATCATCAATACACCCACCGCGATGATTCCCATGTACATGTTGTTCAGATTAGATTGCAGTTGGGCGGCCGGAGCATCCATCGGAATTTGAACGGATACGGCTCCCAGAATGTCTCCCACCTGCTTTCCTTCATGACACCCAACACATGCCTGGCTACTGGCCAGATCCGGAGTAGCCCGTCGAAAGACCTGTTTCCCGCCCACAGAGTCTACGCGAGAAAATTCTTTTTGGCCGGCGGCTATGGCCGCAAGGGCATCCTTTTCAAAGCCGTCTTGCGGTCCGTTTTTTGAATTCAGTGGAGTCAAACTGATAATTCTGGCATTGAAGACCCCTTCCCGGGCCAATTCCTCGGAGGTTTCCCGCGCAAACGTGGCGGGAAAGGGAATGGTATCCGGCGAGCTATGATCCACGCCGGTTTTCATGCCGACGGCTTTCGCCTTCACCACGTAGTTTTTTGTTACATAGGCCCGACTGACCTCGATTTGTTTTTGCACGATAAAGGCCTGCTCGCTCAGCACCCGTTCAAGATCGGCCTGAAACTGTTGGCCCAGCAAATAGGCTCCGCCCGCCAATAACACGACAAACACGACCATGATCGTCATGGTCAGTTTGGTTCCGATTCCCATTGTTTTCCACCCCTTCCCTGTCATAAAGACCTCCTCACGAAAAGTAAATTCCTTTATCTTTCCCTTACCAATGATTCGGCTTCCTGAAAGCCTGCGGGAAGTAATCAACAGGGAAGGAGGTACGGGCATTCCTTCTCCCGCCATATACTTCTTGCCGGTTAAAATTCTTCGAACATATCCTTCTCTGATTTTCGCTGATCATGCCCATTGGAACTGCCCGCTCCAACGGGTTGAAGAGCTTCCGCACCGGCCGCCCCTCTTAAGCTATGCCTGGTATGAGCGACTTGGCCTGCTCCCGAGGATGGGTTTTTTGTGACTTCCCCCCTTGATCTCTGAAATGACTTCTTCCCAGAAAGTGCGGTCGAGTGCGTTCGTTCTTCCTCAAACCGGAAAAAGGCCACTTGTTGCAACAATTCGGATGCCTGCTGCTTCATGGATTGTGAAGCGGACGTCGCCTCCTCCACCAACGCCGCATTCTGCTGCGTCGTCTGATCCATCTGCATCACCGCTTTGTTCACCTGATCGATCCCCGCCGCCTGCTCCTGCGAAGCCGCGCTGATCTCCGTAATAATATCCGTCACCCGCTTGACCGAATTGACGATCTCCGCCAACGTCTGTCCCGAGCGATTCACCAATTCACTACCGTCTCCGACCTTTTGCACCGACTCGTTGATTAATGACTTAATCTCCTTGGCTGCCGTCGCCGAGCGCTGGGCCAGATTCCGCACTTCCGAGGCTACCACCGCAAAGCCCCGGCCCTGTTCTCCGGCCCGGGCCGCCTCCACCGCCGCATTCAAGGCCAACAGGTTCGTTTGAAAGGCGATTTCATCGATCACATTGATGATATCCGCGATCTTTTTGCTGCTCTTGTTGATTTCGCCCATGGCTTCCACGGCTTTATCCGTCACCGTCCCGCCTTTCTCCGCCACCTCGCGGGCCGCCACCGCCAGTTGATTGGCTTGTTTGGCGTTATCCGCATTCTGTTTGATTGTGGAGGTCATTTCCTCCATCGAGGCACTGGTCTCTTCCAACGCACTGGCCTGGGCCGACGTCCGCTGGGCCAAATCCTCATTACCCTGGGTAATCTGGCCCGAGGCGGCAGATACACTTTCCGCGGCCTGCCGGACTTTATTGACCACCGAAGCCAAATTATCCATCATGGCATTCATTGCCTTTCCCAACATTCCCAGCTCATCTTTGGTGGTGACGGTGACCCGTTTGGTCAAATCCCCTTCCGCAGCCCGTTGGGCCACTTGACTGACCGCAATCAGACTGTTGGCCCCCCGGCGCCCGATCCACAATCCCATAGGGCATATCAGTCCCAAGCACACCACACCGGCCATCACCACCTGATTCTGAATGGCATTGGGACCGGCCACCGCTTCATCTTCCGGGACCCGCACCAATACCGCCCAATTCATTCCCGGATAACCCAGAGCCCCTTGCAAATGGGTAAATCCCCCCACTTGCTTGATCTTTTTTCGTACATGCAAGGCGGTCTCGTACCCCGACTCTCCCTTAATTGCCTTTTGGGCCACCGAGACCCCATTTTGAGCCAGATTCAGCTTCAACAAAACATCGAAATTGCGGACAGCCTCTTCCGTGCCGGTTCTTACGGGATCAAAATCCAAGATGACCCGTCCCTCCCCATCGATCAACGTCAGTTCAGCTCCAGGAAACCCCATTTCCTTTAAATTCTGATAGGCATCCCGAAACATACCTTCGACAATCGAAAAATTGACCCGATTGCTCCAATAAGCCAACACCTGACCCTCTTGATCATACACGGGGGCCGAAAACCCGATAACGTACCCATCGTTCTTCAAGGCCCGCTTCACATCCGGATCCACATGCACGTCTTCAATAAAGGTTCCGGTGGAACGGTTGTTTCCGACGGAAGTAAAGGGCTGTTGAGTGGTAAATTTTCCGGCGGATAAGGCTTGAAACCACGGCGCCTCACTGAAATTTTTCTCGTATAAAAATTTCACATCAAGCGGATTCCCCGTGGCATCAAGGAAATTGACCGCAATGACCTTCCCTTTGGTATCTACCAACAAAGTCAAATCATAAATTCCATACGACCGCACGTACCGGTTCATCAC
>JBDIVP010000137.1:0-9439 GCA_039794325.1 Candidatus Inrsubterrania sp.
CGCAAGGGTATGGTCTCTTCGCCCCGGGCCCGGATCCTTCGTTTCACTTAGGATGACGTCTACGTTCCGTGCTGGATTCCAAATATTCCAGACAGAGCATTCGTCAGTCATAGCCTATCAGCACAATTCTGTTCTCACGCCATACATTGGTTGGATGAGAGCATCCTCTGCTCTTCCTAACCGGGGATATCTTGGGAATGGCCCATACTCGATTGATCAAACCCTGCCGACTGTTTGAACGCAATCCGGAAGAACCGCATCAAGGCACACAGCAAAAGGAAGGCACCCTAATCGGAGTACCATTGAAAAGGGCGGTACCACAATGACGTTCCGCAACAATCATAAATGGCTCTTCTCTTAGGCATATCCTTCACGCTCCAAGAGGATGAATACGAAGGGCTTCCCGTTTGGCCGCGACAGTCAATTCGCGATCAAATGCCAGAAATGTCACTGTTGAGGACACACGTTCCTGCAACCTCAAAGCCGACGCCAAATGTACCGCATCGTATCCTCGCAACGCACGATGTCCCGCCAAGGCTCCCGCTTCTTCCACAATTTGGTCCGTTACCTTAACAACGACAAAGTGAGTCCAATCCTCGAGAAAGGCATCCAAGATATGGCGATAGCCCTGAGCCGTGAGACGCGCCTCCCGCCGAGCGCGGGCAAATGCAGCCCGAATCTCGACATAGGCAAGAAGCGAGGTGGCGATCGCCTCGACTTCATCCACGGCGGCCATCAATTCTTGTGACATCGGCTCATCCACATAGAGCTTGACCAAGGCACTGGTATCCAGATAGAGCATTATCGTCGATCTTCAATCACTATGTCGGCTAACGTCCGTCCGCGGATCACCGGTCGCCGGCTCGCTCCCCGAGGTTTGCCGCCGCTCCATTGGACAAGACCTTCGCGCAGAAGCGGCTCCATCGCCTGTTTGAGACTCAACATTTCAGCAGGAACGATCCGCGCCACGAATCGCCCCCGTTCTGTCACAAGGATTTCCTCGCCGTTTTGAACCATCTTCAAATAACGGCTTAATTGATTCTTGAGTTCGCGCACGCCAACTTGAGGCATAGCTTCTCCTTCCAACAGGATGAGGCCACATTATAATCTCATTGAAGCTACAAGTCGAATGTGCCCTTGAATCGCTTTAACTCTGACCGCCGTTTACATCTGCATCGGTCTCGACGGAGAAAGCGAATAACTTTCATGCAACGCTTCAATACATACTGTTTCGACAGTTCAGTTTTTGTAGAGTGGGCAAGGCCTGTCACTGTCATGCTGAGACGAAGGCGAAGCATCTGAGTCCCGCCCGGGGGCGGTCCCATGTCGGCCATCCGGGGCCCAGATCCTTCGGCTGCGCCTCAGGATGACATTGGCCTGTGTAGGGCGGGTATTGCCCGCCATTCTTCCCGAGACGCGGGGGGTGATGCCCACCCGACGAAGGCAGAGACGGTTGCTCGGAATGGTGGTTTCCTTCGTCAGGGGCATCGAATGGGGCACAGGTCCTTCGCCTGCGGCTCAGGACGACACAGTCCGGTTGTATGGTGTTTTTCTGAAGAGAGGAATTTCATGACTTCAAAACGGACCCGACCCGGGTACCTGATCGAAGTTCATCGGTGCCCCGCCGCACCACCAGATCCCCGGCTTGCAGTTCACCGAAAATCTCCATCATGTCTCCGCTCCGCGAGCCTTTACGGACAACCACCCATTCCACCGTGTCTTCCTTGACCCGCAGCACAAAGACCTTTTCCGTGGTGGTGACCACGGCCGTGGCCGGAACGAATAATGTCGGGGTGAGCCGCCGGACCGGCCAGGCGACTTCAGGAAACATTCCCGCCGCCAACCGGTTGTCTGTATTGATCACATCCAGTTCGCACGGCATGGTGCGAGTCTTGGTATCCACGGAACGGGAAATGCGCGAGACCGTCCCCGTAAAAATTTCCTGAGGGTACGCCGGCACGGAAAATGAGACCGTCGCCCCTTCGGCAATCGCTCCGGCATGCATTTCCGGCACGGGCACAACGAGACGGAGATGGGCCATTTGCTCCAACCGCAACAGTGGGGCAACATGCCCTCCTTCCCTGGTCGGCCCCACCACCGCTCCAGGATGAACATTCCGTCCCGTGATGACCCCGTCGAACGGCGCTTCAATCCGCAAATATTTTTCCATTTCTCTTAAAGACTCGACCTGAGCTTGCCAAGCTTCCTGATGATGTTGGGCCAACTCCAAATCGTTTCCGGCCACAATGCCCGGGGTGGCCGCGGCGATCCGAAGGCGGTGATGTGTAATTTTCGCGGCCTGCAGCTTGGCTTCGGCTTCCATCCGTTGCGCGTGCAATTCCGGTGCACGCAACCGGATAAGGAGTTCGCCTTTTCTGACCCGCGACCCCCGATCCACTTCTACCGTTTCAACAATCCCGGTGATCCTGGGAAGTACATCCACGCTCAAAAACGGCAGGAGTTCCCCTGGAAGGGGAATGGTCTTTTCCAAATTCCGTCTGACGACAGGCACCACTTCCACGGATGTCGGTGCCATTTCGGGCGTGGGCATCTCGATCTTTTCGACGACCGTTCGCCCGGCAGGCGGAGCGGCAGGCCCGCGGGGGCCTCGGCCGCCGGTGGTCAGCACCATCACCGCCGCCCCGACAAACGCCAGGACCACCAAACCGATTCCTACGATTTTCGGGGACATGGAAACCATCACTCCCTGGTTTATGATTGGGACACAGTAACGTCCGCCGGCTCGAAATGTTGGCTCTTGGGGTCGTCGGGATCGAGGGACACCGAACCGGTCATGCCTCCCCGCTCGAAAATGGCATACACCGCAGGCAGAATCAGTAAACTCGATGCCGTGGCCGCCAACAACCCTCCGATCACCGCCCTGCCCAGGGGAGCCACCTGCTCACCCCCTTCCATGATACCCAATGCCATGGGTAGCATCCCCACAATCATGGCCATGCCGGTCATGAGAATCGGACGAGCCCGACTGATGGCCCCCTCCCTTCCCGCGTCCTCCGATGAGCGGCCTTGTTTCCGGTATTGCTCGGCGAACGAGACCAACAAGATGGCATTGGCGACCGCCACACCGGTCGCCATGATCGTTCCCAAAAAGGATTGAATGTTCACCGTCGTCCCCGTCAGCTTTAACAGCACCACCACCCCCATCAGGACGGAAGGCATGGTCATGAGCACTACCGCCGCACTACGCCAGGACTGAAATGTCGCCGACAACAGAAGAAAAATGACCAATAGGGCCAGAGCCAAGCCAAGCTGAAGGTTGACGAACATATGTTCCATCGGGGCTATCTGCCCCCTGACATCCACCCGCACCCCTTTGGGAGGGGGGCCGACACGATCTAATGACTCCCGGACATGGGCTGCCGCCTGTCCCAGGTCCTCACCCGTCACATTGGCCACGATCGTAATCATCCGCTGCATGTTGTACCGGACATATTCCCCGATGGAGGTCCCCGGAATAATCTCCGCCACATCCCGAAGGAGCGGGCCGCGCCCTTTATGAGAAACAACAGGAAGATTCAACATGTCCTGCACGGATTGAAATTCGGATTGCGGGATTTCCACCTGCACTTGATAAGCGTTTCCCGACTTGGGATCGCGCCAGAAAATCGGCTCCACAAAGCGGGTGGACGAGGTAGCCGACACCACGGCTCTCGCCACTTCCCCCACGCTCACGCCCAGCTGTCCGGCACGCACCCTATCCACTTCTACGGACAACGTCGGATAATCCAGCGGTTGGCCGAAGCGCAGGTCCCGAATGGCGGGAAGACGCCGGAGTTCCTCCAAGACCCGATCGGCATATTCCCTGTTGGCGGAAAGATTCGGACCGCTCATCGCAATTTCAATGGGAGTGGGCGAGCCCATACTCATAACTTGCGCCACGATGTCTCCCGCTTCGAAGGTATACCGGGTCCCCGGAAACCGGTCCGGCAGTAATCGCCGAAGCCGTTCTTTCACCTCTTCCAGCGAGACACCGGCATCCGGTTTAAGCGCTACCAGCAACACCGCCTCATGGGGGCCGCTGCTCCACATATACAGGGTGTTGACCGGATAGCTGGACGGATGCACGCCGATGAAGCCCAGGCTGATCTCCATTCGGTCCGGACCGATTTCTTGTTTAATGGTTTCCAATATCCGCTTGGTCAACACCTCCGTCTGTTCGACCCGCGTTCCATCCGGTGCCAGGATCCTTAGCTGAAATTGTCCGGTGTCCACTTGCGGAAAGATATCCAATCCCAGGCGTAGCCCGACCCCCGCCACGACGACCGCACTGATCAGCACATACCCCACGAGCACCGCCCAGCGGTATGTGACGGTCAGGTTCAGCGTCTTGAGATACCACGACGGCAGGACCGGCCGCTCATGCCCACCCTCCTCCCTCCGCCGGTTCAACATCCAGACCGCCAACACCGGCACCAATGTGGTCGCCAAAATATAAGAGGCCGCCATCGCGAATCCGACGGCCAACGCCAAAGGGACGAACAGGGCCTTGGCCACCCCCGTCATGAAAAAGGAAGGGATAAAGACGGCCAAAATACTCAGCATGGCCAGCAGCAAGGGCACCACGACCTCCCCGCGCGAATCCTTCACGGCTCTGGCCAACCCCTTGCCGCGGGCCAAATGGCTATGGATGTTTTCGATGGTCACGGTGGATTCGTCCACCAGAATGCCTACCGCCAGAGCCAGACCGCCCAACGTCATGATGTTGATGGTCTGCCCCACAGCCCATAAGGCCACCACCGCGGCCAACAAGGCAACCGGAATCGTCACCACGACGATCACCGCACTGCGCCAACTCCGAAGGAACACCAAAACCACAAAGCCGGTCAGGATGGCTCCCAGCACGCTTTCGAGCACGACCGCATTCACGGCATTGGTGACATAGGTGGATTGATCGAATTCGAAACTGATCCGGATATCATCCGGGACGGCGGCACGAAACGTGGGCAGAGCGGCCTGAATACGCTCCACCACCGCCAAGGTGGAGGCATCCGCCCTTTTGGTGACGGGGATATAGACGGTCCGCCGCCCATCGACCATCGCATAACTGGTGACGATATCTTCGCCGTCTTCCACTGTCCCGACATCCCGCAAAAACACCGTGGGGCCGGCCCCCAACCGGATCGGCAATCGCTCCAATTCCTCCACGGCCTCGACCACGGAATTGACCGGGGTCAAATAGGCCGTCTCTCCGATCCGGACGTTTCCGGCCGGCATGAGCATATTGCCGGTCCGCACCGCCTGGACTACTTCTTCCGCGGACATGCCGAAGGCACGCAACCGCTCCGAATTCACCCGGACGACGATGGTCCGGGCATTCCCACCAAAGGGCGGCGGAGCCGACACACCTGGCACCGCCGAAAACATGGGACGCACCCGGAACAACGCCAGATCCTGAATTTCCTTCAAATTGCGCGAGTCGCTTTGAAAGACCAGATAGCCGACCGGAACGCTGCCGGCGTCGAAACGCGAGATAAAGGGTGGAACCGTCCCGGGAGGCATAAAGGCACGGGACCGGTTGACATAGGCCACGGTCTGAGCCAACGCCTGGTCCATATCCGTATCGGGATGAAAAAACAGCTTCATCAACGCCGCTCCCTGGATGGATTTGGATTCGATATGCTCGATCCCGGTGAGATACAGGAAATGATACTCATAAAATGAGACCAGATATGATTCCATCTGGGCGGGATCCATGCCCCCGTACGGTTGCGCCACATAAATGGCCGGCAACCCCAGGTTCGGAAAAATATCAATTCCCATCCGATTCACGGCCAGGTAGGAAAACACGGCCATGCTGACCACCAACACGATGATCGTAATCGGGCGCCGAAGGGCAAATAGGAGGAGCTTCATGGGGAGGGGGCCTCAGGAACCCGATCCGATCAATTGCAGGAATGGGGAAAGGTCGCCATGGGCTCCGGAATAGGCCAAGAGGGTTTTCCAGACGCCCAGACGAGCTCGTGCATCATCGACGGCAGCCTGCACGACCAATCGTTGGGCTTCCGCCACATCAACCACCGTGGCGAGGCCGGCTTTATATTGGGCGGCCGCCTGCGTTTCCGTCAGCCGGGCCGCATCCAATTGAATAGGTGTATTCTCGGCAATACGCCGGACATTTTCCAAGACCTCACGGGTTTGGACCTGTTGAGCGGTGATCTCCTGGATAACCCGGTCATACCGCGCCATTTCCGCCAACCCCCGGTAATGCTCCTGTTGTTTCTGGGCCCGGATCGCCGGAAAATCCAACAAAGCAAACGTCGCCGTCAGCCCTACCGACCAATTCGGCACATCCGGCAATAATCCTTCAATTTCCGGACCCGTCCGGTCGCCCATGCGGTCAAATCCACTCCCGCGCGCAAACAGGGCGCTTTGTAAGGTGAATTTGGGCACCCAGGCGCGCGCCAACGCTTCTTCCCGTTTTTGGGGAATCTCGGCGGCAACCTTTTGCACCATGGCCAACGGATGGCGAGTGGCATCGCCCCTTGCCTGTATGGAAGTCTTCGGAAGGGCCCTTAATCCGGCATCCTTGATCGTCAGGTGGGCCCCTGCCTCGGCAAGCAATGTGGTCAAATTGGCCATGGACGATATTTCCATTTGCTCCACTTCCAATAATTGCGTTCGTGCCATGGCGATTTCCGCATGGGCCCTCGATCCATCCACCCCGGCCCGCAATTGATTCTCCACCAGGGCGTCCACCATGGTGGCAAACACTTGCCGGCGCTCCAAATTGGCCTGCATAGCTTGCCGGGATTCCTGGGCCATAATCACATCGATATAGGCATCGCCGACCGCCAGGGCCACTTCGAGTTGGGTCAGGGTGATAAACGCCTGGGAATGCCGTTCCATGGTCTGAGCCGTCCCGACGTTCGCCGACCGTAATCCAAAATCGAATGGTTCCCAAGCCAGGAGAATACCGGCGGCACTACCAAAGGCACTGCCGAAGGACACCCGGTCCAGATCCGAACCGGAGATCGGCTTAAAAAATCCAAACGGAAAAAAGGTCCCCGAGACGTTATTAAACGTGGAGCGCGTCGCCTGATAGCCGATATTCACCCGCGGGAGATAGGCGGTTTCCATCAAATCAACGGTTGATTTCGCTTCCTTTTGTTTCGCCAGGGATTCCCGTACCGCAGGATAATGTTCCAAGGCGTATTCAATGGCCTCCAACAGTGTGAGGGGAGCAGGCAACCGGTCCCGTGATTGGGCCGACACCGTTTCAGGCATCACCTGCCCCAACAGCAGCAGAATTCCAAGAAAGACTCCAAGCACACGGTGGTCAATCTTCATTTCTTTTCTCATGGCCTCTGCCTCGTGATCTTGCATAATTTTTTACCTTCTCGGTTGAAATTGGGACCAACGACGCAGCGGATCGGATTCACCCTGTGATCAATTCCGAACCTCGTCGAAAATTTTCAACTACCCCTCTTTTCCGCCATCCGGCACATGTGAGCCTGTTGCACAAACCGGAAAAACGCCCCCCTGTCATTCTGAGCAAAGCGAAGAATCTCGTCTTCTCAATGAATTTCGAGACCCTTCGCTGCGCTCAGGATGACAAGAAGGGGGTTTGTGCAACAGGCACATGTACGACCCACGTTTCATCCCTGACACCGTTGGCGCCATGACAGCCGGATTCTTCACGTGCGCCGGTTACTCGAATTCACCTTTCATGACTTCGGCGATCAACTCCCGCGTTTGCCGCCGCGCAGAGGCCAACGCCTGCCGGCCGGCGTTTGTAATGGTGTAGGTTCGCCGCCGCCGTCCCGCTCGTCGTTCGAGACGGCATCGGAGATATCCTGCCGCTTCCAGGCCATGCAACGTGGGATAGAGGGTGCCGGGACTCAAATGGTAGCCGTGATTGGCCAACTCCTGGGCCAAGTCAACCCCGCAGACCGGTTCCTCGGCGGCATGGTGCAGGATATGGATTTTGACAAAACCCAGGAAAAACTGGCGCACCATGCGCCGGGTCAGCTCTTGTTTTTTGGAAGGCATGGGATTGGACTGGTGACCTTGTCCTCGTAATATCGGAACTCGATATCGAATTCCGATATTATTCGATAACCACTCAATCCTGTCAAGCCAAACCTTAACCGGCCTCGTGAACCCGCCCTCCGGAAGAGTGTTGCTTCCCGGACTTGCCCGGTTCACTCTGCTCCAGCCGGTCTGCTATGGTGGTGTGGGAGTCGTTATCGGGCCATTGAACCATCCGGAGTGTATCCATGCGTTGTCTGCTTTTTCGTCACGGCATTGCGGTTTCACCTGAGGATTGGAAGGGCAAAGAATCGGAACGCCCGCTCACCCAGGAAGGGCAGGACAAAACCCGAAGGGCGGCGGAGGGATTACGCCGGCTCAACCTTCAGCCCACGCATATCCTGTGCAGTCCCTTCACCCGGACACAAGAAACCGCCGGTATCGTCCGTGAAATGTTATCCCGCCAAGCGGACATCCGGCTTTGTCCGGAGTTGGTCTTTGATCAGTCCCCCCTTCTGCTGTTTCCGATTTTACAGGAATATCGGCAGGATGCGACGGTCTTCTGCGTGGGTCATGAACCGCATCTCGGGCAAACCGCCGCGTTGATGCTCTTTGGACAAGGGTGTCCCGGATTATCTTTAAAAAAAGCCGGGGGCTGTTTGATTGGGTTTGAAGGAAACGTCAAACCGGCACGAGGTTTTCTGGAGTGGTGGCTTCCCCCTGCCCAGCTCAGGTTGCTGGGCAAGGGGAAATAATCAGGTCATTCAAGCAAGCCGGGTGGAGGCCGCGTTCATCTTCAACGTTCCATTGACCAACACGCCTTCTTCCAATAAGAAGACGGGGGTGTCAATATGCCCTTCCAACGTGGCCGGGGCCATCAGTTCTAATTTTTTATTGGCGATAATATCTCCACGTAAGGGGCCTTGACTGACGATATGGGCCACATTAACCGTCGCCTGGATTTGCCCGCTTTTCCCAACCTGCATCAGATCGTCTCCCTGAATCTCTCCTTCGACGACACCGTCGATCCGCATCATCCCTTGGACCTTCAGGACTCCCGTCAATCGTGAATTTTGCCCCAGATACATCTGCAACTCATCCCGATTCATCGGCGAACCGGTTTGTGGCCGTCCGGCCTTCTGTTCTTCTTGAAACATCGCGCCTTCCTCCTTTTTCCATTTTCCATGAAAAGACCATTGTCTTCCGCAAATTCCCTTCAACACGAGTTTAGGCTAGGGGCCGGCCAAGAAGAGAACCATCCCCTTTTTGTGGCATCCCGTGGAATCTTGCGGAGGAGGAGCGAAGTCCTATTACCGATAATGGTGTGGTCGATCCCGCTTAAATGGGGGAAGGTTGAAAAAAGCCGCCAGCGGCGTTCTGCGAAGCCGGCCTCTTTTCATTTTTTCCTTGGCAATGACCTTGCACGCCCCTCAGGCGGCACGCTTCATTT
>JBDIVP010000138.1:0-9388 GCA_039794325.1 Candidatus Inrsubterrania sp.
TCCTCTTTGCCATCCGGCGTTCATGACAGATTTTTCTCTTGCTTCAAACAACGTCTCCCCTTGCCCTGCCTGCCTTTCGCGGTCTCTAAGGCCTAATTTTTACCCACTCGGTTGGGAGAAGACCCTTTTATCTTACCCTTATTTGACTTTCCTCTTCCCCCTAACCCAGAGGTCCACTTCTCCTTACGAGAAGGGCTCCTTCTCCCATTTTCGGCTGATATTTCTTTTCCCTACTTCCTTCCAATTATCTTGTTTCGTCATGTTCGAGCAAATTAGGAGGGATTTGGATTTGACATGCCACGTGTTCTGCAAGGTTTTTCCCATCCTGCCGACAGTGACAGGAAGACGGATGTGCATATCACACCAAAGTCCTTGATGAAGAGGTGGATGATGTTTCTTCACGGAATCGGCGCCGAACAACAAACCCAAACCCTGCAACCCTTCTTTTCCACCCATCGCCCTCTTTCAGCCATTCAAAAAAGCGATCACGATCCCGATGAAGGGAAAAAAGTGCCTGCCACCTCCGGGGCCGTTCAAGACCGTGTGTCTCTTTCTCAGGAGGCCAAAACCCTGGCGAACCATCCGGCACCGCACCACCAGGGGAAAACCGGCACCTTTCAGGATTCCTCTTCCCCCTTGGATCGCTGACATCTTACCCTGAATACCTCATGTTACGGGGCAAGACGGGGTTTCTTATTATCCTCGTAATTTATCCTCCCCCTTCCGGCTTCACCTGCTGTTGGAAACATTCGAAACATTATCGGCGTTCATACAATAACCCGCACGCCTGGGCATATCCTTCACACCATCCCTTACGATAGGCCCCTTCCAAAGCCTTGCGGACTTCCTGATGATCTTCGGATTTCTTCAACCATCCCGGGGCACCAGAGCGAACCATTTCCACAGCAATCTCCACCAAATGATCACGCCGCCGCCGTGCGTCATCATCGATGAGGCGCTGAATGCCTTCTTCGGCACACCCCAGAACAACCTGTTCATCAAAGGTGTCATACCCTTGTTTCCTGATCACCCGCTCTCGAATCACCTCCAGTTCCACCTTAATGAATTCAAGATTTTTCATCATGAGTCGCATCATTTCTCTCCTGGCCTCCTCCCGCAACGTCGTCTCCATTCGTTCCAGCACAACCACTGGTGAAACCGTTTCGGCCGGTTCTTCCTCCCGTGGATAGGCACCGGGCCGGTCCACATGGCCCAGCCGCAGACGATCATAGGTTTTCCGGGCCTCCACATCACCGAGGATTTCATAGGCGGCATTGATTTCACGGATTTTCTGATCAGCCGTTCGATCCCCGCGATTGCGATCGGGATGATATTGGAGTGCCAGCTTCCGGTAGGTTTTTTTTATTTCTTCCTGGGATGCTTGCGGCGAAACTCCAAGAACCGCATAATAATTTAAGTTTGCCATGCCATATGCTTTCATGTTGGGGAAATGATGGTGTGTTCAGAAACAGGGAAGGCGTTGTGGCAATTATGAACCAGCCCATCCCTCATTCCCACCGATTTCGTCTGCAAATTTCCTCCAGAGTCACATCAGGATGCCGCCGATGGATTATCCCGTGCTGTGTCCTGAGTATGTTATTGTTGGGCCCTGCAATCACCATTTCCGGGAGACCCGGACCGGAAAGGCACTTCAGCGAGATTTCGACCCAACCCGCCGGTAAGCCTGATTCTGCCGGCTCTTGGCCGACACTCAACATCACCGGCTTGGCGCCGGCACCTGTCCCCATTTCAACCCTTGTTGCCCACGCGTCCGATTTTCATCAAAAGGTCGTCACGGTTCGCGGAATTATCAAACAACCGGAGTTGCACTTGGATGAAACCCATCTTCGATTTGATTTTGTCTTTCGATTGACGGAAGGGGATGCCTTTATCACCGTCTTCGGCACACACGACCGGACCAAAGGTCCGCCATTCATCGCCATGGATCTTCAGGTTGAGGTGGTAGGGAAATTTTTTCAGGAACGGGAACGCCATTCGTTTTCCCTAACCAATACCCTCGAAGCCTTTCGAGTCACTCCCTATCCATCACCGGATCCGGATCGGGTCTAGCACTCATCCGGGATCAACCGGAGGCCCCGCCTTACACACCGGTGATATAGTCTTGTAATAAGCGGGCGGCCTCCCCCTCCCCTCCCCGGGAGGGGGAGCCTTGTGCATCTGGAAGATCAAAAACCTGGCCAAGCACCTTTTCCCATTCACCGGATTCAAATTCATTTCTGGGCAATTCTAGAGCCCGACCAAACCGCTTCGCATATTCGAGCAACCCCGGTTCTTCCGCAAAATGTCCTCGTTCAACATAAACAATTGGAATTCCATATTCTACCGCAGTCACTATTGTGGAATATCCCGCTTTGGTCATCACCAGATCAGCTTGACTCAAGACCTCCACAAACGGCAAACCAAGATCTTCCCACGAGATCAGCCGATCCCATATTTTAGGAACGGCAATCCCACTAATGATAAAACGATAGCCCTTCATTTCGGCCAAACGGGCCAAAGGCAGATTACGAAGGGGAACTCCCCCGAAACTAACCAACACCAACCGTTCGCTGGGTGATAAACCAAGTAATCGGCGGACATCCGTAGAAGGACCAGGCCGCGGGAGGAACACGGGACCTACATTTTCGGATTTGGAAAAGGCGGGCATTGGCATACCCGGAAGCAGTCGAATGAGTCCATGGGCTGAAGCATAGGCTTCGTTGATTTTTTTGAGAATATCTGCATGCCATTCCACATTGGGTGAAGCCAACGGTTCCAAAATTTGATCCCAACTAAGGGAGGCGATCGCCACTACCGGCTTCCCGGCCGCAAGGCCGGCCGCCACGCCAAAATGCGAAATATTGACAACCACCAAGTCAACGTTTGAGCGGGTTATGGCCTCGGCCTCACAGGCAACTTTTTCTTGCCAATTTTCATGAAAATCCCGATAGGCATCCCAGGTTCCCGGAACATCAATATCCAATGGACCATTTTGCAGGCATCCGATATCCTGCTGGACTTCCTGAATTGCCCAATTGCCGGTCAAAAATTGCCTGAAAAATTGATTGGGCACTGTCGTGCGCAGGATAACGTGAAGCCTCGGAATCATACGCCCCAACTCGTTCAAAATCGGAACGACCTGGGCCGCATGACCGTATCCATGACCGGAAATGGAACACCAGATGGTCGGCATAACTTAGAGAAGGTTGGAAACAATCATTTTGGGAAAAGGGTTATTCATGCGAACAGGTGTTTCGGCTTGCCTGATTTCTTTCCACCCCATACAATTTGAACAGATTCGTCGGCTTTAATATTAGGAATATCGGCATGAACATTTTAAAACACGATTCGGAACCAAGCCGGTTCTTGAAAAATCTTGTCACTCCCCTGGTCATTATCCTTCTCTGTTCCTGCTCCCCTTCCGCCAAACATCCCCAGCCCACGCCCCCCAAAACCCCACCGGCCACCTCTCCTCCGCCCCTCCAACCTGCCTTATCCGTAGAGCGCCACTTGCTTTCCACGATTAAACAGGCTGAAACACTCGGCCCCGGGAATCCCCTTTTACTCAGCAGCTTGTACAGTCTGGCCACGTTCTACCAAGATCGACGGGACTTCCACAAAGCAGCCCTACAATACCAGCGGGTCTTGGAAATCAAAGAACAGCAAACGGGTCCTAACCACCCTGATGTTGCCGAGGTCCTTCAACGTTATGCCAAGGTGCTCCATCAGGCCAATCGACATGCTGAGGCGGAAAACCTTTCCGAACGAGCCCAATCAATCCTTGCAAAACCCTCAAGCCCTCAACCCCACTAACCATCATCAGCATTTTTCGACTATCTTCCCTAAGCATTTTACCTATTACGGAGGAATTCCTTGCCTACTCTCTCCTCGATATGTGCTCCTCAACCGACAGTTTCCTCATTTTCCTTCTGAATTCCAACAATTGATGATGGCACGGAAATTGTTATCCCAACTCGCCGATGTGAACTTTCACCCGGAGATACCCCCCATGAAAAACATGAGCAAGTCCACCGGCAAACGCGGGCGACCGACCAAAACCAAATCAAACGGATCCGCTCAGGCCGCGGTACCCACATCGCTTCATCCCCGTTGCACCAAATGCGGTTCTAGAACCGTTCAATTGGAGCAATTAGACCAAGAGTTGCTGGCCACCATGAGCCTTCACTGCCTTATTTGCGGGCATTACTCTTTTATTGGCAAACCGGTCATCCGCCTGCTCAAACGACCAAATGTCGTGATTCCGGACTCTATTAAACGCTCTCAAACCGGATAAACCCGGCAGCAGCCAATCTCAATCTAATGATACATGCTTTACCAGGATTCCGAGCGAAGACTCAATGGAACCACTCCGGACTGCTCCAACCCACTGATGATGTGCCGACAGGCCTGGAGATTACCACACAAGCGAAGGTGGGCATTCGAGCAATCCCCCGCAAGCGCCAACATGCCAGACAGATCTATCCGGTCCTTACCTGAACCGTCGGATTGGACGGTCATCAATCTTCCTTTTCTCCAAGGCCAATCGGACGGCCACGAACGCGTCAGGACCGGATGATACTGAAAATGTGCAGGGTACCGTCGCTGGATTTCGAGGAGTTCCTCATGGCACATCAGTTGGGAGAATGTTCTGGCGCTCGCCATTAAGAGAAGACTGGTGCCCGAGCGACCGCGTCCTTGCCCGAACCCACGGGCAGCCATATACCGGATATAGGCGAGAAACGGGGTTACCCCTGTCCCGAATGCGACACAAACCAGGCGGGATGACTCCCATACTCCGTCCTCCTCCAGGCGCAAATTTGCCGCTTTACACTCCCCCGTATTTTCATAGACCCTGGCTATGTGCTCTTTTTGATCTACCCGGACACGTACATCCAGCGGTTTTCCTTCCAGGTACCAATTCATTGCTTCTTTCGATTGCCACCACTTGGAGGTATCGGCACGATCGTTATGCGTATAATTGATGAAGGTCTCCAGCAAACGGGGTTGGTGTTCCGCCACATTGGAACGGGTATACATTCTCCGCCGGAACCTGCAACTTCGCATGCCATAGGGCTTGACAAGAAAGGCGGTACCGGGACGCATGAGGTCCTGCATGGCATACGCCGTCCCCTCCAGATCAATCCGGTCCGGAAGCGACAAGGCCACCCGGCATAACTCCCCAGGTTCAAGAACCTCCAATACCTCTATCCTGGCAGGCACAAACACATCCATTTTCCTCTTTCCTTTCGTAGTGAACCGATTTTCCCAAAGCCCCTGACTTTACAGGAAGGAGTCTATTTTTGATAGAATTTTTCCTCAACAAAAGACACGCCCATGATTCCCATCAAACCGTTGCATTCCGAATCGCCTCCTTTGGATCCGAAAGAAGGTACACAGGTTTCCTCGCTCGTTCCACCCGCCACACCGCCTGTTCCGTCAACCTCACCCGAATCCTCGCATGATCCGTCCTACCTTCATCCTTCCGAGGACTATCAGGGATGGCCGACTTACCGTTATCGCTTGGCCGACCTTCCCGAAGTTCGGCTTGACCGCATCAAAGCCCTTCAACGTGCCATGAAGGACGACACTTATCTGCCGCCTTCTGCGGAAACACTGGCCGACAAAATCATTCAGGATTTATAGAGGGGTTCTGCCTTCAACCGACCATCACTCTCTTGTTGGTCCAGCCCGAGTGCCTGTTTCATTCTTTTCTCGCATGTTTCTGAGTCGTGGGTTGTATTCCCTGGACAACGCCTTGTAGGCTGAAGCATTCCAACCATTTCGAGAGCATTGATCATATGCCTAATTCGCCCTTTCCATTTTGCGGGAGTCCAATTTGGCTCACCCTTGCATCCCCTAACGGTCCGGTTTTGCTTAAAAGCCATGTCTTGGGATTAGGCCCGGATCATTCGTTACTATGCAGTCTACCTCCCCAGTATACCCCGGAAGAATTCCCAAACGGTCTCTCCTGCAAAGGACGTTCATTTATCGACGGGGACATTTTCGATTTTGAAAGTACTATTCAAGGCATGCTTTCCTCCCCGCCGGCATTGCGACTTGAGGCCCCTTCAAAGATCACAAAATGCCGCCCCCGCTCCTATCCCCGGTTAGCCGTGAATCTTCCCGGCATGATCCGGCCACTAAGCGAAAAGGGAACCATTTTGGCTCTACTTCCCATGACTTTCTTGAACCTCAGCCCAACCGGGTGTCAAATTCAAGTACCCGCCTCAGCTTGGCCGCTTCTGTCATCATTCCACGTGTTGCTGACCTGCCGATTACCGGGAATTCCTCACTACTCCAAGCTTTACGGCTCAATCGAATGGGTACAACCATCGGCGGACCTCCTGATGGGCATTCATTTTATCTTCCAGTCAGAGCATGACGGGGCCCATAAAGATATTCTCACTTGGTTCACCTCTCAAAAAGCGCGATTGGTCAACACCATCGCCTGATGGCATCATCGGGGCAGCCTGGCCCTTTGCAAGGGTTCCACCGCATCCTTTCCGTTCCCTGACGACCCTATCAGGGTTTCCCTAGGGGGCTGAAGTGCCCGTGTATGATCAAAAGTTGCTCCAGAAGGAAGCCAGGCATTACAATACTTTAACTCATACGGTAAAAATGAAGATCATACGCCACGCATTCTTGCCCTCTCCTTTTCACCTTCAAGAGAACCAGTCATGACCAATCGCATTGATAATCAAAACATTATTTGTATTTCTCCCCTCACACCCCCGAATCTGGTGAAAGCCGAATTACCCTTGCCCGACGCGGTCATGAAAACCGTCCTTCAAGCCAGGCAGCAAATTCGCGATGTCCTGCATGGACGGGACATGAGTAGGCTGTTAGTGATCATCGGCCCTTGTTCCATTCACGACTATGACGCGGCCTTGGCATATGCCGAACGGCTCAAACGGGTGGCCGCCCGCCTTCAGGACCATATTCTGATTGTTCTTCGAACCTATTTTGAAAAACCGCGCACCACTATCGGATGGAAAGGCTTAATCAACGATCCGCATCTTGATGGCAGTTGCAATATCGGCCATGGCTTCAAATTGGCGCGAAAACTCCTGCTCGAAATCAATGGTATGGGGCTTCCTTGTGCCACGGAGTTTTTAGACCCTGTCACGCCTCAATATATTTCCGACCTCATCAGTTGGTCAGCCATCGGGGCCCGTACCACAGAAAGCCAAACTCATCGCGAAATGGCCAGCGGATTATCCATGCCCGTCGGCTTAAAAAACGGGACCGATGGAGGGCTTCAAGGAGCATTGAACGCGATGATCGCCGCACGCCATCCCCATAGTTTTATCGGGATCAACGGGGACGGGGTGACGTCCATCATCAAAACCAATGGTAATCCTGACCGGCATATTGTCCTTCGTGGAGGCGGCGGAAAAGTCAATTACAATCCATCGGATATCGCCGACGCCATACAAGCCTTATCCCAAGAACAGATCCCGCGCCCTATTTTAGTGGACTGCTCACACGGAAATTCGGAAAAGGATCATACCCGGCAAGTCGGGGTGGCCCAATCCGTCGTTCAACAATTCACGCAAGGCCAGTCCGCCATCATGGGATTACTGATCGAGAGCAATCTCAAGCCTGGCAATCAAAAATGGGAAGCGGGAAAAACGTTGGAGTGGGGGGTATCCATCACGGATGCATGTATTGGTTGGGAAGAAACCGAACAATTGCTCGATGAATTGGCCGGAAACATCCAAAACACCTCTTCGATGTCTGTCTGCTAGAGTTTTATCCCTGCGATTTTCCGATAATTCAGACGCCCGGCCCCTTATCCCCGGTTGAGAGTTCACGAGACTGCAAAGGTGAGCCTGTCAGCTCAAGGGATGGCATTCGCGCCTCAGGTTTTTGACGAGGATAAATCCGGAACAGCCGGGATGGAAGGGGAAGTCTCCCGGTCTTGGTGAGAATGACAACCCAAGCAATGACAGAGGCGACGGTTCCAAAAGCCCGCTCCGGCAATAATACCGGCCCCCGACACATCCATAACAATTTCCCCCGCGGCTCCCGCCTCCATCCACAAATGGGAACCGGTTAAGACTCCAAGCCCCAAAATGGTCAACAGAGCCGGGCGAAGGTCTCTATGAAGAGGGTATGTGGCCAACAATCCGAATCCGGCCAACACCGCAATCACGCCGAAAAACACCCATTCGGTGGTTGACGCCCAAAAACCGTCCAACCAAACGCCAAAACCATCCCATGCATGTACGGAAATGAACGGAATCGCCAAGATAGCCAAGGGTGTGAGCGCACAATGCACGGCACACACCAACGAAGTAATCGATCCGGCTTTAGAAAGTTTTGTCCCCAATTTCGTCATAACTTATCGGCATTTCGGACAGAAACCAGTGAATTCCAGGGTATGATCATCCACGATAAATTGCGTTTGCGCCTCGATGATTTTAGTGATTTTCTTAAGAGGGCACAGCAACAAATCGACGATGGTTCCACACAATTGGCATCGAATATGGTGATGATGCTGACGCCCTTCCTTGATCTCATAACGGGCGTGTCCCTCCTGATGCAGATCGATTTGCGCCACCAATCCCAAGTCTTTCAAAACATGTACGGTACGATAGACCGTCACCAAATCGATAGCCACTTTTTCCTTTTGTAAATTCTCAAAAATTTCGGTCACACTGACGGGATGTGGGGTTCGTTCCAACAGGTTCAGCACGGCTTCCCGCGTACGCGTCACCCGGCGGCCCGCAGCACGCAGGCCTTTTGTCAATTTTGCGGAATGCATCCTTAATGGGAGGTCGCCGGAAAGGCGGCTAAGATCAAGATGATAAAAAAGGCTATTGCAAGGTTATTGCAATTAACATATTGCCCTATCCTTGTCAATCAATAAGATTCTCAAACCGCTTGGACGCACAGCATCTCCTCGGGGAATCCTTCCGGCCATGCAGCCTTACGCCCAACGAAAATCAATGTATTGGGCCGGTGGGGAATCGCCTCAGTCTTTCCGAAAACAGATGCTCCAACAACAAGGAACAGGCAATGGCAATGTCAAATCCATGCTGTCATAGAACGGAGAAGGGATCAGAAAAGAAAAGGAGGGAAAGGTTGGATGACGGCTACTCAAGAAACAACTCAGCCCGACGATTAAACTGATGACACTTGGATTCATTGTCAACTTCACATAAGACAAACGTTTTGCCGTAGGAAAGGGTTTCGATTCGTTTCAAGGAAACTCCCAATGCCCCCAGATATTCCTTGACTGCATGGGCTCGTTTCTCCCCTAAAACCATATTGTAGCTTTCAGTACCACGCACATCGGTATGCCCTTCAATTGTCAATCCATAGCGGGGGAACCGGTTCATCCACCCTGCTGTCGCATCTAATCGCCTTCGCACGTCCGCATCAA
>JBDIVP010000139.1:0-9374 GCA_039794325.1 Candidatus Inrsubterrania sp.
TTCCTCCCCAACGCCTCTGATGGTTCCTTTTGGGTTGCCCATAACACAAACCCGATCGCTCCGACCGAGAGATAGGAAAGCTGGAAGGAAATATCAAAGACCGATTCCGGGTGGGGGATCAACATGAGGAATGCCGTGATAGCCAAGGCAGTGGGCAAATTCCTTTCCCGGCCGAACCACACCCCGATTCCACAGATGATAAGCATCATCCATGAACGAATGGTGGCCGTTTCCGCCCCAGCCAGTAAGGCATAGAGCGACACAACCGGTATCGTGACAAGAATTCCAAATCGAGTGGCCGTTATTCGGAGTGTTACGCGATCCATCCACCCCCCGGGAATCTGCTGGAAGCCCCAACGGGCCATTCCAAAAATCAACATAGCCAACAGTCCCAAATGGGAACCGGAAATGGAAAGAATATGAATGGTTCCGGTCGCCATGAAATTGTCGCGAACCTCTGTTTCGATATAACTTTGTTCCCCAATAACCATACCTAGGAATAGGCCCAAAGCCGGATTCGCCAAACTGGCGACCGCCGCTTGGTAAATGGCGTGTCGCCAACGGTCCACAAGGGCCAGAAGACCGGCGAAGACTCCGGACTCTCCTGAAGCAGAAAGGATCTCAAGGGCTCCACTTCCACGGATCGATGCGACCGCTTGAATCCCCTGCCTCTTCAAATAACCACCAAAATCGAATCCACCGGGATTATGAGTTCCATAGGGCTCACGAAACCTTGCCGTCACCCTGATCAACTCGCCATAAACGGGAAGCGCGCCCGGCTCCCGCCACAAAATGCGCACCCTCCCCTGTCCCGGGTGCACACGTCCATGGTGAATCCATTGTTGGGCTTTGAGAATGATCAGGAATCCAGAAGGTGTATACCGAATCGGGGCTGTCACCCGGCCTTGTAAGGTCACCGAGGGATCATTGAAGGCGGGAATGGATTCCGAAGCCGCATGGCGGGCCAAAGAGGCCCAATGAGCATGAACCACACCCAAGACCAGCACCAAAAAGATGACGATACCGCCCAGCCTGGAAAAGGATGTCCGATACTCAATCCAGGTGGTCAGAACGGCTAGACAGGAAAGAATACCGAGAATGCCAAGAGGGAAAACGGCCAGAAATGGCCCGAGAAAAAGTCCGATGACATAAGCAAGGACCGCGACAAGGATCACAAATTGTGAGCACCAGGATTAACTAACGGATGCAGGATTTGACTACACCGACCAAGTCCTCAGCAATCAGACGGATGATCCCGGCATCCTGCCCCTCTACCATGACCCGCAATAAAGGTTCCGTCCCAGAGTATCGCACCAAAATTCTCCCGCTTTCACGCAATTGCCGTTCCTTTTCCCGAATGGCTTCCTGTAAAACCGGCAAGGATTCTAAATCCGGTTTGTGGGGAACCTTCACACCCAGCAGCACTTGGGGAACCGCATGCATACATTGGGCAAGGATGGACAGGGGTTGTTGTGAGCGCTTCATCAATTTCAACATCTGAAGTCCGGAAATCATCCCGTCGCCGCTGGTGTGATAATCGAGAAAAATCATATGCCCTGATTGCTCGCCGCCTAGATTGAAATTCTGCGCCACCATCCGTTCCAGAATATAACGGTCGCCCACCGGCGTGCGGACCAAAGTAATATCGGCCTTCTTCATGGCCAACTCGAACCCAAAATTACTCATCACGGTTCCCACGACCGTATCATGACGCAACCGGCCCTGGCGTTTAAGGTCCAACGCAAATGCCGCCAACGCATGATCACCATCAATAACGGTGCCTTGCTCGCTGACAAACATGGCCCGATCGGCATCTCCATCGAGCGCGATGCCGATATCAGCCTTACGGTCCCGCACCATTTGCTGCAGACGTTCCGGATGCACGGCACCACACCCGTCATTGATATTTAATCCGTCAGGTTCAGCCCCCATGACCCATACCCTGGCACCCAATTCACGGATGACCTTGGGGAACACGTGATAGGCCGCTCCATTGGCACAGTCCAGGACAACCTTCAAATTTTGAAAATCCATATCTCTCGGAAGCGACCGTTTGACATATTCAATATACCGACCTTCCGCATCATCGATCCGAAACGCCTTGCCGATCGCATCCGCGGTCGGCCGGATATGTTCAATTTCATTTGAGAGAATAAGATTTTCAATGCGCTGTTCGACTTCATCCGGTAATTTCATCCCATCGTTGGAAAAAAACTTTATCCCGTTATCTTGATAGGGATTATGGGAAGCGGAAATCATGATTCCGGCGTCCGCTCGGAGGCTGCGGGTTAAAAACGCAATAGCCGGAGTTGGGAGAGGCCCCACTAACAATACATCCACGCCCATGGAGCAAAGCCCTGAGGTCAAAGCCGACTCCAGCATATAACCCGAGATTCGCGTGTCTTTTCCGATAATAATTTGATGGCGGCCCTCACGGTGCCGAAAGACGTGAGCAGCAGCTCTCCCCAGCTTCATGGCCATTTCACTCGTCATCGGCTCCAGATTGGCCACACCTCGTACACCGTCCGTCCCAAACAGCTTTCCCATAGCAGGTCCTTTGAACTTGTTGTGTCTCTGTATTACTTTTCGATTGAATTTCGCAAAGCTTGAGTGACCGTTACGACATCTTTCATGGCCTTGACATCATGAACGCGAACCATGTGAGCTCCCTGCCACACCGCCGTCGCCACAACCGCGGCATGCCCCATTTCACGGCCAAGAATCCCTTTTCCCGTCAACTCTCCCAGGAAGGTTTTTCGGGACGCTCCGATTAAAACGGGCACCCCCAATGTCAACAAGGGATGCAGGTTGGCCAATAGTGTCAAATTATCCTGACGGGTTTTGCCGAACCCAATACCCGGGTCAATCATAATTTGTTCCTGATCGACACTTTCCTGACGGGCAAAGGCAAGGCGGTCAGCCAGAAATCCGGTCACCTCTCCCACCACATTCCCATACACCGGATGATCCTGCATGGTCGCACTGGGACCTTTTCGATGCATCAGAATCACCCCGGCCCCGGTCCTTTTCACCAAACGTACCATCTCGGGATCATCCTGCAAAGCACTGACATCATTTACAAGAGAAGCCCCAAGGTCCAAGGCCACCTTGGCTACGGAAGATTTTCTCGTATCAATGGATAGCGGAATAGTCGCCCGCTTTCCCAATACCTGAAACAGCGGCCGAATTCTGGAGATTTCCTCCTCTTCATCTACATCCCGTGCTCCAGGCCTTGTAGATTCCCCTCCGATATCAATAACATCAGCCCCATCGGCTACCATCCGTTCCGCATAGGCCAAGGCCTCATCAACACCCTCAAACTTCCCTCCGTCGGAAAATGAATCAGGAGTCAAATTCACCACTCCCATGATCAGGGCTCCTGAATCGAAAGACAAGACATGATGCCTACAGCGAAAGCGGGACCCGCTGAACCGGGATCGAGTCACAGGCTGGCTTGGAGAATTCATCGATGGGAAGATTCCCAAATTCCCAGCCCTACCCGTTTACGGAGGGCTGGAGGAACACCCAGAACAAGGTGAAACCCATTCTTTTCTGATTTCGATATATTGAAAAGTTGGAATTTTAAATGCCAGTTTAGGCAACAATGAAACTCAGGCCGACAACGCAAGGGTGGGGGTGACGGCCGGGAAAATACTATACGGCCGCAGCCTGCTCAAGCGAGGAAGACCGCTGGACGATTTGCTCAATCTCCATGCTATCCAACACTTCCTTTTCCAGCAACGCCTCGGCCAAAGCCCTGAGAGTATGGATATGTTCAGTCAACATTCTCGTAGTCCGCTCATAGGCTTCCAGAATGAGACGTTTGACTTCTTTATCAATTTCCAATGCCACCTGATCACTGAAGTCCCGCCGCGAAGTTATTTCCCTACCCAGGAAAATTTCTTCGTCCTTTTTTCCAAAGGTGAGGGGGCCAAGTTTATCGCTCATGCCCCATTCACAAACCATCTTTCGCGCCAGATCGGTCGCTCGCTCGATATCGTTTCCGGCGCCCGTCGTGACGCTTTTAAAAATCAACTCTTCCGCCACACGTCCGCCCAGGAGAATGGACAAGGTATTATAGAGAAAGTCTTTTGAATAACTATGACGATCATCGAGTGGAAGCTGCATGGTCATACCCATCGCCCGACCGCGCGGTATAATCGTCACCTTATGAACCGGGTCGGTCCCCGGCAATAACTTGGCCATCAACGCATGCCCCGCTTCATGATAGGCTGTCGTCCGTTTCTCCTCTTCACTCAACACCATGCTTTTCCGCTCAACCCCCATTAACACCTTGTCTTTGGCATTTTCAAAGTCGATCAGCTCCACGGCCTTTTTATCCAGCCTTGCCGCCCAGAGGGCGGCCTCATTCACCAGATTCTCCAAATCCGCGCCTGAAAAACCCGGTGTTCCTCGCGCAATCTGTTCGAGATCGACATCGGAAGATACCGGCACCTTCTTAGTATGAACTTTAAGAATGTCAGCTCGTCCACGAACATCGGGACGATTCACCACAACCTGTCGGTCAAACCGACCCGGACGCAACAAAGCCGGGTCCAGAACATCAGGTCTGTTGGTGGCAGCAATGAGAATGACCCCTTCCGTCGTATCAAACCCATCCATTTCCACCAACAATTGATTTAAAGTTTGCTCCCGTTCGTCATGGCCACCTCCAAGCCCTGCGCCTCGCAGGCGTCCTACGGCATCGATTTCATCGATAAAGATGATGCATGGAGCATGCTTTTTCCCCTGTTCAAATAAATCCCGTACGCGCGAGGCCCCTACCCCCACAAACATTTCAACAAAATCCGATCCGCTAATACTGAAGAAAGGGACCCCGGCCTCTCCGGCAATGGCCTTGGCCAGCAGGGTTTTTCCGGTCCCCGGGGGCCCGACAATAAGAACCCCCTTGGGAATTCGTCCACCGAGTTTTTGAAATTTTTGCGGATCCTTCAGAAATTCTATGATTTCAACAACTTCCTCTTTTGCCTCATCCACGCCGGCCACGTCCGCAAACGTCACCTTCTTTTTGTCTTCGGTCAGCAAACGGGCCCGGCTCTTACCGAACGAAAGAGCCCTATTTCCGCCAATCTGCATTTGCCGCATGAGAAAAAACCACAATCCCAGGAACAAAATGAAGGGCCCCCACGATAAAAGAAACGTCACATACCAGGGGCTATCATCAGGTGGTTTGGCTTCTATTTGGACAGATTTTTCACGTAAGACATTGACAAGATCCGGGTACTCCACCGCGTACGTCTGAATGCGATGGCCATCCTTCAAAATGGCGCTGATGTTGTTATGTTTGATGACGACCTTTTCAACATCGCCCCGCTCCAGATGAGACATAAATTCGCTAAAGATGACGGAATCTTCCTGATGCTGGTTCGGAACGGTGAACAGATTGAACAGCAGAATCATGAACAGACTGACAAATACCCAGAAAAGTAGATTTTTCACGCGAGAATTCATTTTGAGGGTCACCCCCTTATCGACCAACCGGAAACTCTCGAAACATCAAGTAAACCAACTAATTCTATCATGCAGTTTTTAGGACTGACAACCGCAAAAGCGCTACCCATTCTCTTTGACCAACTCAGGATTAATTTGGGCCAAATAAGGAAGATTTCGATACTTCTGCTGATAATCCAAGCCGTAACCCACTACAAATGTAGCAGGAACTTCAAACCCCACATAACGAATGGGCACATCCGCCTGCCGGTTACCGGACTTGTTTAATAAGGTGCAAATTTCAACCGAAGCCGGGTGCTGGATCCATAATTTTTCCAACAACAACTTGGCCGTGATACCCGAATCCACAATTTCCTCAACCAGTAACACATGGCGCTTGCTGATCGTTTCGGTCAAATCGGACCACTCCTTGGCAAATTTCCCCGGACTCCCCTCCATTTCCTTCGTCTTGGCAATAAGAAAATCAGTATGTAGCGGTAAACGAATCGCTCTGACCAGGTCGGCATAAAACACATAGGCGCCTTTCAACACCCCTACCACAACCAGATCTTTCCCTTGATAATCTTGAGAAATCTGCTTGCCCAATTCTTTGATTCGTGTTCGAAGCTCCTCTTGCGTGACTAAGGGTCTAACGAAAAGTCTGTCCATGATGGTACGTGGGTTTCCCGGCTAACTATTTATTATGAAATTTGGACAACCAGAATCGATGTGGTCGATGCCGAAACCTGGAAGCGTTCATCCGCCCTCACTCCACCTACACATAAGATTCCCTCAGGGGCGACCAAAAGAGGAATCCTATGGCGTTGCGCGCGGGGAAGCTTGATATCCGAAAAAAAATCCTGCAATTTCTTTCTCTTTCCGCCAAAGCCTCCGGGGCAAAACCTATCACCAGGCTGCCAATTTCTTAAGATCAAGGGGAGGGTAAAGGTGTCCCGATCAAACCGAAATGCCCTAAAGGATGCATTACCCAATTCCCCATTCCCGGTGGCTTCAAGTCGAACACGTTGGCCCGTACAAGGCCAAGTCACCTCACCGGGAATCGTCAAAATCATCTCGGGGCCACTTCTTTCCCGAACGCCGCCGGACAGGCAATCCCGGCTCAGAATAACCACTTGGTCATATTCCTGTTTGACTGAGACCCCCTGCCAATCAAACACCCAACCAGAATGACCTGATTCAATTTGACCTAACAGGTGGTCCACCACATCAAACCTCGGCCAATGGGAGTTCCCCCAAAATCGTTGCAATCCCAATCGAATGACCCGCCTTCGAATGGAAAGAGGAAGGGCAAGCAATGCGCCTCGATTGATGGAGAACTGTCCACTCTCTGCCAGAACCCCATGCCGTTGAACAGCCTCCTGCGCCATCCCCTCCAAATAGGCATGATCCTCCCGCAAAATGTGAGCCTGGCGCGATAAAACTTTCACGATCCCAGGGGAGTATTGCTCCAAAAACGGAATAATTTCTCGACGAACCCTATTACGGAGGTAAATGAGTTGCTCATTGGTCGAATCGGTTCGAAATGCCGCTCCTTTGTCTGCCAAATAGTCCAGAATGTCAGAACGGGTTTGATCCAGCAAGGGCCGGACCAACGTCCGACCCCGCCGGGGCGGCATGCCGCTTAACCCACCCGTTCCGCTTCCCCGCATCATCCACATCAAAACCGTTTCAGCTTGATCGTCGGCCTGATGACCGAGGGCAATTTTCGCCGCCTTAACCTCCGTAGCCATATTCTCCAAGGCCAGATATCTGCGCTCCCGCGCAAATTCCTGCAGAGATTTTCTGGACTGACGAACCTCAGCCTTTTGTATCCTTATAGGGTTGATGAGCGAAGGAATTCCCAGGTTCTCTGCCAGTGTCTTGACGAAAATGGCATCCTCGGCACTTTCCTTTCCGCGAACCCCGTGATCAACATGCCCAACCAAAAGATCCCAGCTCCATTTGTCCCGCAACGCGTTCAAACAGAATAATAAAGCCACCGAGTCGGGACCGCCCGACACGGCCACAAGAATTCGATCCCCCGCTTCCAATAATCCATGCTGTTCAACGAAGCGTTCGACCGTCCGTTCAAAGTGATGATATCGCACCGTTACTCGACGGCCTTACAAGGATGAGATTTGGACCGGTCGGCATCAATATTAATCCGAGCCAGGATCGACCGGGCATATTCCCCATCCCGCTTCATCTGGCCGATCAGCGCATCCACCTCACCAAAATCCTGATCGCCCCTGATGAAGTCAATAAAATTCACCATCAAGGTTTTCCCATACAAGGACAAGTCTTGATCAAAAATATGCACTTCCAATAACCGTTCCCCTTCCTGAAAAGTGGGACGTCTGCCAATATACGCGATGGATGACTTCTGTTCACCATCCACCACCGTCATCGTGGCATAGACCCCATCGGCAGGCAGGACCCGGTGGGCGGGCAATCGAATATTGGCTGTCGGCCAGCCCAATTGTGCTCCGCGATGATCACCATGAATAACCGTACCGCTTAACCCATAGGACCGGCCCAGGCATTGGGCCGCTTCTCGAACATTTCCGCTTCCCAGACATTTCCGGATCCGAGTCGAACTCACAATGCGCTCTCCCACAAGAACAGGCGGGATGGGGTCAACGGTAAAATTGGCTTGAAGGCCGAGTTTCTGCAAATCATAAACTGATCCACTCCGCCCCTTGCCAAACACAAAATGTTCCCCTACCAGGATTTTTCGGGTTCCCAGTCCATCGCACAGAACTTCCTGAACAAATTGAGCGGGCAGCAAAGCGGCTAATTCAGGCGTGAACGGCATGATAAGCAATTCGGCAATACCATGCCGCTCAAAAAAGTCCTGTTTACTTTGTTGGTCCGATAAATATTTGTGAGGCAGTTCCGGTCGAAGCACTTCAATGGGATGCGGATCAAAGGTCATCACAACCGGCAACCCTCCGATTTGTGCGGCACAGTCCACCACGGCCCGCACCAGGGCCTGATGACCAAGATGCTGCCCGTCAAAATTGCCGATGGTCAGGACCGGATGGCCGGCGAACGGTTTCGAAGGTAAGCCTCTGGTAATATTCATATTTCTTCGCAGGCCAGGACACGTGCGGCCTCTTTGGCAAAATACGTCAAAATGAGATCAGCCCCGGCCCGTTTGATCGAAATCAAACTTTCCATCATTAAGGAAACCTCATCCATCCACCCTAACTGGGCCGTCGCCTTGACCATGCTGTACTCTCCGCTGACTTGATAAGCGGCAATCGGAATATCCACACGTTGTCGCACCAGGCTAATGATATCCAAATAGAAGAGGGCGGGTTTCACCATGACCACATCCGCACCTTCCTCGACATCCAGTTCAACCTCTCTCAAAGCTTCACGTGCATTTCCCATATCCATTTGATAAGACCGCCGGTCTCCAAAAGATGGACTGGAATGCGCCGCATCACGGAATGGCGCATAAAGGGCCGACGCATATTTCGCGGAGTAGGCCATGATGGGCAATTCCGAAAACCCTTGTCGGTCGAGAGCTTGCCGGATGGCCCCGACCCGCCCATCCATCATATCCGAAGGGGCAACCATGTCCACCCCGGCTTCTGCATGACTCACAGCCATAGCCTGCAGGCACTCCAGGGTTTCATCATTCACCACTTTCCCTCCACGAACCACTCCACAATGCCCGTGGGAGGTGTATTCATCAATACACACATCCGTTACAACCATCAAATCCGGCAGTCGGGTTTTCAAGGCCCGGACCGCTTGCTGAACAACCCCGTTTTTCTCAAAAGCTGATGTCCCCCGTTCATCTTTCACCTCGGGAATACCGAAAAGAATTACCGCTGGAATGCCCAACTCCCAGGCGTCACGCGCCTCTTCGACCACCCGGTCTACAGACCAGCGAAACTGGCCCGGCATCGAGG
>JBDIVP010000140.1:0-9286 GCA_039794325.1 Candidatus Inrsubterrania sp.
GAGTGGAACCCGCCCCTTGGGGAGTCCATTCAGCTTGCCTGCGATCTGGTCCGCCGTCAGTTCATTCTCATCGACTTCGACTTCCGGCAGCGGCTCATTCTGGTATTCCGCCCAGAATGCGGCCTCAGTATCCAGCATCCACCAGGCACGGGCATCGCCAACCCCCCACTCTAACTTCAAGGGCGCAGCCGGAAAGAGAAACCGCACATTCTGGGCGACTTGGAGGTAACGGGATAAGGGAACCAAGTCATCCCCTGGGGCTCCAAATCCATGGAGGAGAACAACCAGTGGGCCGTCTCCCCCTCCTTTTCCGTCGTCACCACCGGTGATTCGGATATCTAGCCCTGCCCAGCGTTCTTGTCGCATAAAGAAGACAAATGGTGAGAAGTCAAAAGTGAAATGGGGGATGTAAGCAACGGAAAGAATGGTCCGTCCTTTTCACTCCTCGCTTTTTTCTCTCCTAATGCCCCATTTTCGGAGCCCCGGCATTGGCCCCTTGGGTAATCAGCGGAATTCTGAGGACTTGTTGGCAGTGGTTGCAAACCACCTTCAGCGTATTTTCGTCGACATATTGGACCTCTTCTGCTTTTTTCCAGAAGAGTTGGAAACATTTAGGGCATTTTCGTACGAGCATACTCATAGACTGATCTCCCTCTCCCCACCAAAAAAGTGGACTTAGTGTAATATATCCTGCCACAATCTGCCAACGCATGATCACCTTCCGAGACTCAAAAGATTTTTCACTTCATCAACTACTGGCTCTGTTTGAGCAGACCGATTGGGCTTGTGGACGGACCATGGAGGATGCCGAACGCATGCTGGCCCATACCGATTTGGTTATCACGGCCTGGGAGGATGAACGGTTAGTGGGGTGCGGCCGGGTCCTGACCGATTTCGTGTACCGGGCTTCAATCTGGGATGTGATTGTGGACCGCCTATACCATGACCGGGATATCGGTAAAGGTATTGTCAATCGCATTCTGGCTCACCCCTCCCTCAGCCGGGTGGAATTGTTCTGGTTGTGTACGCGCCGGTACCAGGGGTTTTACGCCTCCCTGGGTTTTTCGGATAAGGAGCAGACCGGAATGGTCTGGGATCGTCGTAAACAGGAGACGCCGAGACTGTGAACCACCGTCCGAATTCTTTTCATCCTGATGTAAACCTGCCGTCGGGACCTTGGCCGCCATGAACATGTGGACATATGATCGTCAAGGGATCGCCCGATGATTGTAGCCGGATTGATGTCGGGTACCTCCGTGGACGGTGTGGATGTTTCTCTGGTGGATATCACCGGAACAGGGCATGAGGTGAAGGCACGTCTCCTAGGCCATTATGGATATCCCTATCCCCAATCAGTGCGCAAACATATTCTGCATGTGGCCGAGCGGGGAACTGTTGCGGATGCCTGCCATCTTCATGTTGTGCTGGGGGAAATTTTTGCCATGGCCGTGAAGCAGGCCGTCAAGGCCTGCCGGATCCCCCTCAAAACGGTTGAGTTGATCGGATCTCATGGCCAGACCGTTCACCATCGCCCCCTTCCGGTTTCGGAATATAATCTGAAGGGCATCCGTTCGACGCTGCAGCTCGGAAATCCTCAGGTCATTGCCGAGCGAACAGGGATTACCACCGTCTCCGATTTTCGTTCACGGGATATGGCAGCCGGAGGCGAAGGAGCCCCTTTGGCCCCCTATGCCCATTACGTCCTGTTTTCCCGGAAAGGCGTCAATCGTTTGGTGGTGAATCTAGGTGGAATTTCCAATGTGACGATCCTGTCGGCCAAGGGAAATTGGAGTGACGTCCGGGCTTTTGACACGGGGCCGTGCAATATGTTGCTGGATGGCTTGGTTGCCTTGGCGTCCGAGGGGAAAAAGCGGCTGGATCCTGGCGGGAGGCAGGCATTACGAGGATCTGTGCATGAGGGGCTCTTAAAATGGCTCTTGAAAGAGCCGTATCTTTCGAGGCGTCCCCCCAAGTCGACAGGTCGAGAACGTTTCGGCACCAAATATGTAAAACGGGTCTGGGGAGAGGGACGCCGTCGGAAGTTGGGGGTGCCGGCCATGCTGGCGACGAGTTGCCGGTTTATCGCGGAAGTTATTGGAGATGCCCGGAAATGGCTGCCGGTTTCCGTGGATGAAGTGGTGATTGGGGGTGGAGGGGTCCACAACCTTCGTTTGCATAGGGAGTTAGCGGCGGTTTTGGCTCCGGCGTCACTTCATACCATGGATGCCTGCGGGTCCCCTGCCACAGCCTTTGAAGCACAGGCCTTTGCTATATTGGCCTATCAATGTATTCATGGGGTATGCGCCAATCTTCCTAAGGTCACGGGGGCCAGGCATGCGGTGGTTCTCGGGTCGGTAACCCCTGCTGGCTCGACAAATGTTCCACACGTCCCTGTAGGGATTTAGGGTACAGGAAAACAGGAGTGCAGTGACCGAATTATATTCCGGGTCTTACGAACTTGCCTTGATATGGTTAGTCCTCTTGGTTGTGGGGGTGGGAGTGTTGTTGCGATGGGTTTGGCACCGCCCGGCATCCAAAGATCCCACTTTTCGACTTGTATCGGATTCCGGAGATGTGGTGGTGACTCCTCGTCCGGTGTTGTCATCGGAGGAAGCCACACTGTTTAATCTGGTCAAATTGGCTGTCCAGGATCATTTTCTGGTGTTGGGCAAGCTTTCTGTCCTGCAGTTGGTTTCGTTCCCGGACAAAAATGAGGGCGCACGCCGGGCGCTGATGCGGAGTTTGCAACCGGTGCGATTGGATATGGTGTTGGTGCATCCCGGAACCTTGCAGGCCCAAATCGTGATTAAATTTCGACAGGACAAAGACGAATCGGTCAAGGGGGATGAACGGGAACGCCTTATGGAAACCGTCCTGAAGGCGGCAGAAATTCAACTGGTCTTTCTTTCCTTGGGGCGCACCTATTCAGTGGTTCAATTGGCGGAAATGCTGGGGCTGGCACAGGACGAGTAAAAAGATCGGTCCGCCGAAGAGGACAGGCAAGACCGGTTGGTTGCCGGAATGGTGGACAACGTTTTGGGTATTTTGTATAGTGCGGCTCCCTATCATGATTTTGTCTCCTTTATGAAGCCTGCCCTTAAGCCTCAAGAACGACTCATCTTTGCTTTGGATGTGCCGGATATTTCTGCCGCCGAAGGATATGTGCGCCAACTGCAGGGGGTGGTCTCCTTTTATAAGGTCGGGTGGGAATTATTCTTGGCGTCAGGGTTGCGTTTTGTCGAGGATTTGCGAAAGCAGGGCTTTCAAGTCTTTCTTGATTTGAAATTGACGCCGGATATTCCTGAGCAATTGAAGCGCTCGGCGCATAGACTGGCTTCCGCCGGCATCGAGTTCATCACGGTTCATGGGAATGGAAAAACGATTCGAATGGTTAAGGACGGCATAGGGGATTTACCGCTTAAGATCCTCTCTCTGACCGTCTTAACCAGTATGGATTATCAGGATATGCGGGATTTATACATCACCGGCCGGGACAAAGAGTTTTCCATGAAATTTAAAAATGTGGAAGACTATGTGCTTTGCCGGGCCGAAGAATCCTTGGAAAACGGGGCTGACGGTCTTATTGCGTCCGGTCTACATGCCGCAAGGCTACGACAGACATTTGGGAAAGACTTTTGGCTGGTATGTCCAGGCATTAGACCGGTAGGCGAGTCCCATCATGATCACAAGCGCGCGGCCACTCCAACCCAAGCCATTTCCGGTGGTGCGGATTATATTGTAGTCGGCAGGCCGATCAAAAATGCCGCAAATCCTCGGGAAATGGCCGAAAAAATCATTCGAGAAATCCTGGATGCATCGAACCGCACGGTTCAGCACGTCTGATTCGGTGTGCCACGGTTCCATTCCCGGCCCTCCCTTCCCAAGAGCATACTCTGCCTGAAAAACGTCTATTTGCGGAGCATTGCCTGAGTACGTGAGCACGGAAAATGGCGAGAACGCCGCTGGCGGCTTTTTTCAACAGCCCCTTGAGGCACCTTCCGGATGGCAGATGAGGGGCCACAACCGGATGAGACCTATTACGGGGTGATGATGGGCAGAATCGATCGGAATGATCGGAGCCCTTCCTGAATGATTTCTCCGGTTTCCAACAAGTGGTTGTCAAAGGATACGAAACGAGCGATCTTGAAAAACGTCCGTCGATCCAGGACCGCGGCCAATTCCGATCGGCGTTGCTGGGTAATGTCCAGGGTGAGCCCCGCTCCCGATTTCCACTCCCAAAGGGAAGGGCTTAAGGAAAGACTCAGTTGGCGATCGGCGATCTCTGAATATCTAGTGAAAAGGTTTTTGCGGTATTGTGCCACCAGCGGCCCTTCCACGATAAGGGCAAATACGACATGATGCCCCCACCAAAAGAGTGAACGGAACCCCAATTTGTCCTGCCGGGTATAGTGCCGGGGAAAGTCGAGATATTGATAGGGGAAGGATTCGAGATGTTCCCCTTTGACAAATTGGCATGCCTTTGGGTTGAATCCTTCCGGCGCAACCAGGGAATGGTGTGGAATCTCCGATTCCAGTGCCCGCTGGAGGTTCTCCAGGATATGCTTGATTTTTTTGGAGATCGCAGCTTTCTTCAGGAAAAAATCCTTGTCGGATAAGAACGCCAATTCGTCGGATGAAAAGTAATCAGCAGGAGGCATGGGAAAGGGTAACAATCAGGGATGAAAATTGCGACCTATAATGTGAACTCCATCCGAAAACGTCTTGAAATTCTTCGGCCATGGATCCGGCAGCATGAGCCGGATGTGTTGTGTCTTCAGGAAACCAAAGTGCAGGATTCGGAATTTCCCTGCGAAGCATTTGCCGATTTGCCGTATGTGCTGAATTTTTGCGGGGAGAAATCTTACAACGGCGTGGCCGTCTTGACTCGGAATCCACCCCAACATGTCCGGTTCGGCTTTCATGATGGTGAAGAGCCCGACGACGGAACACGTCTGAGTTATGTGGTGATTCAAGGGATTCCCATCCTCAATACCTATGTGCCGCAGGGTTACGCCATTGATTCTCCCAAATATCAGTATAAATTGGCATGGTTTCGCCGGTTAAAAAAACTTTTTTCACGTGACCTGTCTCCCGATCAACCGGCTGTCTGGTGCGGGGACATGAACGTGGCACCGGAGCCGATCGATGTCCATAGTCCGGAAAAACATGCGAAACATGTGTGTTTTCACCATGAGGCCCGCCGGGCCTATCAGGATGCCGTGTCGTGGGGGTTTGTGGATGTTTTCCGCCATCATTTCCCGCGACGTCAACAATTTACCTTTTGGGATTATCGTCGCCCCGATGCGGTCGCCGCAAACCGCGGGTGGAGGATCGATCATATCATGGTGACCAAGCCTTTGTTGAGCAAAAGCCGGATAGTCAAGGTCGATGTGGCCCCCCGTCTGGCTGACCATCCATCGGACCATACGATCATGTGGGCGGAATTTTCGTAATGACAAGCTTCGGCAGGGATGAAGCGGAAATGGCGGGAGGGGCCCCCACGAACTCCCAGGGGGCCGTCCCTTATTTCTTCGGCTCTCTTGGTTTGCCGAGAGTGCCCGGTTTGATATTTTCCGTGGGAATGAAGACCGCGCAGGCCACGACGGTGGTCCACATGTTGGGTTTGCCGATGGCGGATTGAGTGATGTTTTGGGTCCTCACGATTTCTCCGCCCATTTTGAATACCTGTTCCCGTTCCTTCCAGGCGACATTGGGGTCGAAATCAATCCCCAGTGTAGTCGCCAGCATTTGGGCCGCCAGATCTTCCGTGTATTCACCGGCTTCCTCGTCCGTTTCCCCATGTCCGTGATGTTCCGATAAATAGCCATATCGGTATTTTCGGCCCGTGGGGATGGCCAACCCAATTGAGGCGGAGACCAAGCGATTTCGTTCATTGGTTTCGGCGCGGGCCATGACGCAAAACGTGATTTCTCCAGGATTCAGCAACTTTTCCCCACGTTTGCGCGGGATGATCTTGCAATCGGGAGGAAAAATCGAGGAGACACTGACCAGGTTGCAATACGCAATCCCTGCGCTACGTAGGGCTTCCTCGAAAGAGGTGAGTTTTTCCTTGTGCACGCCCACACCACGAGTGAGAAACATGTGAGTTGGAACCATCTCGACTCCTTTTAAACGTAAACGGGTTTTAACAAACGGTGATGTTGGGAAACCGTAACCGCCGGCAAACAAACAGCGTTATTGAGCCCTGACTTCTCCCTCCGGGATGGGCGACCGGATCGGCGACGCGAGCACGAAATCGGAGCTTCCTTGGGGAACCATGGATGTTTGGTTGAACGGCCGCGCTATTTTTACCAGGAGTGGTCGGTTTGGTGCAAGATCATTCATGTGATTTGACGGTCGGCTGCGTTGGGCTATGGGCAGGCTCTTCCTCATGAGGAGGTTTTGATGATCAACAGTCGGGGTTCGGTTAATTCCTGAATGGTGTATCGCACCCCTTCGCGTCCCAACCCGGAGCGTTTGATCCCCCCATAGGGCATGTGATCACTCCGGAAGGTGGGGATTTCATTGACGAGAACTGCACCAACTTCCAATTGGGAATAGGCCCGGAAGGCCTTGTCGAGATTGTTGGTGAAAATTCCGGCCTGAAGACCGAATTGGGAGCTATTGAGCATGGCCAGAGCTTCGTCGAAATCCCGGTAGGCCGATACGGTGACCACAGGACCGAAAATTTCCTCGCAACAGACTTTCATATCGAAATTGACATCGGTCAGAACGGTTGGGGCGAAGAGGCGTCCATGACGATGGCCGCCCGTCCGTACTTTTGCCCCGCGGGAACAGGCTTCTTCAATCCAGGTTTCAATCCTCATGGCGGCCTGGTCATTGATGACGGGTCCGACAACCGTGGCTTCCTGAAGCGGGTCTCCGGACGGAAGGGCCTCTACCTGTTTGACGAAGGCCTCCAGAAACGGTTCATACCGCGATTCATGAACATACACACGTTGGACCGATATGCAGGTTTGACCGGCATAACCAAACCCTCCCGCCACGCAGCGTTTGATGACCGCCTCCAAATCCGCATCGGGTTCGACAATCACGCCCGCATTGCCACCCAACTCCAGCAGGACCCGTTTGTATCCGGCCTTCCCTTTCAGCATCCAGCCGACAGTCACGGAGCCGGTAAAGCTTAAAGCCTGAAAGACGTCGTGCTCGACCATCCGTTCGGCCAAGGCATTCGAGCAAGGAAGAATGGCCAAGGATTCGGGGGGCAAGCCGGTGGTCAGGAAAATTTCACCCAATAATAGGGAGGTGAGGGGTGTTTGAGGAGCGGGCTTCAACACGATCGGGTTGCCGGCTGCCAGGCAGGGAGCGACTTTATGGGCGACCAGATTCAACGGGAAATTAAACGGGGTGATGCCGAGAACCGGTCCGATGGGGAACCGTTGCACCAGACCCCTGTAAGGTTCGGTTCCGGGAGAAAGATCCATCGTCAGAACTTCTCCGGGTATCCGTTTGGATTCTTCTGCGGCGATGGAAAAGGTTTGAATGCCCCGGTCGACTTCCCGTCTTGCATCGGTGATGGGTTTCCCGGCTTCCTGGCTCAACAGGAGTGCAACTTCCTCCTTCCGGGCGCGAAGGCCCTCGGCAATGGTGTTCAGGGCTTCGGCTCGCACATGAGTGGGTGTTCTCCCCAATCGAGGTGCCACCTCACGAGCTGCATCGATGGCCTGCTGGATGTGTTGGGGCTCTGCCTGGCAAACCTGGGCGATCGGGTGTCCGGTATACGGATTAACGACCGGATCGGTGGTGGAAGTGGAGACCCACTTTCCGCCCAATAGGAATGGTTTGATTGATATGGCGGTCATAGCAACGGTCAGAATCTGGCCGAATGCCTCCGGGTTTTTATTCCACCGATTGCGGGGAATCGGATGGAGCCGGCGATCCGGTCAAAGACAAGCCGGTAGCTTTGGAAATCAAGCTTTCCGTTCCCCATGCACGAATGGCGTCAAGATCAAACGGCTCAAATGTGGAAACAGCTTGGCACCCCGGGCATCCTTGGACGGGAACCTGACCCTTGAAGACTTCATCCAGACAGGACATGCACACGAATAAATCTGGATCGCCGGGAGCGCAATCGACAGTCCAAAATGATAGTGATTCGGCCATAATGCTTTCCCAGAGTGAATAATCACGTCACTCGCTCATATGACAGGATTCAATGTACAACGATTCGATAAAGCAGATCAATCGTGAAAAGTATCGGGAATATTATTTCCGATTTGATGGGGCGGGGGAAGCGGAAGAATTCGCATGCAGGGTCAATAATTTATCGATTTCTTCTTTGAAAACTTCAAAAGGAAAGGCCCCGGGAATCATGATGAGATTGGGCTTGTCCGCGGCTTTGGTGTGAAACAGCACAAAGGCGGGCGTGCCTCGAATGCCCAATGAGCCTCCTTCCATGCGGTCTTTAAAGATGTCGGTGACGAATTGGTTGGTCTCCATGCATTGGGTGAACTGTTCCGAATCCAACCCCAGTTCCTTGGCGTAACCCGCCAATTGATCCTTCTCAAACTGGCGTCCGCTGTTGAACAGTCGGTCATGCATGGGCCAATAGGCTCCTTGGGATCCCGCGCACCGTGCGGCCTGGGAGGAATGCAGGGCGGGCCCTCCGGGGGCGCGTGGAAAATCCCGATAAACAAACCGGACTTTTCCCGTTTCAATATATTCGGACAAAATCTGAGGGAACGTTTCATGGAAAAATTTCTCGCAAAATCCACAAGTAAAGTCTGAATATTCCAGCATCGTAATGGGGGCATTCGGATCTCCCCGCACCACGTCATCATCCTGGATGAGAAAATCCGGAACTTCGGCATGGGAAAGGGTGCCACCGAGTGAAAGAATGAATCCCAGACAACACGTCCAAGCCCACTTTCTAAACGAAGTTCCTGTCATATTATTCTCCATATGTTATGAATATTGTCCCATCCTCGGCACGACTTGTCGAGCTGTCCGTCATGGGGCCTCGTGAGACGGATCGGCCGTCTCTCATCGAACTCCGGTTTTTTCCAAGAGTCCCATCATTAGCAACGGCCACACCACGGTGGCATCGCTCAATACTTCGGCAAACATACCGCCATCTTTACGGGGGACGAATTTCCCCCAGGATACCCCTTCTTCGTAGGTGCAGCCGCTGAGCCCTCCCCAATAATCCGGTTCGGGACAAATGCGTACGCCATATTGAAACCGCGGAGGAGTGAAGCTTTCCCCCAAACGAAGATTGAGGATTTCAATGTAAGGAGGAACCTGCTGGGCCCAGTTTCGGGGAACT
>JBDIVP010000141.1:0-9203 GCA_039794325.1 Candidatus Inrsubterrania sp.
CCAAAGTCAATCCCACCAGGCCGCCAAATCCTCCGATACATCCGAATTCGACTCCCAGCGAACCCAAGAGCAGCATGCGGCTGCCTCCCAACGCTTTTAAAATGGCCAGTTCTTGAAGACGACGGTACCGGTTGATGGAAATGGCGGCCATCATCACAACTGCGCCCATTGCCACGCAGGCCAGGGCGAGGCTTTTGATGCCCGTCGCCAATTGCTGAAAAATGCGAATGAGCTTGTCCAGGACATCTCCGACGTGAATGGCCGTCACATTCGGCATGGCGGCGACAATGGCTTGCTGGATTGATTGCTCGTGAGCCTTGGGAATTCTGGCCGTCGAAATGTAGGTGAGGGGAGCCCCTTCGAACGCACCGGGTTCAAAAATCATGAAGAAATTCATGGAAAAACTGCTCCAATCGACTTTTCGCAGGCTGGCCACCTGTGCGGTAAACGGCACGCCCTGAATATCCAGGGTCACGGTCGATCCCAAGGAAAGTCCCAGATTTTTTGCGGCCTCCTCCTCAAGGGAGACCAAAGGGTGACTCCGCCCGTCGGTTGCTCTACGGGACGATCCTTGTGAGTCGTCGGATGACCACCAGGTGCCCTGGGTCAGCACATTATCTTCGGGAAGGGAAGCCAAGGCAGTTAACACATATTCCCGGGTGTAATACCATCGGTTCCGTTGCCGTGAAGGTGCTTCCGGATCGATGGGTTGGCCGTCAATTTTCAGAAGACGGGATCTCACGACCGGAACGAGGGTGAACGAGGCTTCCGGTACCTCCCGCTTCACTAGGTTTTCAAAGGGTTGTTGTTGGTCGGGTTGAATATCAATAAAGAAAAACGTCGGTGCTTTGGTCGGCAGTTGATTGCCGATGAAGTCCAACAGCGCAAATTGAATGCTCATCAATGAAGACATGAGCATCACGCCGATGCCGATGGCCACGGTCATGGCCCTGGTGAAGTTCCCCGGCCGTTCCAGGTTTTTTGTGGAATGGCGGAGCAGAAATCGTTGCGGCAGGGTTAATTTCCGGAGCGTCCAATAAAAAAAACCGGTACCTCCCAGGATGGCCAGAATGGCCGAGCCGAAGGCACCGGAAAAAAAGAGGCCGAGTGAAACCGACCGGGCCTGAACCATGGCCAAAGACGCCATGGCGGCGATAATGCCCAGGCCGATGAGCATTCTCGTCCGGTCCTGCCGGAGCGATTGCACCCATGACAGGCCTCGTGCCCTTCGGGAGGGGAGGGTTGCCGCAGGGCTTTCCAGCTGTTCCACATCGCGGCGGTAAATTTGCGCCGGGGAGATATGACGAATGGATAAGAGAGGCCAAAGGGAAAAAATGAGGGTGGCCGAGATGCCCAATCCGAACCCTTTCAGGATGGGGCTGATTGTGACTATTGTGGAAAATCCTGACGGCAGGAGACCGGAAAAAAGCCAGGGGATCATGAGGGAGAGGCCGATTCCGAGGCCTGCTCCCAGAACACTTCCCAGGATACCCAATAGCAGGCATTGGGTAAAATAAATCCCCGTGATTTGGGAGGTATCGGCCCCGATGGCTTTCAGCGTGGCGATATTGGCTGTTTTTTGGGCGAGAAAACCCTGGATGGTGCAGGCCACACCGATTCCCCCCACCATTAAAACGGTCAGACTCAATAACCCGAGGTACAGGCTTAATTGATCGAGAAATCGACGCAGGCGGGGTTGGGCTTCCTGAAACGATGTGATCTGGACCCCTTCCTGACTGAGTCGGCCCCGCAGTTCTCCCAACAAGGATTTCACGGGATAGGCGGGGGGGACTTTCAGGCGAACCCGTTCATGAATGCGGCTTCCGGGTTTGACCAACTGTGTCTCCGTCAAGGCTTCCTGGGAAATCAGGATGCGCGGCCCCAACCGGAAGGCTTCGGCTACTTGATCGGGTTCCTTTTTGAGAAGACCAACTATTTTGAGTTGTGCGTCTCCGAGACGAATGTGGTCGCCGACTTCCAGCTGGAGCCGGTAGAGCAACGCTTCCTGAACGACCGTTCCAAAGCAGGGGAGATCCTGACAGCCCTCGGTGACAGGCCCCAGTGCCGTGTGTATGTCCTGGACCGGCTCGATGTGGATCATGCCATACAGCGGATAGGCTTGATCCACCGCCTTCATTTCCACGAGTTGGGCATTGATGCCTGACCGCTGTTCCGGCTTGACTGGCGTGGCCATGCCGCTGAGTTCGGTGACGGCAGACAGCCGAATGCCTCGATCAGGCAGGGTATTCAGCATCTGTCGGGCCTTTGCACTGAAGGATCGGCGGGAGGATACCTCGAGATCGCCCCCCAAGAGTGCGCGGGTGTCGCCCAGGATGGTGTGCTCCACGGTTGTGGCAAATAAATCCACGGCGACAATGGCACCTACACCCAGGGCCACACAGGCAAATAAGAACAGAAATCGGGCCCGGGAGCTTCGGATTTCTCTCCAAGCCAGTTTCAGAAATAGAATCATGGTTTGCGGGTTAAAGGGGTGTGTCAGTTGTCCGGCGGCAGGGAGTCGTCTATGAGCCGCCCGTCGCGTAAGGAAAGAATTCGTTGGGCTTGGCCGGCCAGTGCCGGATCATGGGTGACCAGAATTAACGTGCTGCCCTGATTGGCATGCAATTCCCACAATAACTCAATGATGCGGTCTCCCGTTTGACTGTCCAGATTACCGGTCGGTTCATCCGCCAACAAAAAGGCCGGCCGGCTGATAAAGGCCCGCGCGAGGGCCACCCGTTGCTGCTCACCCCCGGAGAGCTGCATGGGATAGTGATGCAGGCGATGATCAAGCCCGACCGCCTGCAACAGCGACGTGGCGCGGGCCGATCCGTCCGCCGTGCCTTGCAGTTCCAGAGGCAACAGAACGTTCTCCAGTGCCGTCAGAGTAGGCAGGAGATGAAAGGCTTGGAACACGTAGCCGATGTGTTGGCGGCGAAAGCGGGCCATGTCCGATTCATTGAGCATGGTGATATCCGTCCCCTGAAGGCGGATGCTTCCGCTCGTGGGCCGGTCCAACCCTGCCAGTAATCCGAGCAGGGTGGATTTCCCGCTGCCTGAAGGCCCGACGATCGCCACGACTTGACCGGAGGGTATGGTAAAGGTGATATCCTGTAGAATGGTGACCAGGTGTTGCCCTGCCCGCAGTTGCATGCCTAACTTTTCGACGACAATGCCGGCAGAAGCCTGGTTGGCCTGTGTCTCCACAGACGCTGATTGAGGATACAATGAAGGATTCGCCACAACGAAACGTGAAGTTGCAGATGATCGTGAAGGGCCCAAGGGCCGGTTATCGGTTTCGGCTGATTGGTTTTATCTTATCAGGCTTTCTCCTGTTCTGTCTGGCATTATCCGGGTGTGATAGGCAGGGAGACCCGCCGGGCCTGCTGGATGATTCACCATCCGTTGGCGAGGAAGCGCTATCACAAGGAAACGGTTCGCACGGCCTCACCCCCCCTACGCCGTCATTGAGTGCGATTCGGGAAGAACGAAAACCCAGAATTGTAGCTTTTGGAGATAGTCTGACGGCGGGGTTGGGAGTATCCGTGGAGCAATCCTATCCCGGACAGCTCCAGCGTATCATTCGTGATGCCGGGTATGACTATGAAGTGGTGAATGCGGGTGTCAGTGGCGAGACGACCGCCGGCGGGTTGCGGCGGGTGGAGTGGGTCCTCAAAAGCCGGCCTGACATCGTGATTTTGGAGTTGGGGGCGAATGACGGATTGCGTGGGCAGCCGATTGAAGAATCCCTTAAAAATCTTCGGGCCATTATTACCAGACTGCAGGATCAGGAGGTCACGGTTGTCCTGGCCGGAATGAAAATGCCGCTCAATTATGGCGAGGCTTATACCCGCCAATTCGAAGGAATGTATCAACAATTAGCCGACGATTTTCAAATCCCCTTGATTCCGTTTTTCCTGGAAGGCGTGGCCGCACAAAGGGGGCTGAATCAGGGCGATGGCATTCACCCTAATGCGGAAGGGTATACGTTGGTAGCGGAAAACGTCTGGCAGGTCCTGGAACCGATTTTACGAGAGAAGGAAGACGCCGAGACATAAATTTCACCCCTCCGTCTCATTTTCAGGAGGGGTGAAGAGACCGTTTCTTTAATTGTCTTAGGGAAGTTGGCTGGAGTAAAGCCGGTTCAGGATTTCTTAAAGAAGATGTCATAGACCCCATAGCCGAGAATCGCCGCGATGAAACCAACGTACATGGCCGTGATGCCTTCGTATCCGCCACCTGGTTCATTGGCCAACGCAGGAGCGGCTATCAACATCAGGCTTCCGACCATTCCAAGAATTCTGCTCATAATGAACCTCCTCACTGTCTGTTCGTTTAATTAAGTCGCAAACCCCATTCTTGTTTCCTAAGAATGGCACCCACAATTCCAGCCGATTTTAGTCAATTCCCAATGTCCGAGGCAACCCATGAAATAATGCTAAATACCTAATTGGAGTAGGGCGCTCATGTGTCTGCTGGAAGGGTCTTACTCCCTCATGGTTTTCTTCATAAGCTTGCCAGTGGAGAGTTTCAGGAATCCAACCGGGAATGAGTCCCATCGCAAAACGGAGGTTTTTTAGTGTGTTTACATCCGCACCAGGCTGCCCGTTTTTTCTCTTTGATTTCCACCTCAAGGGGGGATAGGTCGGTGCCGGTGTGTGAACCATCGCAAAATGGCTGGGTTTTTGATCGGCCGCATCGGCACCAATAATATGTGCCCGGTTCCATTTCCAGAATGTATGGAGTGCGTTGGGCAATGATGACAGGATCTCCCATGTGTTGTTTCTCCTCCTCTTAAGCTCGCGTTCAATAAATATGTGACGGGATGACGGTTACCACCAATGGTTCATCCGCATCGTGGCTGAATGCCTTTGGGGCCTAGTTCGGTGAGCCAGAGATAGTCGGCAATGCCTTCTTTGATTTCCGAGACGACTTCCGGTTCTTTGGCCGGATCCCAGGCGACCAGATAAATGGTCACGGTTTTGATGGCCGGATGGGTCCGTTTCACGCGTTTGGGTACGGGAATGCCATATTGAATGTGGCCGCCCCCCGTGTAACTGACCAGGGGACCCTCTGAAGGTTGCCTGTTATCCAGGTAGGTTCGAATGACCCTGGCCATGCCCTCGTCACGGACGATGGATGCCTCGAAGATGCGGCGGTAGGCCTGACCGGGTAAATCGGGATGACAGGCTGTGATTTGTTCAAAAATCAGGTTCTCGTATTCCCGGTCCTCGATGACCATCTCACCTTCGGCCCATTGGGCCAGTTCAGGATTGTTCAGCGCCTTTTCCAAGCCTTCTTGAGCCACCTGCCGGACCATCTGCCGTGGAGGATTCAGTCCCAAAAGAGGTAAACGGTGGGTTTGCGCGTAGGTCACAAGGGGCTGGTAATCCTGAAAATCACCACCCCAGGCCTGCTTCCACTTCGAGTCCTCCAGAAAGTCGGCGAGGGGCATTTGAGGGTCGGTGATGTACCGGTCCAGTGCCGGTTGCCCGTCCCAACTGAACATCTCCATGGCCAGCGCCGGTGTGCCCACCTGTTCCCGATGAGCCAGGAGAATGTCCAGGATCTTGTGTGCCGCTTCGATGTGTGAGGGGGTGTAGTGTTCTTCGCCGATAAAAATGACATCGGCCTCCAGTAATTCCGGATGAATCGATTCCAGGGACACCGGTTCGTTGGCGGCAACCCGGATGATGGTGCCGACTTCGAGAGAGGGTTGGGCCTGGAGCGTATGGCATCCTGTCAGCCACCCAAGCAGGATGAGGACGGTGCACGATTTGAAAAAGGAGCAGCCTTTGTGGAGGATCACCGAGGACATGGTGAAATCTTAAGTACCATAGTCGGGACTGCGGAGAAAAGTTCTTTGTGGAGATTCTTGTGTTCACACCCCTTTGGTGGCTAAGGTTGGCCCATTGAGAATGTTAGGATGACTGCCTCAACCCGGATGCCGCACGGCTCGGTTGGATTAGTACGGATGGAAAAACTCAATCTCAACACCGCCGACTTCCGTCATCACATTAAGCAGGCCCGGGACCAGGCGGGCTCACTCTGGGAAGACAGTCGAAAATACGTGCAGCCCTCCCGGTTTCAGGAAGTATTGCCCGGCCTCATTGAACAACTCCGCGGGAGTGCCTTTGATGTCTCCTTGGTGGAGCAGGTCTCGGAAGCCCTTAGACAATTCGGTCACCCCCAGGGGGCGGCCAAGGCCCGGCCCTGCGACAGAGTCCTTCGGGAACTCACGGGGTTGCCTCCGTCAAAAGCGGTGCGGGCGATTGTGGTGTGGAGCCGGCTGGCAACTACTCAAACAGATCCCGACGGGTCGGATGTGTGTCATCCGGAAGCTCTGATATCCCTGCTTCAGAAACATCCCATTCCGTATGCCCTGCTTTGCGAGGTTCCCCGCCCTTCGCTGTTGGATATCGGCGCCGGTGATTTAACATTCGAACAGGAATTGGTGGAGTATTATCGTTCGGCCCAAACGGCTCGCAAAGGCTGTTTGGTGGTGCATGCCTTTGACCGGTTGCGTCCCGGCTCGAAGGTGGGCGGGGTCTATCACCGGAATCCTGAGCGGGAACGAATGTTGACGAGCCTTCCTCCGGAGGAGGTGCAATTCCGGTTCTGGGGTAATACGAATCTGACCGACTTTTCTCAAGCGCGGCATGGCCTGGCACGCTATACCATCGTGACCTGTCATGCCCCTGCCAATCCCACGTTTGCCTATGAGCCCGGTCGTTTGGATGCCGGAATCATTCGCGAGCATCTCCGATCGACCAGGGGAGAATTCCGGCAAGGACGATTTGAGGGAGAGCCGGTCTTGGAAGTAGTACACCGCGGTCAGGTCCTGACCTTTCCAGCTTGGAAATTCGAAATCCTTGGGCCGTTGCGCCTGTTGGAATTTATGATCAAACGGGGACAGGTCGGCATCCTATCGGCGGTCGATGATGAGGTTTTTTGGGAATTACTCAGTCAATTGCTGGCCGATGAACGGTATAGGCCCAGAAACCGGATCCTGACACCCGAAACCAGGTCTCAGGTATTCGGAGCGGTCTTTGAGGCACTTCAAAGCCTTAAGGAAGGAGATCGTCTGGATCTCTCTCAGGTGGCGCCCATCCGGGACCCCCTTCCGTGGGAACCATCCGCTTCCGGAATATCCCCTGCAAGTCCTTCCCGTCTCAGGTATGTGGAAATTCGTCGGGGTGCCGTTCTCCCCGGAGTGCCCGGCAGTTTTACGGGCCGACAATTCAAAGACATGAATGAAGAAGTCCCCCCTTGGTGGGTGATTATGGTGGCCGAGTAATGAAGGTCTTCTTCCCTGTATGCCACGGGTTTGTCCGTGGCATGGGAATGGTCACATGGTGCCGCCCACTTGTGTCACCCCGTTCGGCAGTGTTAAGGGCTTGCCTGATCACGGAGAGCCAGTTGCCCTTGCCGGGCCAAATCAATGGCTTTCCCCAGAATGCGTGCCGCTTCCTGGGGTGCATGGAAGCCCATTGAATTTTCGGCTTCCACAAAATCGATCATAAATTGCGCCAATCGCTGCTGTTGCCGGGCAGGTGCCAGTGCTGCGTCACTCCTTCCTTCCTGGCGTGCGGCGGAGAGGTCATGGATTAAATCGACCAGCGCGTCCATCGCGTGATTTCGCAGCTCATAGGTGCGAAGTTGAATGGTCTCCACGCGGTCCTTGAGTTCCGCTTCGGGCCATTTATGGCAGGTTTGGCAGGCTCGATTGATATTGAGCAGGGGGCTGCGCACATGATGGTCGCTGATTTTCATGGCCCCTTCCCGTTTGTAGGGCATGTGACAGTCGGCGCATGCCACGCCTGACCGGGCGTGAATGCCTTGGTTCCACATCTCAAATTCCGGATGTTGCGCCTTGAGCACCGGTGCTCCGGTATCGGCATGGACCCAGTCTTTGAATTGCGTGTCATCGAAGTACTCGAGCATGCCCTCGACCTGCAGCCCATTGGCCCATGGAAAGACCAGGCGTTTGTCAGGGCCCTGAAAATAATATTCGACGTGGCATTGCCCGCAGATGAACGATCGCATTTCTTGCCGGGTGGCCATGGTGTTGACGTCGTAATCCTTGATGCCCTCGTGTTCTTTCAATGCCCGCATACCCTCCATAAAGGCTGGGCGAGTAATCCGTAGCCGCATGGTCTGCGGATCATGGCAGTCGATGCAGGTAATGGGATGGGACACGTTAGGACGGGCTTCTTGGTAGGGCATGGCGTTGAGTGTTTCGAATCCTTTTATGAGATCCCCGTCCCCCACTTTTTTCATGGCCGTGTAGGCCGAAGAATGGCATTGGAGGCAGGTGCCCGGCTGTTGGGTAACGAGTTGGCGCCGGGTATAGAGTTGGTCCTCCAACATATAGGCATGGCCGCGTTTCTCCCGGAAGTCCTCCGCGAAGGCATACCCGGCCCACATGGTTTTAAGCCGCGGGTCTGCTTCCAGTTTGGACCGGGCCACGATGGAACGGGGGTCGGCGTCCGTGGGCGTCCGTGGCATGGCTTCGCTGCCTCCAAAGCGTGTTCGGACTTGGTCGACGGTCCGGGTATAGGCATCGTACTGAAAGGGAAAGTTTTTCCCCCACACGGCCGGATCCACCGTCTCATCGGTCAGTTCCACCACCCGGAAAAAGACATTCTTGGCCTCCTGCTGTCGTTGGAAAATATTCACCAGCAAGGCGACCACTCCGACCGTGGCAATGGCCGTGACCAGGAGCACCAGCGTGAGTTTTTTAGAAGTGGGTTTGGATCGATTCATGCCATCCTCATAATATTCGTGAAGAAGTGGTCAATTATTTATGGCCGACATCCCGGTGGCACCGGATACAGAGAAGCCCTTCGCCGTGGCCCTGACCGACGGTCATGGCCTCCACGATCGGCTGGTGACATTTCAGACAGCTCCGGTCCGTCAACCGGTACATCGTCGGGCGAATTTGAATTTCGTCGGGAAACCATCCGGTGGTAAACGCATAGACATGGAGAAATCCATACCAGGCTTTGGAGGCATATTTGGGGATAAACCCGTCCAGGGTGTGGCAGTCATTGCAGACCGCCACCGACCGATGACTGCCTTTGATCCATCCGGCGTACTGTGATTCCATCACATGGCAATTAATACAGGCTTCCGGACGATCAGTGAGATAGGAGCCACCGCGAGCGTAGACAAAGGTATAGACCCCGACGCCGATAAAAACC
>JBDIVP010000142.1:0-9130 GCA_039794325.1 Candidatus Inrsubterrania sp.
ATATTTACCTGATCATAGCCCTGTAATTTTCATTTCCCCCTCCGTTTGCCAGGACGGGGACCTTAATAAAAAAGGAAACATCTGGAGGTAAAAGATCGTGAACGACGCACAACGGATGGTCCAGGAATTTCATGAACAGTTCGATATTCATGTGGCACCCATGCCGGCCGCACCGGACGAACCCACACAAACCCTGCGGTCCCGCTTGATTCAAGAAGAATTCGAGGAACTGCAAGAAGCCATGCAGGCCGGGGACCTTCCCGCGATCGCCAAAGAGTTGGCCGATCTACTGTATGTGGTCTATGGCACCGCCGTGTCCTGCGGCATCGATATGGAACCGGTGTTCAAGGAGGTTCATCGCTCCAATATGAGCAAGGTGGGCGGGTACAAACGGGAGGACGGCAAGTGGGTCAAACCGCCGACGTATTCACCGGCATCCCTTGAGGAGATTATTGAAATCCAGATAAATAATGAAAACGCCCCCAAGGCTTGATCAGCACTGAATTTTAATGATGAGAATCGGAATTTGAAAACGGGATTCCACTCCACCGGAGCGATCACTATGCCTTGCTGGGGATTCTGTCGCTGACGCGAACCAGAATATTGTCGATCAACCGGACCTGGCCGAGTCTGATGGCACCAAGTAAAACCGCCTCGCCCTTAATGCGTTTGAGGGGGGCCAACGTCTTTGCATCACACACCGCCAAGTAGTCCACCGCAATCTTGGGGTGTGCGGCGAACGTGCAACCCATGGCTTTTTGAATGAAATGGCCCTTTCGTTCACCGGCTTCCAGGCATCGCTTTCCTACCGTCAGCGCTCCATATAACAACGTGGCCTGTTGCCGTTCTTCATCCCGGAGATACCGATTACGGGAACTCATCGCTAATCCGTCGGGTTCTCGAACGGTCGGACACCGTACGACCTTCACCGGTATATGTAAGTCCTCGACAAGTTGTTTCACGACCACATATTGCTGGTAATCTTTTTGGCCGAAATAGACCCTATCCGGCCTGACCAGATTCAACAATTTGGTCACCACCGTCGTAACCCCTTGAAAGTGGGTCGGACGGATTTCCCCTTCCCACTGTTCCGTCAGCCGATTCACGGTTACAGTCGTTTGGAAGGTGCCAGGGTAGAAATCCCGTCCATCCGGAGCGAATACGATATCCACGCCCGCTTGCCGGCACAATTTGCGATCATTGTCAAAGACTCGAGGATAGCGGCTCAGATCCTCCGTTGGACCGAATTGCAACGGATTGACAAAAATACTCACGACGACCAGATCGCACTGATTTCTGGCACGGTGAATCAAGGACAGGTGGCCTTCGTGCAACGCCCCCATCGTAGGCACAAACCCGATATGCCGGTGTGGAGGGGAAATCCGCTGCCGCCAACCTTGCATCCGGCGGGAAGATCGAATGACACGCATGGAATCAAGAGGAAGGAGGAGGCGAACAGGTGGGACGGGAGGCGTATCGGGCGCCCGCCTTCACATCGAGACGCCGGACCTGGGAGGAATCTTCAAGGCCGGCCAGCAATTCCGAGAGGGACCGGTTGAAGGCCGGATGTCGCCAGTCCGGGTCTAATTCCACCAAAGGCTCCAGCACAAAGCGTCGCTGATGAAGCCGTGGATGCGGAACCGTCAGGCCGGTTTGGTCGATCGTCTGCTGCCCGAAAAACAAAATGTCAAAATCCATCGTGCGGGGGCCGTCACGGTTGCCTTCATCACGTCCCAAAGCCCGCTCGGTTTCCTGCAAAATGTCCAACAACCGTTGAGGTCTCAGCGAGGTTTCCAGTTTCACCGCGCCGTTATAGAACCACGTGTCCCCCAGCATTCCCTTCGGATCGACCGGTTCGGACTCAAAATAGGATGAGACACCGATAACGCGGGACAGCGGAAGCAGATGCATCAAGGCTACCGCCCGGTCGCAAAACTCCTGCCTATCTCCCACATTGGATCCGAATCCGATAAAAACGGTTTCCACACTCATGATGCTCCGCCTACTCCACCATACCCTTTACATGGAACGAACAAAGTCATGCCTGTTTCACATTACCATCCGATTTTTTGCATACGCTCCACCGCTTCCGCCAACCGCTCTTTGGTCGTTGTCACGGTCATCCGGATGTAGCCTTCTCCCGGTTCCCCGAATCCGTTGCCGGGGGTGGTAACGATTCCGGCATGCTCAATGAGATGCGCGGTAAACGAAGCGGAGGTAAAGCCCTTCGGCACGCTCATCCACACGTAAAAGGCTGCCGGCGGGGCATCCAACTCCAGCCCCAGTTTTTTCAAGCCCGGCACCAGGACATCCCGCCGCTCCTGGTAAATTTTTCGCAGCCCATCGGTCACGGAGTCATCCAATTGCAGGGCGGTGATGCCGGCTTCTTGAATAGCCTGAAACACTCCGGAATCGATGTTGGTCTTCACTTTCCCCAATCCCCCGACAATTTCATTTCGTCCGACCGCAAATCCGATACGCCATCCCGTCATGTTGTAAGTCTTGGACAGGGAATGAAACTCAATGCCGACCTCTTTGGCGCCCTCCGCCTCCATAAAACTGGCCGGCCGCTTGCCATCATAATAAATTTCGGAATACGCGGCATCATGACACACGATAATCTCATGCTCCTTGGCAAAATCCACCACCTGCTGGAAAAAATCCTTGGAGGCCACCACCGAGGTAGGGTTATTGGGAGAATTGAGAAACATCATCTTGGCTTTCCGGGCCACCTCTTTTGGAATTGCGGATAAATCAGGCAGGAATCCATGTTGCTTCAACAAGGGCATGAAATGAGGCACACCACCCGCAAAACTGGTCCCGACCGGATAGACCGGGTACCCCGGACTCGGCACCAACACAATGTCACCGGGGTCGACAAAGGCCAAGGGAATATGGCCGATGCCCTCCTTGGAACCGATAAGCGTCACCACTTCCGTTTTGGGATCCAGCGTGACGCCGAACCGGCGTCCATACCAATCGGCCACCGCCGTGCGAAACGACAAAAGCCCATCATAGGACGGATATTGATGATTCTTCGGATCTCCGGCCGCCCGCCGCAAAGATTCAATGATCGGATCCGGGGTCGGCAAATCCGGATCACCGACGCCAAGATTGATAATATCCATGCCGCGTTCAATGGCCTTGCGTTTCATATCATCGATGGCGGCGAATAAATACGGTGGTAAAGTGCGAATCCGCTCCGCGAATTGAATGGGAAACCCTGCCATAACCTCAAACTCCTTTCTCAACGCTCTCTGATATTGTGCGACTTTCTTTTGACAAAATGAAGGTGAATTTCATGTTTGTCCGAACATTCCGGCTCACTTCAGCAATCTTCAGCCACCTAGCGTACCAAACTTCCGGTTCCTTGCGGTACCGGTGGATGCCTGCACTCCGTACAAAATTTCCATCCTAAAAATCCGTACAATGAAGTAAGGGCGAGGGAGGGGGGGGAAGCTCACCGCATCCGGACTCTGTAACAATGCATGAGCGTGGCTGGATAAAGCGAAAAGTGGGGTCAGGTCTTACGGCTGTTCGACGGTCGTAAACGAAATACACGGGCACCCGGCACACGACCGAATCTGGATGTTTGGTTACCTGGAAACCCCAGCGTAGTTATTGGCATAGACTCGTTCATGGCCATTTTTCTTTTCATTCACACACTCCACCAAATGCCAGAACCGCAATGGATTAACCTTTTTCTTGCTGGCCACAATCAGACTGGTCCCTTCCAAGACGGTATTCAAGGCCAGATCGGTTCGAAATCCAATGTGTTTGCACAATGGAGAGATCAATTTTTCCACGGCCGCAATTACCTTGTTGCCGTTACTGAAGTGGTTCAACATGACAATCCGTCCTCCGGGTTTGCAGACGCGGATCATTTCATTGACCACCTTCCGGTAATCCGGTACCGCCGTCACCACATAGGCCGCCATCACAATATCGAATGAATCATCGGGCAGTTGCATATTGCCGGCATCCATGCGTTGCAGCCGCACATGCGAGAGTTGATATTGCGCCACCCTTCGACGGGCATGCTCCAACATCCCTTCCGAGAGATCGATTCCCATCACGTCACAGTGAGAAGGATAGAGGGGTAAGGCCTCTCCCGTGCCGACTCCGACCTCCAGAATTTTCGTCCCGGGTTGAATGGGTAATCCGCGCACGGCAGATTCCCGCGATTGTTTAAAGGCTTTTCCAAAGGTATGGTCGTACACCGAGGCATACGCCGTGTAAACCCGCTCCACTTTCTTAAGATCCATAGGTCCTCCATGGTGGTGTCCTTCTGATTTCACACCCCTTCGAAGGAAATTGTTGCGATGACATTTGGCGTTTCGTTGAAACTGGGGAATTGTTAACGATGGCGGGAATCCAGATCTCTGGTCCGCATGAGGACGGCCCACCTGTTACTGACGGAAACTTAATCTACCCAACTGGATTAAGGGAGTCAACAGCCGGAATCAAAATTTTCGTTACGGTATGCTTCGTGCGAACATTACCGGGCATGGAAAAACGGTGGACCATCACAGCAAATCATCCAGGGATTGCAAAGGCGGACGGGGTTTTTTACAATCCCTTCCTCTCGTCATTATCCATTCTTCTCTGCTAGGCAATAGGAGGATCACCATGGGCCGCACTAACTTTCCGTCAATCCTTTCCCCTCTGGTTTTAGGGATGTGTGCCCTGGTGAACGTCGGCAACTCTCCCTCCCCGGCCTCTGCCATTAACCTGAATCTGACGATGGACCAGGCTCACGCCGCATTGGAGGCCGGTCGCCACACCATGGAAAAAGCGGATTCGGTCGAGGATGTCGCGTCCATCATGAAAGCCTCCGAACGCGCGATTCGCGTGGGGGCCGATCCCGAAACCGATCCATGCGGTCCGCATGCAATTCTCAGAACCCGCCAGTACTGGCTGGAATATTTCGGCCGGCGTGAAGCCGCCGAATCCAAGCGTCAACAGCAGGAGATTCGTATGCCGGAAGCCAAAATTCAGGAGATCCTGGATATGCCGTATTTGGAAGTGGAAATCCGGATGTGCGGGGAAGATGAATTTTTTGCCGAAGGCGCTGAAGTGGCCCTGCAACAGGGTTCCCAAACAATCCGGCCTGTGGATATCGGCCCTGCGGAGCGTGGACGAAAAAACCCAGGCCCCGAAGTGAGTTTCCGATCCCGTTTCACGGCTCGCTTCGCCTATGCCGACTTCGACCCTGTCGCCTCAGGAACTCTGGTCGTGTTTTTCCCCGACGGCAAACTGATCAACATTCCGGCCGACTTCGCCACGATTCAATAGTCAGTCGGAAACAAGGCGCGCTCCGGACGGGGGAGAGGACATCTCCGGCAATTCAGGAAGGCCCTCCGCTTCTCTCAAGGTAAACAGATGGTGATAGAGGCCGCGAGCGGCCAGCAATTCCTCGTGCCTGCCTTCCTCGACGATCACGCCTTTATGGAGCACCAGAATGCGATCCGCCCGTTGGATGGACGAAAAACGGTGGGCAATCATCAGAGTCGTACGCCCCTTCATCAATTCGGTCAAGGCCTCCTGAACCAGTAACTCGGAACGACTATCCAACGCGGAGGTGGCTTCATCCAGAATTAAAATGGCCGGGTCTTTCAGCAGCGCCCTGGCAATCGCAATCCGCTGGCGTTGCCCTCCGGATAAATTGATGCCTTTCTCGCCCAAAACCGTGCCATAGCCGTCCGGCAGCCCCCGGATAAACTCATCCGCATTGGCACGTCGCCCCGCCTCGACAATATCCGCCTCGGAGGCATCCCAACGTCCGTACCGGATATTATCCATGATAGTTCCGCCGAAGAGGACCGTTTCCTGCGGAACCAGCGCCAACTGTCGATAGTAACTATCCAGGTGAAGCGAGGCCAGTTCGAAACCGTCCACCAGAATGCGGCCCCCGGTGGGATCATAGAACCGGTGCAGGAGATTAATGATGGTCGTTTTTCCGGCGCCCGTCGGCCCGACCAGCGCCACACATTCTCCGGCGTTGATCCTGAATGAAACGGATTCCAATATCGGCGCCCGCCCCTCATATCCGAAGCAGACACGGTCGAATTCGACGTCTCCCCTTACCGACTGCATCACATAGGCATCTGTTGAATCACGAATCTCCAAAGGGGTATCCAGCAACTCGAATACACGAGTCATCGCCCCCTGAACTTCTTTCACCTGAGAAAAGATCCTTGCCGCCGAACCGAATGGTCCGATTAAAATGCCGGCAAACAGGACGAAGGCGAACAATTCACCGGGGGACATGCGGCCTTCAATGACCTGCTTCCCACCGTACCACAACACGGCTATCGCCATGGAAAACGTGCATAGGGTGATCACCGGGACAAAGACAGCCAGGACCGCGGTACGTCTCAAGGTGGTGCGCAACAAGGCTTCGACGGCAACCCGGAAGCGGCCTTCCTCCCTGACACCCTGCCCGAAGGATTTGACCACACGAATACCGGAAATCACTTCTTCGATTAAGGTGGTCAATTGGGCTGTTTGATCCTGGATGCTCATCGAAAGCGATTTCAACCGTTTCCCGAACAGGCGGGCGATTACGGCCAGAAGTGGCAACAGCACCAGAATCAGGACACAGAGCCGCCAATTCATAAACAACAAAAACCCGACGCCACCGACAATGGTGACCAGATGCTTCAAGGCATCCATCGGGGTTTCCGTCACAATCGCCTGAATGGTCCCGACATCGTTCATCAGTCTCGACATCAATTCACCCGTCCGCCGTTTCGCGAAAAACCCCAACGACAAACGATGCAGATGGGCAAAAACATGGGTTCTGAAATCCGCCATGACGTGCTGGGAAACCCAGGCGGTCAGATAACTGTGCCCCATCGAGACCACCCCCTGACCAATCACCAAGCCGATAAACACCCAGACCATGGCGGTGAGGCGGGGAAGATCCTTCTGAACGGTAATAAGATCCCAGAGCGACCCGCCCAATCGGATCAGAATCAAATTGAAGGCCGCCACACTCATGACGAGGATCCCGGCTCCCGCCATGGGAAGAAAATACGGCTTCACAAACGGCACAAATCTGGAGAGATACGTCATGACGGAATTATGATAAAATAGACAATGTGGACTCTATACCCTGCAGGCCCGGCCGGTAAGATGGGAAAAATGATTCGAGGAGGGAAGATTGAATCGGCTAATCCAACTGGATCACCGATTCAATCAAGTTTTTATTGAGGGCGACGAAATCGGAGTGTTGCGTGTCATCGATGCACACATCGGTCAAGTTTATGAACTGAACCGATTCGTCGTTTAACACGTCTGAAATACGATTCCGCATGGGAGGAATAAGCATCTCCCCCACATACGTGGCCAAGGAAGACCGCACACGTATACGCGTCTTCTTCCCCTGGTTCATGCTTGAACCCTTCACCGTCCTGCCCTGCTGAGCGATTAATTCCGACGTCTGGCAAATTTCATTCGGCGGCGGAGCTTTTTGTGTTTATGCTTTCGCATTTTCTTTCTCCGCTTTTTGACCACACTGGACATAGAAATGTGTTTCCCGGGTTATTGCTGGATTGACGGATTCCGGCACACTAGGTTCTTCACCAGGAAGAAACCGGTGTACATGACGAAACTCATCTTCGTAGCATAGGGCAACGAAGGGTGTCAAGAAAGTGCTCCTCCGGCCGCTTTCGATTTTCCCAGCTTCGTTCTCTGATTTTATCCCTTATTGGCGCACTCGCTTGACCCCTCCTCGCTTCCTTCTCCATTATAGGCGACTATGTATTCGAGACATTCCATACTCCAACACACCGGCAACATCAGACGCATCCTTTCCGGACTTATCCTGTTAATGCTCATCCTGAACACAGGATGTGGGAAAAAAGCCCCGAAGTATCCGGAAGATCATGCCCGCTTCAAGCGCATTGTTTCGGCCATCGAGACCCTGAAAACCGCTTACGTCAAACAAGATGCCGACACGATTCACGGCCTCCTTCTTCCGCTGGATACTCTAGCCAAATGGGAAGCCACCGTTCGCGAAGACTTTGCGACTTTTTCTGAAATCGAACTGGACATGACGATCGAACGGGTCATCATCCAAGAAGGCAGCATTTCGTCTTTCGTCACCTGGCACGGGAAGTGGAAGCGTACCCCCGACAGTCCACCATTCATTGCACGAGGGCAAGGCACCCTCCTATGGAGCGGAACACAGGTCATTCTGTTACGCCGAGTGGAAGGTGACCTTCCCTTCGGCATTACCACCAACCCGAACTTTCCCGCCTAACCTTTTCGCCGGTCTTCACCCCATGCCTCCCGCCCTCCTCATTTCCCTGAAATCCGTCAGTTTCCCAATGCGATCGGCCTAGTTACAAAGGATCACGTTTTCCATGCCACGCTCAAGGCAACGGCCGGCCATCCTGCAAACCGATTTTTTACTCTTGGGTGCCGGCGTGGCGGGGTTACGGGCCGCTCTCGACCTTTGTCAACATGGACGAGTGGTTATGGTGGCCAAGGGGGGACCGCAAGACAATAATTCTTTTTACGCTCAGGGGGGCGTCGCCGTCGCTTTAAGCGAGGAAGATGACGTGGATCTTCATTTTACGGACACCCTCAAAGCCGGACATCAACTTTGCTCACGCCCTGCCACCAAAGTCCTTGTGGAAGAAGGACCGCTGCGGATTTTCGAGCTGATCGAGTGGGGCGCCAACTTCGATACGGTGGATGGAAAACTGGCCTTTACCAAAGAGGGGGCACACAGTCGCCACCGGGTGCTTCGAGCGGGAGGAGACGCCACAGGCAGCGAAATGGTCCGGGCCTTGGGAGCCAAAGCCCGCGAGCTCACCAACCTCACCTGGATGGGCAATCATTTCGGAATTGAACTGCTCCTTCAAAACGAACGGTGTTGTGGCGCATCCGTTCTTGATGAACGAACAGGAGAAAAAAAGTGGATTCTGGCCTCGGCTGTCGTCTTGGCCACGGGCGGAGCTGGCCAAGTGTACGCCCGAACCACCAACCCTCCTAACGCCACGGGGGACGGCATTGCCATGGCCTACCGTGCCGGGGCCTTCCTGGAAGACATGGAATTCGTACAATTCCACCCCACGGCGTTGTATCTGCCTTCAAGCCCCCCGTTTTTACTGACGGAGGC
>JBDIVP010000143.1:0-9069 GCA_039794325.1 Candidatus Inrsubterrania sp.
TGTCCTTTCCCTGTCAGATTTCGTGGAATTCCGTGGGTATATCCGACCGGCAACACCGCAATTTTTGACGGTCTTCTGGTTCGAAACAGGGCATTGTATCCGACGATTTCGCCGGGATTGAGGGACTGGAGATGTCCGATGTAGGTGGTGGCTTCCAAAACCGGTTGTAACCCCAGGGAGGTTCCGTGTCCTCCAGGCTTGGGGGAATATCCGTACAGCATGAGCCCTGAACGGACCATGTCAAAATGGGAGGCATGGTGAAAAAGGATACCGGCGCTATTGGCGATATGAATAAGGGGAAGGGGCTGGCCCTGTTCCTCGAGGTGATGCAGTAAAGCCGTGAATTGAGCCAATTGGAGTTTGGTGAGAGTGGAGTCAGGGTTATCCGCGTCGGCAAAATGCGTGAGGATGCCCTCGAGCAGAATTCCAGGGCAGTCGTTCCGGCAGGTTTGAATAAGGGAAAGCGCTTCATCGGGATTCAGCCCCAATCGATGCAGCCCTGTATCGACTTTTACATGGACCGGATACGGCGGATGATTTCGGGGAAGCTGTTTGATCAGATCCGACAGAATTTCCGGATGGGAAATGACGGGGGTCAGCTGGCTGGTGATCAAATCGACGACATGTGAACGTTGGATCGGTCCCATGACCAGAATGGGGTGTTGAATGCCATTTTCCCGCAGCAGAAGGCCTTCCTGGACCGAAGCCACGCCGAACCCGAAGACATCCAGGTCCTTCAAGGTTTGGGCCACCTCAACCGCTCCATGCCCGTAGGCGTCGGCCTTAATCACGGCCAGAATTTTCGTGTGGGAGGATAAACAGGATTGAAGGATACGATAATTGTGAACCAGGGCCCCAAGGTTGATGGAAACCCGGATAGGAGCCAAGTGAGCACGCGCGGAAAGAGATGAACCAATCAAGGGGGGTGTCACAGGGGTGGCCTCAAATTTCCAGAATTTCATCCTCCTTTTTCTTGATCAGCTCGTCGATTTGCTGGATAAACTTATCCGTCAATTTTTGATTGTCCGCCTCAAGGCGCCGAAGATCATCTTCGGTCAGCCCCCCGTCCTTCTGGCGTTTTTTCAATTCCTCATTGCCATCACGTCTGAATCCTCGAATCTGAACCTTGGTTTCTTCTCCGTATTTTTTGCACAGTTTGACCAGGTCCTTCCTGCGTTCCTCACTGAGGGGAGGAATCGGTAGTCTGATCAATTTTCCATCGTTGGATGGGGTCAGGCCAAGTTCGGAACTGATAATAGCCTTTTCAATGTCCTTGATTTTCGAGGTATCCCACGGCTGAATGGTAATGAGCCGGCTTTCCGGAACCGCCAAATTGGCGATTTGTTTAAGGGGAGTGGGAGTTCCGTAATAATCGATGGAAATGTGATCAAGCAGGGCGACCGAAGCCCGCCCGGTCCGAAGGGAGGTGAATTCACGCTTCAGGTGGTCCACCGCTCCCGTCATTTTTTGCGTTACTTTTTCAAGAGTTGAATCGCTCATGTCCGGCTCTCGTGTTTGACCGTGGCATGGGTGGCTACCAGGGTGCCGATGGGTTCCCCTTCCAAAATCTTTCTAATATTTCCCCGCTGAGTCAGATTAAAAACTATAATAGGCAAATCATTATCCATACACAAGGTGATGGCCGTGGCATCCATCACTTTCAGGCTTTTATTCAGGACCGATAAAAAGTGGAGTTCTGAAAACCGTTTGGCGTCGGGGTGGGTCACGGGATCGGCTTCATATATGCCGTCGACCTTGGTGCCTTTCAGGATAACCTGAGCGCCGATTTCCATGGCTCGAAGGGCTGCAGCGGTATCAGTCGTAAAATAGGGGTTTCCGGTCCCCGCGGCGAAAATCACCACCCGTTTTTTCTCGAGATGGCGAATGGCCCTTCGCCGTATATAACTTTCAGCCAATTGCCGCATTTCGATGGCTGAGAGCACTCTGGTTTGGATGCCGGTTCGCTCCAGGGCATTTTGAAGGGCCAGGGCATTTAACATGGTAGCCAACATGCCCATATAGTCGGCGGAGGCGCGTTCCATTCCCGATGCACTGGCTGCCAACCCACGAAAGATATTCCCTCCTCCGATAACGATGGCCACCTCTACTTCTAAGGTAAGGACTTCGGCCAATTCCTCAGCCAGATTGGTCAGGATGGAAGGTTGGATTCCATACCCCTGATCTCCGGCCAACATTTCCCCGCTGATTTTCAGAAGGACCCGGCGGTATGGCAGCGGCATTATTCTTGGCCGAGTTGGTAGCGCGTGAAACGGCTGACGGAAATGTTTTCCCCGAGCTTGGCTATTTTTTGGGAAATCAGATCCTGAATGGTGACGCTTGGATCCTTAATGTAGGCTTGTTCCAGCAGGCATTGTTCCTGAAAAAACTTTTCCAGCTTGCCATGAATGATTTTTTCCCAGGCCGCTTCGGGTTTCCCGGACTCCTGGACCTGTCCCAAATAGACCTTTTTTTCGCGCTCGATCAGGTCGGAAGGAATATCCTCCCGTTTAATGAACAACGGGTGCGAAGCGGCGATTTGCAGGGCGATATCCTTGACAAAAGCTTGAAATTCCTCATTGCGGGCGACGAAATCGGTTTCACAATTCACTTCCAACAACACACCGATTTTATTGCCGGAATGGATATAGGCGGAAACCAGCCCTTCCTTCGTTTCCCGTCCGGCCTTTTTCTGGGCAGCGGCCAACCCCTTTTGACGCAGGAGGTCAATGGCTTTTTCAATATCGTTGTTGGTGTCTTGCAGGGCTTTTTGACAATCCAGTATTCCAGCCCCGGTTTTCATTCGTAATTCTTTGACCAGGGCACTCAAGCTTGACATACACGTCCTCTCTTACTCCGGTTGAAGTTGGATGATGATGCCAATCACCTCAGTGATTGTGCGGTTGTTATACCGGTTGCACGTTCTCGGGGACTTCCACGTTGGCGGCCGTCGCCCCCTCCTGCTCCAGAGAGGCACCGGTCCCATTGTCGGCCCCTTGGCGTTTGCGACGAATCTCCAGTCCTTCCAGGCAGGCATCAGCGACCTGGGATGTAAACAACCTGAGCGAGCGGATGGCGTCATCATTGCCGGGAATCGGGAGGTCGATACCGTCAGGATCGCAGTTGGTATCCACAACGGCAATGACGGGAATGCCCAGGCGATTGGCTTCCTTGACGGTGATATGCTGGATGCGGGTATCCAGGATGTAGATACAACCCGGCAGGGCATTCATCCCTTTGATGCCGCTGAGATATTTTTCCAGCTTGGCCTGTTCCTTTTTCATCAGCACGATTTCTTTTTTCTTCAACCGCTCGTAGGTCCCATCCGTTTCAGCCGCTTCCAGTTTCTTCAGTTGGTTGATGCTTCGTCGAAGCGTTTGAAAATTGGTTAACATGCCACCGAGCCAGCGTTGATTGACGTAATACATGCCGCACCGCTTGGCTTCTTCTTCGATAATATCCATGGCTTGTCGTTTGGTGCCCACAAACAGGACCGATTCCCCATCGGCCACAATATCCCGTGTGAACTCATAGGCTTTTTGAAAGCATTGCAGCGTTATCTGAAGATCAATGATATAGATGCCGTTTTTTTCTCCAAAAATGTATCGCTTCATCTTCGGGTTCCACCTGTTGGTTTGATGACCAAAGTGGACCCCGGCTTCTAATAAAGATTTAATGGTGACCATGACAGACCTTCCCACCCCCTTTCTAGAAATTGATCATTATGTGGTAATAGCGAAAACTGCGTGATTTCAAAACTGATTTCTTATGCAAGCGTAACCGGTAGGAGCCCAAGTCGAGGACTTGACGGAACAGGGAGGTTTTGACGAAGCCAGAAACATTCATGCAACAGAAATAGATTAATAATTTCCCTAAAACCTCGGGACACTAGCATAGTTTTGGAACTGAATTCAAGTCAAAGGCCTACCCACAACTCGCCCATTCGACCTGAACCCCGGGTTTTTCTCCGTCGGTTGCCAAGTGTTGAAGATGGTGTTCCCGTACCTTTTGACTCTAGAAAACATCAGGGCTATAGTCAACTCGCTATTGGTTTTTTTCTTAAATTGAAGGAGCATCGCGTATGGTAGAAGTTCCGGTCAAAATTTTTGTTCAGGGATTGCTCAAAGAAGCCAAATCTTCTTCCCGGCCCATGTCTTGCCTTTCCGGCAAACTGAAGGCTGAGGTCTTGGCCGGCATGGCCCAGGTGGTGCATAGCAAGATCGATACTATTTTAGAGGGCAATGAACGGGATTTGGAGGCCATTGATAAAGGGTTAAACCAGCAGGCATACCACGAAGCCGTCGAGAGAGTCCGGATTACCGCCGATACGGTTTCCCAAATGGCGGACCGACTGCAGATGCTGGCCGATTGGCCGGACCCTATCGGTGAAGCCAGTCATGCCTGGATGACGCCGGACGGCATGCAGGTGCAGCAAGTCCGTTCACCCTTAGGGGTGTTGGCCGTGATTTCGGATATGGGGCCTTCCGTCACCGTGGAATCTGTGGGAATGTGTCTCAAAACCGGAAACGTCTGTATTTTTCGCGGGGGCAGCGAATGGTTGCATACCAATAGGATCCTGGTTGAACTCTTAAAAAATGTGGCCGTCTCCGCAGGAGTTCCCGTTGGAGGCATCACCTTTTTAGACCGCAATACGCCGGAAGCGGCATTGGAACTGGTGAAATATCCGCAGTATGTCAATGCCGTAATTCCAAGGGGAAAAGCCGCTCTCCGCAAAGCCATTCAGGAACAGGCCAAAATGCCCGTCATTGGCTATGATGGGGGCCTCTGCCATGTGTATGTCGATCAGGACATCGATCAACCCCTGGCTCAAACCATTGTCGTGAATGGAAAAGTGCAAAAACCATCCGCCTCCAATGCATTGGATACGCTGTTGGTCCATCAGGGGGTGGCCCGTCATTTTTTGCCTGGTCTGATTCGCCGTCTTCTCCAGGAATATCGGGTGACCTTAAAGGGTTGCCCTGTCACGGTTTCAATGTTGGGCATCCAGGCGATGACGGGCCATTTGGGCATTCAACCGGTGACCGAAGAAGATTTTACCATGAAATATCAATCACTCACGCTGAATATTAAGGTCGTGAAGAATTTCCAGGATGCCCTGGATCATATTGCCAAATTTGCCCCCGGCCATACGGATGCGATTGTGACACGGGACTATCAGGTGGCCATGCAATTTATTCGGGAAGTCGATTCCAGCGGGGTTTTGGTCAATGCGTCCCCCCGACTTCATGAAGGGGAGCCGTTCGGCCTTGGCCCGGAATTGGGAAGCAATTGCACGCACACCCACCATCGCGGTCCTCTCAGCTTGAGGGATTTGACCCTGGAAAAATATGTGGTGTTGGGAACCGGGCAATTGCGGCAACCGCATCCGGTTCCTCAAGCCTATCAGGATGCCATGATGTTATCCGCGAAGTTTTAAGTTCAGGGAGTGGCTCCCTGAAGCCTTTCCTCTGGTTGAACGCCCTCTTCCCCCGTGTCGGAATTCGGGATCCATCAAGATCGCCAGTTTGGTACTCTGCTCAAGGATGGTCGGCGGTGAGGATGCGACGTGGACATCGTGACTCGGCTTGAACGGTATTTGCAATCATGGGGGTTACGATCATTTTCGGATGAATCGTCCTATTACGCCTGGCAACGCTCGGTTCTGACCGCCCGGCAGTTGAAAACTCTGGAGGCCTTGATCGAACGCCGCAAACAGGAAAGTCATGCTGAGGCCGATATCGAGTTTTATCAGATTCTGGCTCAACCTCCGTTCCTGTCCGTCATTTACAGTCAACGATTCGATTATTACCTGAAGCTCGCCCCTCTTATTCATTCCAAAATTCCGGCTGCGACCCGTGTTCTGGACTTCGGTTGCGGCGTGGGACTCCTAACCACGTTTTGGGCCCTTGAGTATCCGGATGTGGAGTTCGTCGGCATGGATCGTTCGCCCCAATCCATTGCGGTGGCGGAAACCGAAGCACGCGCCCGTGCTGTAGGGAATGTCTCCTATCAGGTTGGACATGTGCCGCCGGACCAGATCCCCGGCACCTATGATTTGATCCTGTCCACGCAAGCGGTTTTCCAAGCCGAGCGCCATCCCGGCCTGCCGAGCATAGGTTGGGAGACTTTCCGGCGGCATGACAATCCGGATCGGCAACTCTCCTGCGAAACAGCGGTGGGGCTGGGCTTCCGGTTGGATACCCTGTTGAAGGCCTTACGCCCGAACGGGCGAATGATTTTTTTCGAAAAAACTGCGCACCTTGGTCGTCGCATTCTCTTTCAACGTGCCTTGGCCCGGCGGGGATTGTATCCGCGGAGCCAGCCCGTACAGGTTGTCTATCATTCGATTGATGAGCCGGTTCTTGACGGGCCTTTGTTTGAAGTGCATCAAACCCTTGCCGGTGAACCAATGGCATGGGACGAGGAGCCCTTGCCGGAACCGGGTGCCACCCTCTACCGCTGCACCGGGAGTGTCGCCCGGCAAACTGCCGCGGCTTTGCTCGCGGGGCAGCGGCCGAATGTCTGTGCCGGGCGCAGTTCCCGGTGGGGACGATGGCAAATGTCCCTTGGGGTATGGCATGAGGCCTTGATCTGTGCCTACTTTGAAACCGATCGGGGGATTGGTGTGCTGATGGCAGGCGGCCTCCGGGATCGGTCGCTTTTTCAAGAACTGGTTTACTATTTGGAAAAACTGGAACAGGAGCAAATGGATGCGGTACTCGGAGATCTCTGGGGGAAATTTCTGCAACCCGGCGGACAGGAGGACGAACAACCTGGATATGAAAATCATCATTCCACGGCTCAGGATATTTTCCTGGCGCTACCCTCCAAGATCGTTGAACGGCAAAACACATGGGATGGCCCCGATGGGCAAGCGATCCACGTGGAAATCGGTCAAACCGAGAATTTGTATTACCTGTATTTTGCGAACACCTTTGATCAACGGCAGTTAATTGTGGTCGAATCTGGCCAACGAAACATGTTGCAAACTTATTACGAAGAATCTCTCCAGGACATGACCTTCTGACCGATCCGGCCCCTGGTGTGGGGCCAGGGCTTTGGGCGACGGCAGAGCGGCCGGGATCGGGAATTCCTGCATTGGTACGGCTTCCTTATGCCGGCAAATTTGCCGGGGGGAAACACCCTCACTTTCCTCAAACCCATCACCTTCACCTCACGCCGGGATGTCTGCGGCTTCCCACCAAGGATTTTCCCCGGAACGTTGTGTGCCTTCGTGACAAACGGACCTGCTTCAGGTGTGGAGACACCGCCTTTTCTGCGAGTGGTAAGGAGGAAGGAGCATTCAGTACGGGAGCGGGTCATAGCGGATTTGTCGATGTTGGGCTTCAGCGTAACAGGCCAGCACATGAAGTGTCGCCTGTCTGTCGTCCAACCCCAGTCTGGGCCAAACGGTTGGCAGTCCAACCGTCAAGACACGGCCGTCATCATGAATATGGGTGATGAGGCCTTTCTCCATGAATGCCATCACAGGCTCACCATATCCCTGAGGAGAGCTATTACATGGTGGAGACACGGAAGGGGAAAGGGTGGGATACCTGATCTGGAGGGACCCACTCCACAGCAACAAAACCAAGAGGATGAACAAGAAAGCTCGCATGGGATAACAAAACGGTAATGGCCATGAGTTTGCAGGAATGAATCCTCAAGGCCTATCCCCCAAATGAAGTGCCTTAGCCCTTGAAGGGAATGGGAGATGAATTGATAAGACAACGGTTTGAAGGCCCAGGTTGATGATAGAGGCCTGGTCTTAAGATTGAAAAGGAATTTTCCGAAAATTTCAGCAATGAATTGATTGCTCGGCACCTCGCGGTTTTGGGGATCTTTCTCTTCATCAAGCGGGGAATCTGATGGTCTGATCTGATCACGGGTTTTTGCCTTCCGTTGTCCTGAGGGGATAGAGAACAAGGAGTATGGATTGAACGCTGACGCCATTACATTGGTGATGCTGACCTTCAGCTCTGGAATATTTGCGATCGCGGGCTTATTGTTGTTGTATTGGGTGCGACGTGCCGAAAACCGGATGGCTTGGCATTGGCTGGGTTTCAGCATTGGGGTTCTGCTTTTACAATCCTCTTATGAGTGGTATCGGCAAATCGTTGGGGAGGCCTTGCTTCCTTTGGATGGAATATCCGAGGGGCTGCGGGCGGCGGCGGCGGTCGGTCTATTGGCCTGTGTAGTCGGATGCCGTCCCGTTTTTTCCCTTCAACAGCGTAATCGGGAATTATTGGCGGTCATCGAAGAACGAAATGTCATCATCCATCAATTTTATGAAAAAATCGCCCTGGCATTGCGGCAGTTGCAGATTGCGCTGGAAATCGGGAAACCGGTCCCTTTTATCATCGAACAGGTTGCCGGATTAAACGGAATCCTGCAGGTGTTTTTGGAAGATCTCAAAGCCGGAGTCTTGTTGGGGAATAAGTTTGAGGTAGCCCTGAAAACCCTCGTTGAGGATTTGTGCCGTGAAACCTCGTTCCCGATAGCGATTCAGGTCGATGCCTCAGCCGTTCAAAATTTGTCCTACGACGTAGGAACCGAATTGTTGCACATTACCCGGGAGGCGGTAAAAAATTCCGTGACCCATTCCATGGCTAAAAAAGGATCGGTGGTAGTGAAAAAAACCGAATCGGCCCTAACCGTGGAAGTGTCGGACAATGGGCGGGGTTTCGAGGTCGATTTAGTCGGGGCTCAAGGGCATGGATTTGGAAATATGGTAATGAGGGCCAGGAAGATCAATGCCCGCCTGAAAGTAAATAGCCAGCCCAACAAGGGGACGGTGGTGTTGCTTGAGATTCCACTCCATGAGAACTCATCGAATGGAGCCCGCCCCCCATCAACGGTATCCGGTTTGAAGGCCGGAGCCCAACAGGTCGGAACTCCCTGACGGACGGCGCTTCCTTACCCACCAGGACGAACTCAATGGGGCCGATCAGGAGGGGGAATGCTTCTTGCTCTCTCACTTATGAAAGCCGTGAAGGTTACGGGAGAGGGAGACGGTGGACATTCTCTTCCAGCCAGGCCTTGAAAGTTTGAAGTGCCGGGTTCAGGCGGCGG
>JBDIVP010000144.1:0-9021 GCA_039794325.1 Candidatus Inrsubterrania sp.
AAAACAACCAAGCACATCACCACCTCATTCAAAAAAATTAAGGAAGCCGCCAAGGTCGGAGACCTGGGGAAATTGCGAAAATTTTTGGAGGAAGGTCAGCAGGCCACGCTGAACCTTGGATGTGATTTTGTCAAAGCCCAGGAACACTTGAATTTTGACGAGGCGGGGTATCTGGCCGGTCAGGCCTTCCGGCAGGAACTATTAAGTACCGCCCGGCAAATGGGCGTCAATATCTATGAACACGATGGGTATCTGTTTTCGTATCCTGTCCTGCTCAAAATCCACCATAAGGAACGGGCTGTCAGCATCGATCGTATGCGGGAAAATCGTTTGCGTCCATCGGTTCTGGTCAAACGATTGAAGGAGGTGCAGAATAAACCCCTGCGATTTAAACCGCAAGCCTTTCTCGAGATGCTGTTCACCGCCTATTCCATTGTGGTGGCCGGTCGCGGCAAGCATTTGATCGGAAAAGGCACCGTCATTCCCCTCTTGGAACTGTATCAACTGCTGACCCTGCTTCCCTGGCAGGCGAGCGAATATACACGTCAGGAGTTCGGGCGGGATGTGTATTTACTGGACAAATGCGGGGCGGTGTCGACCAAGAATGGGCACCGGGCGAATTTTCATGCCAGCACGGGAGTGCGGGATGTCAATAAAACCCTGACGGTGATCGCTCAGGGGGGGCGGGAAAAGACCTATTACGGGGTCTCATTCGTGCAGGGATGAGTCCGGGGGGTCTCCTTAAGTTTCACGTCTGCGGACCGAAGAACACAGTCAGATTTTTCGGGTATTGAGGTACACGTCATGTCTCCACAAGAATGGTTGAAGGTGCTCAGGACGACCTATTTGAAGGGGTTTATCCAGGGCGGCGGCTCGTCTGTAAAATTCGGCGTGGTTGAGGATGGTCAGGATATTTCGGGCGTGATCGATGGGGTGATCGAAACGGCCAAGGCCCTGGATTATGTGACGATTCAGGCCGAGGCCGGCCGGACCAAGGTTCATCTCATCGACCTGCTCTTTCATGAAATGGCCCGTCAGATCGATTGGGATGCTCTGGCCTTTGACTATTTGAAAGGGCTCTTTAAGAACCATCATCGATCCATGCCGGAGCAGGGCGATGAATGCGAATGGAAAACGGTGGCGTCGCTCAATGGATGTGATGAGTCCGTCATCCAGCGTGAGGTGAATTCATGGTTGGAGTCCGGGCTGTTTCAGGATTTCACCATGAGCCGGGAATTTCGACTGGCCATGATTCAATTGTGCCTGGGACAATTGGAGGCTCTCCCCGGCGAATCCACGAGGGCCGGCGCCATCAAGGATTGGTTGCGAGGGACGCTCAAGCAATTGGGGCCGTTGAAAAAAATGCTGATATTCCAAAAAGTCGGTCGCAGCAATGCGAGGGATCTCATGGCTTCGTTGGCGCATTTTATCCGGTTGATCGGCCGGCCGGGGTTGGTCTTGACGATTGATATTTCGGCCTTTCTGGCCGGGGGCAGTAAAAGCAAGAGCCCTTACCCCTTGGCCTATACCGCTTCCGCCGTCATGGATGGGTATGAAATGCTGCGCCAGTTCATCGATGGGTGTGATGAAATGCAAGGGCTGCTGCTTATCATCCTGGCACCGTCAAGCTTTCTCTCCGACCAGCGTTTGGGGTTAAACCGCTATGAGGCCTTGAAGCTTCGGATTTGGGACGATGTGCGCGATAAAACCCGGCAGAATCCGTTTGCCCCTTTGATCCGGTTGTCCTACCGTGCGGAAGGGATTGAGGAGGAGCGGTTGACGGGAAGTGGAGACAACCTGAAAGCAGAGGCGGTTCACCATCAACGTGTGCTGGAATCGCTGCGAGCCGGTGTGCCCAGCCCAGGGGCGGTTCAAGTCCTGGGGTGCCCGCAACCGACCGTCAAATCCAAATTTCAGGAAATGCTGAATGAGGCGAAAGCCAGTATTCAGAAGGGATGGACGACCAAGGGGTTGTTGGTCGAAGGAGGCTTTGGAACGGGGAAATCGCATTTATTGGAATCGTTGCGGCATATGGCATTGGAAGCCAAATTTGTCTGCAGTAAGGTGGTGATCAGCAAGGAAACCCCTTTGTATAACCCTGTCCTGATGTTTCGGGCTGCCATCGGAGCGGCTGATATTCCGAATCGCCGGGGCGATGCCCTCTCGGAAATTTCAGCCGACCTCAATTTCAAGAGTCCCCAATATGCGGAGTTTTATGAATGGGTTCACCGGCAGGGCGGGGAAATCGATGGGCGTTTTGCGGCGACTTTGTTCCTGTATGAACGGATGGTGAATGATCCTGAACTGAGTCATCGCATGATCCGGTTTTGGGCCGGGGATCCGCTTACGGACGTAGAGATCAAGCGCTATTTGAAGTCCTGTGATCCCGGTGTGTCCTATCGATTCGAGCGCATCGGCCCCATGGAAATGGCGCTACAACGGTGTAAGTTTGTTTCTCGGCTGATGATTGCGGCCGGTTATTCGGGATGGATTCTTCTGATCGACGAGGCCGAAATCATCGGCCGGTATTCCTTTAAGCAACGGGCGCAGTCCTATGCCGAATTGGCTCGTTGGCTTGGCCGGCTGGAAGCCTCCAGTTTCGCAGATTTGGGATATAAGTCGGGATTAGCGTCCGTCATTGCCCTGACGGATGATTTCCAGAGTGCCATTCTGGACGAAAAAGGGGATCGTGACACTGTACCTGAAAAACTTCGCCAAACCGGTTCGGAAACGGAGCTGGTCCTGGCCCGGCAAGCGGAACAGGGCATGAGACTCATCGAGTGTGAGCGTATTCCCTTGGTCGGACCCTATGACCAGCTGGTTGAGGAAATTTACCATAAAATTCGGGGTATTCATGCCGAGGCCTATGGATGGGACCCGCCTCAGGTTCCTACGATCGAGCGATTGTCCAGTACGCGTATGCGCGAGTATGTCAAGGGATGGATTACGGAGTGGGACCTGAAACGGGTGGATCCCGATCGGCAAATTGACCTCGAATTAACTGAAGTCCGGCAAGATTATTCCGAGGATGTGGAACTGGAAGGTGAGCGGGACCCGACCGCGCATTCGGTGATGGCCGAAAGTCTCTGATCCCGGCAGCGTGGAGAACGCCATGGCCGACGATGGCGGATTGGGCAGGGCCGTTCGCGGCACATTCGCCTAGGCCCGAAAACCAAAAAAGGACTAAAGGAATGGATTTACGACCGCAAGATTGGATGCAGACGGTGCGCCAGGAGTATTTCCAGCGATTTATCGGCCAGGGTGGGTCGGCCGTCAAATTTGTCGTTGCTCCGAGCGAATGTGATCGGGCCGGGGTGGCCGATCGTGTGCGGCGTGTGGCTCGGGAAGAGGGCTTCGCCACGGTTTCGGTGGATGCCAAAGACACGAAGGTACATATGATGGATAAGTTTTTTCATGAGGTGGCCCGGCGTATTCCATGGGATGTTCTGGCCGCCCAAGTCGTTCGACGGCTGCTGCAGGAAAATGGGTATCAGGTCCCCGACTCCCAAACAGAATGTTCCCTGGCGGGCATCGCTCGTCTAAACGAGCGGGCCGAACCGCTCCTCCGTCGTGATCTGAATACCTGGCTTGAACGGACCATTTATCGCGATACGCAGATGTGCCGGGAGTTTCGCATGGCCATGATCCGCCTGTGCCTTGGGCAAATGGACGGCGAATCGGGCAGTCCCTTTTTGACAGAGCCGGTGAAGGGGTGGCTGCAGGGGGAGATCCGACAGATTTCGGCGCTGAAGGAAGCCCTGATTTTTCAGAAAATCGTCAGAACGAACGCCCGTTACATGTTTACCTCCTTGTCGCGGTGGTTACGGGTTGCCGGACAAGCCGGATTGGCGCTGACTTTGGATATCAGCCGGTGTCTTGTCACGAAAAAACCCGAAGTGCCGGAAGGCTGCTATTACGGCGTTTCGTCCACATTGGATGTCTATGAAATGCTGCGCCAGTTCATTGACGGTACCGATGAATTGGAAGGTGTGCTGTTTGTGGTGGTGGCGCCCCCGGAGTTTCTCACTGATATGCGCCGGGGATTGAATCGCTATGAAGCGTTGAAGTTGAGAATCTGGGATGAGGTCCGTGATCGCCGGTACCAAAATCCCTTGGGGGCTCTCATCCGGTTGGCTTCCGATCATGAGGATCAGGCATCTTCGATGGCCGAAGGTCCCATGTCGGATCAGCCAGCTATGGCCAATGGCAATGTTGCCCATCAGAGAGTCATGGAAGCCTTGCGATCGGGTGTGCCGAATCGGGATGTCGTCCAAGTGTTGGGAAGCCGGCAGCCGGATATCGAGGGGAAATTCCGGCGACTGCTCCAGCAAATGGCCGGCCGGAATCCGGCCGAAACGCCGCCGGCCGGCCTGGTGATAGAGGGAGGATTCGGATGCGGAAAATCTCACCTGTTGAAAGCTTTACAGCATCTGGCCGTGGAAGAGAATTTTGTTTGTAGCCCGGTGGTGATCAGCAAGGAAACGCCCTTCTATAATGCGGCGACGCTGTTTCGGGCAGCCGTTCAGAATGCGGTGGTGCCCGGAAAAAATGGAGATGCGCTGACGGAGATTTCCAGCGAATTGAATTTTCAAAGTCCCCACTATGCGGATCTGTTCGCCTGGGCCCATGAGGGGGACAAGACCTGTGACGCCCGATTGGCAGCCTCCTTGTATCTCTACGAGCGGATGGTCAATGATCCTGAAGAGAGTCACCGTTTAATCCGGTATTGGGCGGGTGATCCTTTGAGTGCGGGGCAATTGAAAAAATACCTGCAGGGATGCCCACCGGAAACTCCGTATGCCTTTGAAAAAATATCCACGCAAGACTTGTTTTTGCAGCGATTCCAATTCGTCTCCCGGTTGATCATCGCAGCGGGGTATAAGGGGTGGATTCTGTTGATCGATGAAGCGGAAGTCATCGGCCGCTATTCGTTTAAACAGCGCCTGAAATCGTATAAAGAAATGGCCCGGTGGCTGGGCCTTCTGCCGGCAACACGCTATCCCGCCATTGGTGCGGTGGTGGCCCTCACGGATGATTTTCAGGTTGCCGTTCTGGACGGCAAACAGGACTCGCAGGTTGTTGTGCAACTCAGTGAAGGGTTCATGGGTCAGGAAGCCGCTGAGGACGCGGGAGCGGCGGTGAAAGGCATTCGATATCTCGAAGAACAGGGGGTTCCATTGGTTCGGCCTTACGATGCGATGGTTGATGAATTGTATGAACGGCTCCGGGCGCTTCATGGCTCAGCCTATAGTTGGGATGCTCCCCCCGTATCGGCCATAGAGAAGTTGTCCAGTACCCGCATGCGGGAATATGTCAGAGGGTGGATTACGGAATGGGACTTACGGAGACTCTATCCTGGAGCTCAATTAGATATCGAAATCCTCGAAGTGCGACAACAATATGAGGAGGATCAGGCATTCGACGCGCCGCTCCCGGAGGACATCAACGTGCCTCCGGAACACCGGGCGGTCGAGGAGCCTTTATTGGCCGTAGCGCTTCAGAACCAGGGGCCCTTTTGAGATCCTGGACTCCTCGGGAGGAGAAAGGGGGCCCTCCCCTGGGGAGAGAGGACACATCCCTGTCGGAAATGGGGGAAACGAAAGAAAATCTCAGCTGGATGTCCGGGGTCGCCCTCCAAATGGCCGTCGTTCTTCCTGTGGACGGGCTTCGTTGACCACGAGCATGCGGCCGCCCATGTCCACCCCGTTACAGGCCGTGATGGCCGCTTGGGCTTCGTCCTGGGTAGCCATCTCCACAAATCCGAATCCTCGGGAACGTCCGGTATATCGGTCGGTAATGACTTTGGCCGATACGACATTTCCGTGAGCCGAAAAGTGGGCCTGCAAATCCTCGTCCGTGGTGGAAAACGGTAGATTTCCAACATACAACTTTACACCCATCATTCCCCTCCTGATCTCATTTCCACATGAGAGCCTTCTTGTTATCCGGCATTCCCTGTGGAGCAAACAGTGAAAGTGTCACCAAAACGCTGCTCTCTGAAACCGTGAGCCTAGCATCGGTGATTTATCAATGCAACTAGGGGGCAGCCTCTGAGGGGGGGGACCCGAATGTTCCCGGATGGAGAATCGAATGCGTCGGGTTTCCTTAACCTCTGGTCTTCCTCGGCCGATATGACCGGGAGGAGAATACTGTTTGTATGCCAACCATGTTTCCCAAGCTTATCAAACGGCCTTCGGCTTCCGGCGGGTTGGTCAAAAGATTTCTGAAGGTGTGGAAAACCATCGGTAAGGGAGTGTTGGCAGGTCTGGACCTGTTGCATCGACATACAGTTCTGGTCCTCACCATATTGTTCTGCCTGTGTTTATTAGTCATCTATGTTCATATCACCCAGCTCAAGTCTCAAATGGTCATGGCTATGGCCTTTCAGGGGGCGGATCTCTATACGCGGGCCATCGGTGAAATGCGCACGTGGTATACCAAGGAAGTCGTGGAACGTTTGCAGGGTTATGACCACGGGGCCTCCCGCCGGCCGTATGATCGCAACTCCGGGATTCCCCTTCCGGCCACGCTCAGTCTGGCTATCGGTGACAAACTTGTGGCTGGTCGTCCGGGGGAGCACATTCGATTGCTCAGTCCGTATCCATTTCCGTTAAGAGGTCAGCAAGGCGGTCTCACCGATGCCTTTCATGGGCAGGCCTGGGAGGCTCTACAGACCCGACCGGATGAACCGTACTATCAGTTTGAAGTGGTCAACGGGAGAAGATCTCTCCGTTATGCCACGGCCGATCTGATGCAGGGGGAATGTGTGCATTGTCACAACACCCTTCCGGAGAGTCCCAAGCGGGATTGGTATGAGGGACAGGTCGGGGGCATGCTTGAGGTGATTTATCCCGTGGACACCCTGCAAGCGATGGCCGGAGGGGGCTTGCATGAAACCTATGGAACCATGGGGATCCTGGTGGTGCTGTGGTTGGGGGGATTCGGGTTGGTTATCAATAAGCTGCGACGGGCGGCCGGGGAGTTGGAAGAAGAAGTTCGGCTTCGAACGGGGGATTTACAGGAGGCCAACCGCCAATTGGAGGCGGAGGTTCGCGAACGGCAGTTGGCGGAGGACATGCTCCGTCAGGCCCGTGACCAACTGGAAAAACGGGTTAAGGAACGGACAAACAAATTAGCGGCTTCCAACGCCGAATTGATTCGAGAGGTCGCCGAGCGGAAAAAGGCCGAAGACGATATCCGCAAACTGAATGTCCAACTCATTCAACGGTCTGCTCAGCTGGAGGCCAGTAACAAGGAATTGGAGGCCTTCAGTTATTCGGTTTCCCATGACCTGCGTGCGCCGTTACGGGGAATCGACGGTTTCAGTCAGGCGGTGCTGGAGGATTATGCCGACACGCTGGATGAAGCCGGGAAACAATATCTGCATCGGGTACGGACAGCCAGTCAACGCATGTCCCAATTGATCGATGCCATGTTAAACCTGGCCCGGTTGACACGCGCAGAAATCCATATTCAGACATTTGATATGACGGCCATGGTGCGATCGATTCTGGATGATTTCAAAAACATGGAGCCCGAACGAGAGGTGGAATGTGTGGTGGCCGACCATCTCTGTGCGACGGCTGATCCACAGCTCCTGCGTGCCGTCATGGAAAATCTTCTTGGAAATGCCTGGAAATTCACCAAGCAACAATCGCATCCACGGATTGAATTCGGGTACGAACCCTACAAAGGGCAACCGGCATATTTTGTGAAGGATAACGGGGCCGGCTTTGATATGACGTATGTCCACAAGCTTTTCGGGGCCTTTCAGCGGCTTCATGCCTATACCGAATACCCCGGTGTCGGGGTCGGACTGGCTACGGTTCATCGGATCATTCAACGCCACGGCGGACAAATTTGGGCGGAAGGGGCGGTCGGTGAAGGCGCGATATTTCATTTTACCCTGTAAGACAGGAAAAGGAGGTCGATATGAAAAGCAAAGTCATTTTGTTGGTGGAAGATCATCCGGATGATGAGGAATTGACCATGAGGGCCTTAAAGAAAAACAACATCAAAAATGAAGTAGTGGTGGCCCGTGACGGGGTTCAGGCTCTGGAATATTTGTTCGGGACAGGTGCCTACGCCGGCCGCGATCTCCATGATATGCCCCAAATTATTCTCTTGGATCTCAAGCTGCCGAAAATCGACGGACTGGAAGTCCTCCGACGGCTTCGGGCGGATGACCGGACAAAGTTTTTGCCGGTGGTCGTATTAACGTCATCGAAAGAAGAACAGGATATCGTCAAAAGTTATCAGCTTGGGGCCAATAGTTATGTCCGCAAGCCGGTCGACTTTCAAGAATTTTCCCAAGCGGTGCAAAACCTCGGACTGTATTGGCTGATTTTAAATGAATCGGCTCCCGAACGGGTGCCCGTGTAGGTAAAATGGCGAGAACGCCTCTGGGGCGGCCTTTTTTCCGATCTATTATGTGTAAAAGGCTGAGGGGTGTCAAAGACGGCACAGCCTGTCAAAAATGACCATGGACAGGTCATCATATCAGGCAGGAGTGGGCGCAAGGCGGTTATCTTCTGCCGAATCAAATTTACCTTCCGGATCAACCGTTTTCCTGCCTCACCCGATTATCGCTCTTATTGAGGTACAGAATGCCTGCCAGGCATACGAATTGCCTCCGTTATGTGGTCGAAAGGTTAGCCGATTTTCCTTTGGTGACCTTATTGCGGGGAGGGTAAACAATGAAGCCATCAGGATGGATTGAACCCGGGGAAAGCGGCGGGCTGCCGTCACCCGACCGGGAACCTCAGGAAGCCGCGAGGGGGGTGGCGAGTTTCGGGCTGGTCACGAACAGCCGCGCTCGGGGTTTCCCCTCGTGTGCCGGCCAGTGCGCAGACTGTGGGGGAGAAATTAAAATTTTCGTGTCTCCCAAGCGAAATCCACATTCAAGTAAACTTGGTCGCGGAGTTTCCATGAAAGATCATGATTTATGCCGTCGGTGTTGGCGGAAGATCATGCACCAGCAGCGGCAATTCGGGGCTACGGGCATTCTCCGGGCCTTGTTGA
>JBDIVP010000145.1:0-8902 GCA_039794325.1 Candidatus Inrsubterrania sp.
GAAACTTGGGGTGGTTTTTGTTTATCCTAAACTTTGTTTAAGCCAGAAATTCCTGCATAATAATCAATCCGCCATGATTGACCCAACATCACATATTAGCTTCTTAAGCGTATAAAGGTATAATAGGGGAGAACGTCTCTCCAAATCGATGAGTAATAACGATGCCCCTATTAATAGGACAGCCGCTTGATGCACGTGAATTGGAACAAGTAACAAGCCAATGGCTACCTGAACGGTTTGCAGCCATGTGCGATGCCTTGGCTTGGGCGGTTTCAGGACGGGCTTGCCCGTCGCTTCCAAGTTTTACCAATCGGGTAAATGCCAAGGATGGCGGCATTGACGCCGAATGGACCCTCGAACTGCCGGTGGATGACAACCCTATTCCCACACCAATTTTGGGGCCTGGGTGGAATGTATTTCAATATAAAAAACGCGACCTTCTTGCCCAGGACCGAAAACACATTATTTCGAACTTAAAGGCTTCGTTAAAAGGAGAAAAAAAAGAAGGTGCGATCAATGAAATAATCAAACGTCACCAACGGCATCCTGATCGGTATGTGCTTTTCGTGAACGTTGACCTGTTATCAAAGGATAAAGCTGCAATCAAAGAAAGTATTCTCAAAGACTATAGTGGAAAGCCTGATATCCATGTTGAGGTCGTAGGAGCCGCCGAGCTGGCCGCCTTCCTCAATGATCATCCTCATCTTCGAGCCGCATATTTTACGCCTCTTTCATTTAAAACTTGGGAACAGGCCAATAAGGATCACCGCTCACAAAAATTGTTCGGTGTAACCGTCGATCTGATTGGGCGGGAAAACGATCTCCACAAACTCAAAGCGTTGGTTCATGACCAGAACGTTCGAGTCATTGTCTTAACAGGACCTCACGATATGGGAAAAAGCCGTCTGGCTCTTGAAGCCACCGCCGGACGGCCACATGAGGTAGTGGTGGCTCTTGACCCTCGGTCCATGGACCTGAGTGATTATAGGAATCTTGTTTCGGCCAGTGGGGAAGTCGTGTGCATTATCGAAGATCCAGATCCAGAACGTCTTGGACCTTTGGTAGGAGAAGTTCTGACTTTACCCTCATTGAAAGTCTTAATCACATTACCTTCCCCAACTGCCATCGCAGTTCCTTCATATGGTTTTGATGAACGCGTGCAAACATGGAATCTTAAACCGTTGACACATGAAAGCGCACGAAAACTTTTGCACGCAACCGGTTTCTCCATTGACTTCGGAATCGAAGACTGGATTCTCAGCCATGCCGGAGGCAATCCAGGAATACTCATTGCCGCAGCGAGTCTGGGCAGCAACTTGCGGCCTGATGTCCAAAGCTTTTCCGAAGGAGTTGGTCAGGAATTTTCTCGTCGCATAAAAGAAAGCCTGGGTGATGATGCGCTTAAATCCGCTGGTTTGCTTTCTCTTTTAACCCATGTTGGCATTGCTGGGACTTTTGAATCGGAACTGGAAATAATCTGTCAATTGTTTGGCAATGGCTGGACTTCTCATGACATGCTAGTAAATCTAGACGACCTGGAAAAGGCTGGAATCGCCAAACGCGGTGGCTCCTATGCTGAAATGACATTGCCTCTCTTGGCAAATTATCTTGTTTCCAAAACCTTGCAAGGACGTCTATATGAACTGTTGGCCTTATTTGGGAAACTTCCTTTGGAAGGCAGCCATAGGTTGATTCGACGGCTCAGCGGAGTCAGAGGGGAGGAAACCAAAAAGTTTTGGAATGCACTGTTTGCACCTGATGGTTTAATGGGTAGTTTTGACGGTGCTATGAGCCATCCACGGCTTCTGAGACTTATCGCCGGCACCGTGCCAGATCGAGCCTTGCGTTTGCTTGAGACAAGGTTGTGCCATGCAACCCTACAAGATCGTATAGCTATAAATGAAGATCTGCGGCATAACCTCGTGGGGACTTTGGAAGAACTCCTGTATCGAAAAAAGACCAGCGCCGGAGCTCTTCGGCTTATTTGGCTTCTTGCGGAAGCAAAAAATGTAACCCTTTTCGATAATTCTCCCCAACTGCTCAGGGAATGCTTCCATTTTGCCAACCCTCAAATGCCGTTATCGTTGGTGGAACGGATCAGTTTACTCAAGGAATTCACTTCATCTCATGTCACCCAACAAGGGAAACGATTAGCCATTGAATGTATCGAACATGCCTTAAGCCCGCATGCGACATTTTCTTTGTTTAACAGTTTAGGTGCGGAGCCCTTGGATTCGATGTATAGGGCAACACCTGCGGAACTTCAATCCTACGGCGAAGAGTTGATCCGTATATTGGAAAATCTGGCAAACAACGACGGTGAGGTTGCGGACGCCGCATTATGGACACTGCCTCGTTTCATCGCAGACTATGGAACTCAAATATCACCTCAGTTGGGGCTGAAGCATCTCGAAACGTTGGTAGAATGGGCACGTTCGGACAAGCCGGGTCTTGATGTCTCAGCAATATTTAACGCTATTCACTCCATGCGCCGCGAACTCTCAGAGACCATAGAACAACCTGAATTCCCTGCCGATCACAAAACGGAGGTTCAACACTACATCGAAAAATTAGATCAATTAAAACAACGATTGGACTCGGCCGATTTCTCAGTCAGGCTTAAGCGATGGGCCGGATCTTGGGGGTCTGATTTAGAGATTGATGAACCTCAATCAGACGGTCGCGATAAGTATGAGCACGAACTGGAAAAGTTATCGTTGGAAGCCATGTCGAATAAGGATCTTCTCGATTCAAATCTTCTTAATTGGTTGATTTCTCCTTCAGCTCAAAGGGCCTATAGTTTTTTCGCCTCAATGGGAGAAATGGATGAACAGCGCATTTTCCTTGGCTTGATGGAAGAATTAGGAAAGTCCTCTTCTGGAGTAGGCGCCTTTTCTGCATACTGGGGCGGATGGGCGAAGAAAAACCCACAGGCTGTTGAAGCACAGCTGGATCACCTTTCTGAACAGAATGCGGTGAGTGGGGAAGCCATCGTACTTGCAACCAGCATGTTAAAAGCCAATGCCGCAGCAGTTGACCGGGTCAAGAAACAGATCCAAGAGGGTCGCGTTGATCCCGAATATGTCGCTGGAAGGCTCCAACTTGGAAGATGGTTGGAAGGACTATCTCCCAATGAATTTCTTGAACTTCTCAAGGCAATAACAGGGCCATCCTTTGAACATGGAAGCTCTGTGGTGCGGATGCTTGAAATGTGGGATCATTTAGGGCGTTCACTAAACGGTGCCTTGGCTGATTTTGCCTGGAGTTGCCTTGAGCACGATCCAACTATTCGTGATTCTTCTGATGCCTGGCATATTGATCAGCTCGCGGCCAAACTTTCAAAAGATGATCCTGATCGTGGATTCAAGCTTTTCGCAAAAGCCCTTGAATTCGGAAATGGCTTAAAGAACCGATGGGACCCATTGGGCTTTCACAAAATAGCAAAACTTTGGGAAATCCTTCATTCTCAAGACCGACATCGCCTTATCGGAATTCTTCTTCAGACATTCCAGAAAGACGATCATTCCAGGGTTCGTTATTCATGGAGAGTAAAAGAATTGATAAATCCTGTCAGAGATAAAGAAGTGCTTATATCCTTTGCTATAGATAACATTATTTTCGCAAGGATAATCGCGAGCTGGATTACCAGTGCAAAAGCCGGCTTTTGGCCTCTTTTTGATGAACTGTCCCAGATGTATCCCGACGACGAACTTTTACACAACAACCTTGCAGCCGGAGTTCAACAAATGGGTTCCGTCATCACAGGTCCAATGTCTCAATTCCTTGAAAAGCGCAAGCGAGACATTGAACACAGGTTACAAGATCCTTCGACCCCCCCAACTGTCAAACCACGACTTCAAGAGATGGTTGAACGTCTAGGGCATGACATTTCAAGTCAGATCGTGTGGGAATACGATATGGACGTCAATCACTTGGTCCGTCACATCCAAGATAGGGATTCTGATCAACGGATGTGGGCAATTGGGAGAGTCCTCAAGTTTGCCAAGTGGGAAGATATTCGTCGCCTCTTGACCGTTGACGACATTGAAGAAATTCTGCCACAGGTGGACCTTCCGGAAAAAAGAAGGATAATGCTGGAACAGGCCCTGCCGGTTTGGAAACATGGTTCCTAAAATCCTCACCTCGTTTCAGCACGAGGTGCTCATTTCCCTCTTTGAAAAAGGTCTTGGTGAAAAAGGATTCTTCCTGACAGGCGGAACCGCACTGGCGGAATTTTATCTCCACCATCGGTATTCCGACGATTTGGATTTTTTCACTCGAAAGACAGGTAATTTAAAGAAGGATTTTGATGAATTCTTGACAGTGCTCGACTCTTTAGGATTCATAGCAGAAATTCAACGGAGATACGAGGAAACTTTGACGGTATCTGTTTATTCGTCAACGCAAGTCGGCAATAAACTCAAGCTGGAATTCAATAGGGATGGAACCCCTAGAATGGCTCCCTCGTCGCATTTTGAAAACGTGGTGGTCGATTCCTTCGAAGATATTGCCGTCAATAAGGTCTGCACCATATTGAGCAGGGGGCCCCATGAACCAAAGGATTTTATCGATCTTTACTTCATCTTAACAGAATCCCAATTTAGCCTGGATTTTTTAATCGGCAGGGCACGTGAGAAAGAAGCGGCTTTTGATCAAGAGGAAGGCATTCTTGAGTTCGCGATCCGCCTAAGAGGAGTCAAAGAGCCATTGATCATGCCTAGAATGGTCAAACCTCTTAGTCATGAAATGCTTTCCAACTATCTGACTCCATTGGCAGACGGGCTCATTCGCAGATTAGGACCACGGAGGTAGTTCATTTAGCAGATGTTCCCCCTGACTTCTTGAGGAACGTGGCCATCGGAAAGGAGTTTTGGAGATTTCCAGGCTGATTCTGTAGACATATATTATTCCTAATAATTCGCTTAATTTATTGATATTGCCTGCATATATGTGCTGCATAAGCAGACATGCATGTCGCTTGCACTTTCTGGCGCTTAACAAATGGGAAAGTCTGTGAATCGATTTACCTGCGGGAATCCTAACGTGAAGGCAAGCCCGTCAAAAAACGCAATATCGGCAACCTGCCCTGGCTCGCGGAGCCGCAAGCGGCAATCGAACAACGCCTATTTCGCGTGCGGCGGCGGCAGACCCCATCTCACCCGCCGACACTCTTTTTGTACGACGTCACCAGTACCTACCTGGAAGGCACGCAGAATGCCTTGGGGGCCTATGGCTATACCCGAGATGGCAAGAAGGGGAAGCCGCAATTGGTGAGTGGCTTGTTATGTGATGACGAGGGGGAGCCTGTCTCCACGGAAGTCTTTCGGGGTAATACTTGGGGCCATGTCTTCGTGGTGATGCTGGCCGACCTGCTCCACCGAGCGCCTTAGCAAAGTCCGTGGTGACCTCCTGCTCTCTCGTGCTATCTGGACGGGAGCGGTATGATATATCAGGGAAGGGAGCCACCATTAGGGAAGGAGAAGGGGTATGCAGAGACTCCCCATTGCCACACTGACCGTACTTGTATGTTTCCTGTGGGAATCGATGGGGTTGCCCCCTCAAGCTTTGGTAATGGCCGCCGTCACTCACCCGGCCCCACTCATTTTCACATCTTCCCCCCCCAATCCCCAGGGGCATTTATCTCGGGGGAAACAGCTCATCCTCAAGAAGGAATTTTCCGAAGCCGTGGCGGAACTAAAGGCCTCGCTGGCTTTGGACCCCGACAACGAACAAATCTATCTGGCCCTGGCTCAAGCCTATATCGGCTTAGAACAACTCGACCAGGCAGAGGCTATTTTGAACCAAGCCTTTCAAGAAATCAATGCGACGGTTTCATTGTCCTTGGCCCAAGGCGACTTGGCCTTCCTACAAGGCCGGCACACGGAAGCTGAAATCGCCTACCGGGACGCCCTCCAGTTGGACCCCGATCACGACGGCCCCTATCTCACATTGGGGCGGTTGTTTATGGCTACCAACCAATGGAAGCCCGCGCAAAACATTTATCAACAATGGGCCGACCGTAAGCCCCAAAGCGAACATCCGCAAATTTTTCTCGGAGAATTTTATGCCTTTATGGGGGCCGGATCTCAAGCCTTGGAGCATTTCCAGCAAGCCCTTGCCATAAACCCCCAGTCGGTCAACGCCAGAAATCATTTGATCAATTTTTATTTGGACAATCACCGGTGGGACGAGGCCAAACCGCTGATTGATGCGGGCATTTCGGCGGACCCTCAGGATGTCAATCTGCAGGTGTTGGAGGGGCGGCTCTGGTTGGGGAAAGGGAACACGGATGAAGCGATGTCCCGGTTTCACCACATTCTCGAGAGGGCCCCTGATCAGGCCATGGCCCATCATTATCTGGGGGTGGCCTATGCCTTGAAAAAGGAGATCCCTCAGGCCGTTCAATCGCTGACCACCGCATCGACGCTGGCCCCCCAAGACCGCCACATCCGCAAAACGCTGGCCTGGATTCGCATGCTTGAAGGATCATGGGACCTCGCGATTGAAGAAGCTCATCTGGCCATTCAATTAAATCCACGTGACGTTCAGACGGTCCACTTTCTTGGGGAGGCCTATCTTCGGAAACAGGATGTCACCCAAGCCAAAAAGGTCTATCAGTCCATCATAGAACAGATCCCTCAAGACCCTCTCGCCCACTATCAGTTGGGTCTGATCGCACAACATGACCGTCAGATACAAGACGCACTGGATCATTTTGAGGCTGCACTTACCCACAATCCCCATTTTATGGAGGCGTTATTACAAATCGTCGGCATCCGGATGAAGCGTTCGGAGGAAGCCCAGGCCCGTGACCGCGTGCAACAACAGATCGAAACGGTCCCTGATCATCCCCATTTGTACAATCTGCTGGGCAGCCTGTGGTTGCAAGCCAATCACCCCGATAAAGCTGAGCAGGCGTTTAAAAAATCGTTGCAGCTTGATGACCGGCTGCTCGCCCCGTATATGAACTTAGCTGAACTCTACCGCCAGACCAACCGGTTGGATGCCGCGGTCCAGGAATATAAGCGGGTCTTGGAGAAAAATCCCAGGGTGGCTTCCGCGCATATGCTGCTGGGCATGATTGAGGAGGAGCAAGAGGACTTTGAGCAGGCAGAAGGCCATTTTCGCGCCACATTGGACATCGACCCTCACTTTGCCCCTGCTGCCAATAATTTAGCCTGGTTGCTCGCAGAGCACGGTGGGAATCTCACAGAAGCGCTTTCTTACGCCAAACTTGCGTATGAGCAACAACCGGAGAATCCCTATATTGCCGATACGCTTGGTTGGGTGTACTACAAACAACAGGATTATTCGAAGGCGCTCTCGCACCTTCAAGAAGCGGCCGAGAAAGCCCCGGAGGATCCTATTATCCATTATCATTTGGGAATGGCCCAATTCAAAAAAGGGGATCGCAAAGGCGCCAAAAACAGTTTGGAAATGGCGTTCCGGCTAAAACCGGATTTCCCCGGTTCCGAGGAAGCCAGGACCACGCTGAACAGTCTTTGATTCCGCCTACCCTTCATTTTCGCCTCTTTATCATACCCCCCCGCACCTGCTTATCAGAAGATTCACCGGCCGAATATGGCGGCTACGACCTGGGCACAGATCCTTCGCCTCCGGCTCAGGATGACCCGGAGGTTTTGGAGGGCGGGCACCGCCCGCCATCCGATCCGAGACCCGGTGGGCCATGCCCAGCCTACGAAGAACCCATCGGTGGGAAGGGGAAACTATTTCAATGCGCCTCTGGCTTGAGTGGTTGCTTGATGCTGACGGCTCCCCGCAAGTCTCCGGCTTGATAATCGATCGCGGCATCATGGGGATACTGCGTCTTGAGAATCGTCTTGATGGTCTCCGGAATCGTGTCACTCGGGCCATGACACAACAAACACCTCGGTTGCACCGGAATGGCCTTCATAAACCGATAGAATGATCCGCCCGGCTCCGACACTACTTCTCCATGGTTCATGTCGGCCAACGCTTCCCCTTTTGCCGCACGTGCGGCAAAGCTCTCGAGAATTTTTTGCTCCCAGGCATCCGGCATCCCCAGCAACGGATTCCGCACACGGGTGCCCACGCGAGTCACCCGCCATCCGTGCTCACGCGACAGCCGGCCGGCAATCTCGGGGGCCAATTCACCGCAGACCTTAATGGCTTCCAGCGGCCCCCCTTTTTCCATTTCCCGCGTCATGGCTCCACCCAGTTCCTTGAGAAACGCGCCGGTTACCTGAGCGGCACGCCGTTTACGCTCCTCCACCTCGGCATTGCCAACAGTAATCGAGATTCCACCCACCATAAGGACCACCGCCGCAAGAAGAAAAAAAGGATTTGGTCGGCTTGTCATGGTATCGATCCTCCGATTGTTGTCGCGGGTTGTCCCTCAACCTTGCACGGCAGGGATCTGGCTCAACACCTCCCGTTCGGCTTGTATCCAGTCGTCCAGCGCATATCCATGCCCATAGCCACGTCCCTCATACAGTTCATAGGCACGGAGGGCAATTCGTCGCTGCAGATCATCACAAACCGTTACGGAGGGTTTGCCGGTAGCGGAAGCCGCTTGTTCCGGTTGGCGCACCGCTCGTGCCGCGCCTATCGGTTTATTCTTTATTTTTCTTCCGGCGCTTTCCCGTGTTTCCATGATCTGGTCTCCTCCTGTGTAAATTTCATTCCACCTAGACCGGTTATTCCAACGGAGGTCCGTCTTTGTCCTCATATCTTACAGTCGACGCGTGCCTTGATTGGCGGCTCATTCCCCCTCGTCCTTGAACTTCCTTTTCAGGGTCTGTTGAAAAAAGCCGCCAGCGGCGTTCTCGCCATTTTTCCGTGCTCACGTACTCAACGTACGCTCCGCCCGCAAAAACGGCTGTGGCCTTGCTGGACGGACTTTTTTGAACCGACCCAAAGC
>JBDIVP010000146.1:0-8882 GCA_039794325.1 Candidatus Inrsubterrania sp.
CGATACACCTCCCTGGACACCGATTCATAGTTCACATTGCCTTTGAGATGGCCCCACCGCTTCATCTGCGTCAGGATCCAAACAGCCATGGAATGCCAGGGATACGGATCGAAATCAATGCGGTCCGGATCTTTTTGAATGCCCCCCTTGCCATCCGCATACGTGCCGGTCAACACCTGCTCCAAGACCGTCACAGGCTGGTTCAGATAATTGGTCGTGGCGATGGCCATGGCGATTTCTTTCCGATTGGTGGCCTTCGAAGCGTAATGCGTCGCCTCTACGATGGAACGGAAGAGGGCCGAAAAGGTATTCGGATAGGCGGTGGCAAATTCTTTGGAAACCGCAAACGCGCAGCAGGGATGGCGATCCCAGATTTCCTTCGACAACTTAAAGATATACCCGACATTTTCATACACGGCCCGTTGATTAAAGGGATCGGGAGCCAGGTAGCCATCCACATTGCCGGCTTTCAAATTGGCGACCATTTCCGGCGGAGGCACGACCCGGATCTGCACATCCTGATCGGGATGCACACCGCCTTCCGCCAGGTAATACCGGAGCAGGTAATTATGCATGGAATAATCAAACGGCACGCAGAAGCGAAACCCTTTCATGTCGGAAGGGGTGCTCACGCCTTGATGTTTATGATGGAGCGTAATCGCTTGACCGTTGATATTTTCGATGGCCGGCATATAAAAGGGGACCGGCAGGGAACCCACCCCCAGCGAGATGGCCAACGGCATGGGCGATAGCATATGCGCGGCATCGACCTCTTTGTTAATCGCCCAATCGCGCACCATCGCCCAGCCGGCCGCTCGTTTCACTTTGGCATTGAGACCGTGCTTTTCATAAAATCCCATCGGCTCAGCCATAATAATCGGCGTCGCACAGGTGATTGGAATAAAGCCGATGCTCAGGTTCTTTTTTTCCGGTTTCCCCACGGGATCCGCGGCCAACGCCATCATCTTTTCTAGGGGAAAAATTTGGCTGATCAGAGTTGTGAGGCTCGCGGCCCCCAATCCGGCCAACAATTGACGTCGGGTCGGACCGGCAGCCTGCACGACGGCCGAGAGGACCGTCCGTTCGAGAATTTTCTGAACGTTTGGCTCCGATGAAGGATCGGGGGTATCGTGATGGCTGTTCATCTTCGGCCTCCTTCCTTCACCGAGGCAGTTCGTCCCTTTCTGGCAAGATTTTTTCCGAGTAAATACTTGTGCTCCCACTCACGATCGAGGGCGGCTTCCCGGAGATAGGAATATGAGGCGGTATATCTGACGGGGGCAGAGGCCCCTTCCATGGCAGAAGCATTTGTCCTTGAGGTTTCCAGCATTTCATCATTCATGGTCGTCTCTCCTTTCAAGGAGCACTCATGTACTTCGCAACCTCAATGAGTATGAGGGCTTGAAGGAATGAGGCATTCCCGAAATGTGTCCAAAAAAAAAGCGCCTTCATCCGCCACTTCGGATGAGGACGCCATAGTCCACATTGTGAGGCCCGACTTCGGCCTCAACACGAGACGACCCTGTCCCGTCAATTCTCTGAAACGACAAAGGCGCCCGCCACTCCTGCACGAATGACGGACGCCTTTGTCCTTCTGAATCTGCTTTTCTCTGTAATCCCGGCCAAGACGCCATCGTCTCAGCCGAATACTGTGACTGGTACCACCATCGGAGGTCCTTTGTCAAATAGCCAGGAAAGTCTGCTATCCAATTCGCCCTTCACCGCGATTTCGCGATGCTCCACAATCGGGCACCATCGGGCCGGACGGCTCGTTTATTGAACCAAGGAGTTAAGCAAAACCCCGGACGAACCTTTCCCAAATGTTCCATACATGCTACAAATGTTTTCCTTCATTTTCACAACCATCCGCTCCACCTGGATTTCGATCAACGGAGGGCATCGTCAAGGATTCAGAACACATGGCGCGGGGAACCATTCACATCGGCACCTCCGGTTGGCACTACCCGCATTGGATCGGACCGTTTTATCCGGCCGGGATGACCAGTGACGAATTTCTTCCGTATTACGTACGCCATTTTTCGACCGTCGAACTGAACACCACCTTTTACCACCTTCCCTTACCAACCACGATAAAACATTGGGACCGGCTCACCCCCGAAACCTTTCGCTTCGCCTGCAAGGGCAGCCGATTCATCACCCACATGAAAAAGCTCAAGAATCCACAAGCCGGCCTCTCACGATTTTTCGAAGCGGTCCTGGTCCTTGAACACAAACTGGGCCCGATCCTATTTCAGTTGCCGCCGCATTGGAAAATGAACGCCTCCCGTCTGGAGGCCTTTTTGAAAGCGCTTCACCGGCCATTCCGCTATGCGTTTGAGTTTCGGGACGGGAGTTGGTTCGATTCGAAGATTTATCAATTGCTGACAGACCGGAACGCCGCTTTTTGCGTGTATCATCTAGCCGGCCAGCAATCACCCGAAATCGTGACGGCCGATTTCATGTATGTCCGGCTGCATGGACCGGATGGCCCCTATCAAGGGAACTATTCCGATGCCATGCTCCACACCTGGGCCGACAAATGTCAAAGATGGTCCGGCGAAGGGAAAGATGTGTACTGTTATTTCGATAACGATGAAGGCGGCTATGCCCCACTCAATGCCCTTGCCCTTAAACAAAAAATCCGTCCGGACTTGCTGTAATTATTTCACCTTGCCTCTTCCTCAAGGCATAATGATGAGAGCAACCCGACGTTAATCTCTTTGTTCATTCGACACAACGTGTCATCTTCCAGCCCCCTCACGAAATCCACACTCCTTGCCCTCGCCACCTTGCTGGTGTCTGTGGTCCTGTTTCAAGCGGGATCAGGGCTGCAAGGCCTTGTGATCCCGATTCGCGCGCAGGAGGAAGGATTTTCGACCCCGTCAATCGGATTTTTGGGAACCGCGTTTTATTCGGGTTTCGTTCTCGGGTGCGTAGTCATTCCCAGGGTAATCCAGCGGGTGGGACATATCCGGGTGTTCTCCGGGTTGGCGGCGCTGGCCGCCGCCGCCTTCCTGCTCCATGAATTCGTGAAGGCAGTCCCGATATGGCTGGCTTTACGAATGGCTGTAGGCCTGTGCTTCGCCGGGATTTATCTGGCCATCGAAAGCTGGCTGAACGACCAAGCCACACACGAAACCCGCGGCCGGATTTTGGCCTTGTACATGAGCCTCAGTTGGATCGCCATAATCGGAGGCAAATTACTCTATGCCGGCATCAATCCCCATGGGGTTCTCCCGTTTGCCCTTATCAGCATGGCCATTTGCCTGGCGATTGTCCCAGTGGCCTTCGGAACCGGTCCGGCTCCGGCACCCGCCACGGAGCTTCCGTTACGCCTCCAAGACCTCTTTCGCATTTCTCCGGTCGGATTATTGGGATGTTTGAGCGTCGGGGCCGTGAACGGCGCCTTTTGGACATTGTCGCCGATTTACGCACAATCTCAAGGGCTTTCCCCGATTTACATCAGCCTCTTTGTCAGTGCCGCGGTCTGCGGCGGTGCCTTGAGTCAATGGCCGCTGGGTCGTTGGTCGGACCGGACGGATCGCCGGCAAATTATTCTCGGCTCATGCCTCACGGCGGCTCTGGCAGGTGGAGGACTGACCTTGGAAGATCAAGACGGCGCCACTCGCATGTTGACCTTTGCCTTTCTCTTCGGAGCCGGAGCTCTCCCCCTTTATTCCTTGTGCATCGCTCACGCCAACGACTTCGCTCCACCTCAGAGTTTTATCCAGGTCAGCCGTGGATTGCTGATGGCATTTGGCATCGGCGCCATTTTCGGTCCGTTTTTAGGTAGTTGGTTCATGGCCGTGAGCGGCCCCATCGGGTTATTCCTCTTTACCGGAAGTATCCATCTGGCACTGGCCGGCTATGCCCTGGTGCGCATGAAAAAACGATCCCCGGTGTCAGAGGCGGAAAAGACGCCGTTTGTCGGAGTACCCAGAACCACTCAAGCCGTCTTGGAACTCGACCCCCGGTCGGAAAGCGAAGAAGATGGGGTCACCACCCATCAAACACCCTTAGATCCATAAACACTCACCGGTTTATGAATAGAAGGACCTGTCGCCCAGCAACTTGTGGAGAATGGCCTTTTCCACATGCAGACGATTTTCGGCCTGATCGAACACCACACTTTGCGGTCCATCGATGACGTCGGCTGTTTGTTCATTCCCCCGTTGGGCCGGGAGACAGTGCATGAAGAGGGCGCCGGGCTCGGCCTCCCGCATGAGCTTCTCCGTCACCCGAAAGGGTTCGAGCATCCGGAACCGTCGTTCGTGGTCTTCGGCAGAAATATGATAACTCATCCAGGTATCGGTATACACCACGTCCGCATTGTCGACCGCCGCCCCGGCATCATGGACGAGGGAGACACTGCCCCCGCTTTCCTGCGCGAATGCCCGTGCCTCTTTCATCACTTCCTGCAGCGGGTGAAACGCCCGCTCTTCCGGGCACCCCACCGTCATATGCAAGCCCAATTTCGAGCAGGCATGAAGCAATGAGTGGGTCACATTATTGTTGCCGTCACCTACATAGGCCAGACGGAGCCCCTGAAGGATCCCCTTTTTTTCTTGTATGGTGAAAAGATCCCCGAGGCCCTGGCAAGGATGCTCATAATCCGTCAAGCCATTGATAACGGGAACGGTGGCATGGCGCCCCAATTCCTCCATGTCGGCCCGCCGAAACATCCTCGCCATAATGCCCTGGACATAGCGCGAAGCCGTACGGGCCGTATCGGCAATGGTTTCCTTTCCGGATCCCAGGGGTGAGTTTCCAAGATCGTAATACATGCCATGGCCACCCATCTGCAGCATGGCCGCCTCAAACGATACCCTGGTTCGCAACGACGGCTTTTCAAAAATCATCAGCAGAATGGATCCGGTCAGAGTCTGGGTGTACTGGCCGGAATGCTGTTTGATGTGGGCCGAGGCCGTGAGAATATCCTGAATCGTCTCCTTCGTCCAATCGGTTAACGTCAACAGGTTCATGAAAACGCCCTCCTTCAAACAGGGACCAGATGGGTCCCGGTTTGGCCTTCAAATCCCTTCAAAGCCGTTTCGGTATGTGTGATGGTGAACTGCCGACCACCCTGGTCCACAAAATAGATCCCCGCCTCGATTTTAGGTCGCATGCTTCCCGGTGCGAAATGTCCCTCCGCCAAAAATCGTTTCGCCTCGCCGACGGTAATCGTCCCGAGATTTTCTTCACGGGATGATTGAAAATACAGTTTGGCATGTTCAACCGACGTCAAATCCAAAATGCGCTCGACTCCGATGGTCACGGCCAATTGTGCGGAGGCCAGGTCCTTATCCACCACCGCCTCCAGACCGTGCAGCGTTCCATCCGGTCCCGCATAGACCGGAATCCCGCCGCCGCCCACGGCAATGACGATGATCCCCTCGTCGAACAACCGGCGGATCACATCCGTTTCAACGATGTTCAGGGGTTCGGGAGATGGCACCACCCGACGGAATCCGTGCGGCGGTTCTTCCACCAAGGACCAGCCCTGTTGCATGAGGCTGGATGCTTCCTCCCCGGCATAATAGGGCCCAACCGGTTTTGACGGTTTCGCCATGAGGGGATCATGTTGATCAACCAGAGTGCGGCACAGAATTGTCGCCACGGGCCGGTCAATCCGGGACTGCCGCAACAGATTCTCCAAGGCTTGCTGCATCAGATAGCCGATCTCCCCTTGCGATTGCGCCACACACACATCGAGGGGCAAGTCATAGGCCTGTGGGCGAGCCGCTTCGACGCGGAGCAGAATATGCCCCACTTGCGGACCGTTCCCGTGCGTGATCACCACCCGGCAACCTCGTGCAATGATCGGGAGAATTCCCTGTAAGGCGACGGTCAGGTTGGCCGCCTGCTCGGAAATGGTGCCCCGTTGCCCCGCCCGGACCAGAGCATTGCCGCCCAAAGCGACCAGTACCCGTTCAGCCATGTCCTTTGGCCTTTGCAATCACATTTTGCAGGACTTGCTTCAAATCCGGCTTCCCTGTTTCCTGAAATTCGTAGGTAACCCGGCAGGTCGGCTGCGAAATTGAAATCAACGCGCCTAAATCCACGGGTGTGGCAATCAGGACCAGATCACAGTTCACCCGGCTGATGGTCGTGCGCAATTCTTGAATTTGTCGGGGCCCATATCCCATGGCGGGCAACACCATTCCCACATGCGGATAGGTGGCATAGACCTCCCTGATACTCCCCACGGCAAACGGACGCGGATCAATCAGTTCAGCGGCATCGTATTGTTCCGCGGCGATGATGCCGGCACCGAATCGCATCCCACCATGGGTCAAAGTGGGGCCATCCTCGACAACCAGGACACGGGCCCCGCTGATTTGCTCAGGGTTCTCCACCCTAACCGGCATGGTGGAATCGATCACGGTGGCGGAGGGATTGGCAGCGGCGATTCGTGCCCGAACGGCCGCAATCTGCTCCTTGGGAGCCGTATCCAGTTTGGTCAGCACCAGGACATCCGCGCGCAACAGATTTACTTCACCCGGGAAGTAGCTCTCTTCATCGCCGGCCCGATGGGGATCTACCAACACCATCTCCAGGTCGGGTTGAAAAAACGGCAGATCGTTATTCCCCCCGTCCCAGACAATCACATCGGCCTCGCCTTCGGCCTGCGCCAAAATCCGTTGATAATCCACTCCCGCTTAGACCACATTGCCTTGGAGAATATGAGGTTCATATTCCTCCCGTTCTTCGATCGTGCAATCGGCGGTAGTCAAATCCTCAAATGTGGCCAATCGTTGCACGGCCTGTTTGGCTAGATCCCCATATGGCATGGGATGGCGAACAATAGCCACCCTTAGGCCTTCTTCCCTCAGAAGCCACGCTACCTTTCGAGTGACCGGACTTTTTCCGGCACCGGTCCGCACCGCGCACACGGAAACAACAGGCTTGTTGGAGCGCAGCATTGTCGCATTCGGGCCCAACAGTCGAAAATCGGCCCCGCAGGCCATCACCCGTGAGGCTTTGTGCATAACTTCCGCGTGGGTAATATCGCTGTAGCTAAAAATAACCTGATTGATTTGCTGATTGTGGATGAGGGCTTCCAGCTCTCCTTCCGACCGGATGGGAATACCCTGCGGATACCATTCTCCGGCAAGCTGAGGAGGATAGTGCCGGCCATCGATATTGGGGATTTGGGCGGCGGTAAAGGCCACCACTTCATAGGCGGGATTGTTCCGAAACACGAGGTTGAAGTTATGAAAATCCCTCCCGGCAGCCCCCATGATTAAGATTTTCGTTCGTTCCATCATGAGGACTCTTTTTCAACATTCAGCCCAAGCCCGGGTCATCAAAAGCAAAGGGATTGCCTCATACATGGCTTGGGTCCGGTTCAAAACCTTGTTTGTGATTTGGCCGTGCGAGGTGGGGACGGAAACCATCCACATGGGGGACAATACTAGACAATCGGTTGTCTTTTGGCAAACCGACCGGACCACAGAGAACCGGCAACTCACCGTGTGAATCGTGAAGAAAGAGGCGGAGTCCCATCATCCGACAGACCGATGATGGGACCGGTCGAGTCAGGTTTGCAGCATGGGCAGTTCCCGCCGTTCTTCCGCCTCCCGTTGGATTCGCTCACGCTCGGCTTTTGACTCCCGAAAGACTTCCTGAAGTTCGACATCGGTCATGTGGGTCAGCATGGCTGCCGTCTCTTTGTTTGTCCCATGCTCAACCGCCCGGGAGAGCACTTCCGCTTTCGTCGGCCCTTTTCCGGCACCGAGAAACGGCTTTGCAATGAGATAGACCACATCACGGAGGGGCATGTACCGGAGGAACCGGCGCAACAAGCGAAACGCCTGCCCCGGAAAATGAATGGCTTTATACAGAATCAGCCGTCGCAACCCCACGCGCCGTTCCGCATGGATGACTTCGCCGGGAAGACAGGTAGGATCGATTTCCGAACATTTGAAATATTTATACCAGTCAACGGCATCATCAACCAACCCTCGCTTGACATATTCCTGCCATAACGGCGTACCTCGATAGACGCACAGCCGGTTGAAGGCAAAGGTATCAAGCGGAAGTTTGGATGCAAAGGTGAAGGTGTCCCGCATATCCTCGACTGTCTCATCCGGGTTGCCGACGACGAAAAAGCCATGAACGATTTCGACTCCCGCTTGTTTGGCATTGGTAACAGCCGTTTCAACCTCAGCAAGCGTCTGATCTTTCTGCAATCGATCCAACACCTTTTGACTCCCGCTTTCCACCCCGAACATGATCGTCCGGCAATGCGCCTTGGCCATAGCCGGGAACAGATGTTGAGCGACTGAATCGACACGCCCTTCGCATCCCCATTGAATCGTGACTCCTGCGTCTTGAATTCCGTTACAGATCGCCTCGATACGTTTAGGTTGCAAAAGGAAATGGTCGTCGACGAAATACACGCAACCATACCCTTGCTCCTGCAGATGCTTAAACTCCTCCACCACATGCTGGGGGCTTCGTGCCCGCCACTTGCCTTCATTGAACATGGGAATATCACAAAACACGCACGGCCATGGACACCCACGAGAGGTCTGCATGGTGGTAAACCGCTCCATCGACAGAACCGCCGGGACATCCAGCGGCATGGACTCGATAAATTCAAGGGGTAGACTCTCCCGGTCCGGGAAAGGCCATCGATCGAGATGGCGTTCAATCTTTTGATTGGGATTATGCATCAGCCGGCCGTCTTTGGCCCAAGTGAGCCCATCGACCGTCCCGGGATCATCCAGCCGCTCAAGTAGATCCAGTAAAAGTTGCTCGCCATCGCCCCGGCATACAAAGTCCACCTCCGGACATTGCAACTTGACCAACTGGGCATTCAAAGTGGCAAAGACCCCGCCGAAAGCCACTTTCACCTTATCATTCGCGGCACGAATTTG
>JBDIVP010000147.1:0-8784 GCA_039794325.1 Candidatus Inrsubterrania sp.
ATAACCTGGCTTCTTTGTTGACCGACCAGAAGGGAAGTCCCAAAGACTTGAAGCGAGCTCTTCAATTGAGCGAGGGGTTAATGACCGGAGGTGAGGCCAATCCGTATTTTCTGGATACCTTGGGGTTGGTGTATGTCAAATTGGGCCGCCAGGATGAAGGTATTCGGATGATCCGCAAGGCGATGGTGAGCACACCCAATCATCCTTTGTTGAATTATCATTTGGGGGTTGCCTACCACCAGGCCGGAAACGCTGAAGAAGCCAAAACGTATCTGGCGAAAGCGCTGCAATCCAAACAGGGATTCGGATACGAAGCCGAAGCCAAGGCACTTTTGGGCCAATTACAGGGGTAACGATGTCGATATTCAAAACATCCAAGCAACCTGCAGACCGCTGGAAGGCAACAGGGGACGGAGGGATCTGCCGGCGAATCCTTTTTATCGGTCTGATGTGGGGAATGTGCCTGCCATTCCCCGGCCCCGGCTTTGGAGCCGAGCCTCCGCTCGCGGAGGACTATTCCGGGGCTCCATCTTATCGGTTGGGCCCCGGTGATATCTTAAAAATTTCGGTATGGAAGGATGAACATCTGACGGGAGACGTGACGGTCTTAAATGATGGATTCGTGTCCTTTCCCTTGGTGGGGCCGGTAAGGGCGGCAGGCAAAACACTTGATCAATTCATGGACGATCTTAAAGCCAAGTTGAAGCATTATGTGCCCGATCCGGCGCTTTCCGTAATCGTGACCGAAGCCAGAAGTTTGAAGATCTATGTGATCGGCAAAGTCAATCGGCCCGGCGAGTTCACCGTGGGCCACCCCATCGACGTCATGCAGGCGTTAAGCCTTGCTGGAGGTGTGACGCCGTATGCTTCCTCGAGCAATATCAAGGTCCTTCGCAGGTTGGGAGACCGGCAGGTGGTGTTTCCCTTTGATTATGGTGATGCGATCAAAGGGCATGGATTGGAGCGCAACATCATATTGGAACGATGGGATGTGGTGATGGTTCCCTGACATGGGCGTGGAGGGAGTCGCGTGCGGCGTAAGGCAGAGGACATTGTCCAACAGCAGATGGTTCTTCGAAATGGCGTGCTGGCTGGTGAGCGCAGGGTTCGGCCTGATCGGGCCTGCTGCTGTATGGTCGGCCGAGTGGACGGCCGAGCCCCGGTTCAGCGCGAAGGGGGAATTCAACAGTAACCTGTTGCTGACGGAGCGGTCCCAGGACAGTGTGTATGGGGTATGGGCTTCACCTGAATTGAATATGCGGATGAAAACCGAACACACCACACTGGAAGCAAACGGGCGGTTGGATTTCGTCGAGTATGTGAATAACAAGGAACTGGACATGACCCAACAGTTTTACAATGGAACGGTTCGTCACCGTGCCGAACGGCACGAATTCGGTCTCAAGGGAAGTTTTTCCCGTGACTCCATTTTGTTGGGGGAATTAGTCGAAACCGGGGTGCTGGGGCGGGTTGACCTGATCGGACGCCGCCAGTTCAGAAAACGGCAGTATCTTCAACCTACCTGGAGTTATCGGCTGGATGAACGGTGGTCGGCATCGGTCAACTACGGTTTTTCGAATGTGACCTACGACGTTCCCTTGGGATCGGGGTTTGTGGACTATCAGACGCATGTGGGGTCAGCCACAATGACGCACCACCTGTCGGAGCAGGCGACGGTCTACCTTTCCGGGCAGGCGATTTATTTTTCAGCAAGCGACGTGGAGAGCACGTCGCTGAGTTACGGGGGCGAATTAGGAGGGACCTACCATTGGACGGAACGGTTGAAAACTTCTGTTTTTGGGGGGATTCGTCTGGTCCAAACCAGCTTGACCATGCAGGGGGCTGATATACAGTCCGACAATGTGGTCGGAGTGTTCGGGGCCACGGCCGAATACCGGTGGGAGAGGTTCCGGGGAAAGCTTTTGAGCAGTCGCAGCCTGCATCCTTCCCCGTTCGGCCTCCTGACCCGAAACGACCGTTTTGCGGTTTCGCTGTCGGGGGACCTGACGGAAAAACTCATCGGGAATATTACAGCGGAATTTATTATGAATGAAAGCGTGACCAGAAGTCAGATCGCGCTCCCCAAATCTCAATTCTTTTTCATCAATCCTTCGATTCTATGGCGATGGGATGAACGGTGGGGACTCAAAGCCGGCTATCATTATCGGAATCGAGAACAGCAAGGACCGGCTCGGACATTAACAGGGGAGTCCCACGCCGTGACCGTGACATTGAGTTATGTGTTTGCTCCCTACGCGTTTTTCGAATGAGAACCGTGTCGATGATCTGGGCAGGTAGCCGGAAATGGTAAGGGCTCAGCCCCGATTTGAAGAAAGTTGAAAATGCCGATGGAACCATACGCTGCCCTGGATATCTCACAAATTATCGCGATCTTGAAGCGCCGAAAGTCCGTCTTTTGGCTGGGCTTGTTTTCCGTCCTGACGGCAAGCGTGCTGGTGGCCTGGTTATGGCCTCCCACCTATCGTTCCACCGCCACCATCCTGATCGAGGAACAGGAAGTGCCGATGGACATTGTTCGTTCCGCCATCACCACGTATGCCGACCAGCAAATCGAAAAAATCAAACAGCAGGTGATGACCCGGTCGACCCTTCTGCGAATCGTGGAACAGTTCGATCTGTATCCGTCACTTCGTCAGCGAAGCCCCAATGAAGTCGTGCTGAAGGAGTTCGTCGATGATATTCAGGTTAAAGTCATCAGTGCCGATGTGGTTGACCGGCGTACCGGCCAATCCACCAAGGCGACGATCGCCTTTACCCTGGCCTATGACGGGGAGTCTCCCGCCAAATCCCAAAAAGTGGCCACCGAATTAACGAATTTGTTCCTGGCGGAAAATTTGAAAACCCGTGAACGGCAAGCCCAGGAAGCCACCGAGTTTCTTCAGAAAGAAGCCAAGGATCTCGCCGGGCAGATCGAGGCATTGGAGTATCGCATCGCGGCCTTCAAGCAAAAGGCCGATGGGGCCTTGCCGGAGTTATTTGAAATTAACCTTCAATTGATGAATCAGGCGGAACGGGAATTGTTGGATGTCAAACAACGGCTGACCGCCATGGAAGATCGGAAAATCGACCTGGAAGGCCAATTGGCCATCATTAAACCCAATACGCCGATCATCACGGCCAGCGGGCAACGCATTCTTGATCTGGATGAACGGTTGAAAGCCTTGCGGGCGCAATACGTCAGCAGTGCGGCCGTGCTGTCTCCCACTCATCCCGACATCATCAAGATGCAACAGGAAATTCATGCTCTCCAGGCGGCCACGGGTTCCCTGTCGCCGACCGATGAACTTCAAAAACGCCTGGCTGATGAACATGCCCGTCTCCAGACCTTGTTCGAGACTCATGGGACCGATCATCCTGATGTCAAACAGTCCAGGCAGATCATCGCGTCCCTGGAACGCGAAATACTTCGTGTGGCTCGATATCCCCGAAAAAAAGAATTGACCGCCGATCCGGAAAATCCTGCCTACATTCAAATTCAGGCCCAGCTCAATGCCGCCTTGAATGAGATCAAGGCCTTAAAGGAGACCGGCCGCAAACTTCGAAGCAAGGTGCAAATGTATTCTTCCCGGCTGGAGCGCACCCCTGAATTGGAGCCGGCCTATCTGGAGTTGACACGGAATCGGGATAATTCGACAAAAAAATACCATGAGATTCGGTTTAAACTGCTGGAGGCCAAGGTGTCTCAGGAACTCGAAGCGCAACGCAAAGGCGAGAGATTTTCCTTGATCGATCCTCCTGATTTCCCCGAACGGCCGGCATCTCCCAATCGGCTGGTGATTATGGTGCTCGGGTCCTTCTTATCGATACTGGGAGGAGTGGGCGCCATGGTCATCGCGGAAAATCTGGACCAATCTGTCCGCTCGAGCCGGGACCTGGCGGCCCTCACAAAGATGGCGCCGCTGGCTAATATCCCCTACCTCCCTCTTTCCGCGGATATTCAGGAATTGGCTAGGCGACGACGTCTGATGAAGTGGGCAGGTGCGGGGGCCTTTGTGGGACTTCTGGTTATCGGGCATTGGCTCTGGTTGCCTCTTGATATCCTCTGGTATGCGGCGTTGCGAAAACTCGGCATAGGATAGTGTGTATCACAGGAAGGGATTGAGCGTCATGAATCACCTACAAGAAGCCATGAAACGGTTTAAAGAACAGGCTGCCCCCCCATCCCGGCCGTCGCACAAAGTGCAGCTTCTCCCGGTCGGCCGGTCAGAACGCCAATCGGAAGTTGCCCCTCACCGCATTGCCTATACGCAAAGCCGGTGTGTGGATGTGCCGGAGGAAATGCTTGAACGGCATCGAATTCTGCACGAACGATCCAGCCCCCTGTATATCGAATCGTTTAAGCGGCTGAAGACCCAGGTGTTGCACCGGCTCAATGAAAACCAATGGACGGTTCTTGGGGTGTTCAGTCCAAGATCCCGCCAAGGAACGACACTCACCGCCTTGAATTTGGCCGTCGCGTTGGGTATGGATCTGACGCTGACGGTGTTATTGGTGGAAGGCAACCTTCGGAAGCCGAACCTTCATCACGTGATGGGATTTCCCAAATCCCCCGGGCTGGCTGATTTTCTGCAGTGTCACAATTCCCTTCAAGCCTGTTTGGTGCATCCGAATCTCGGCAGACTCCTGGTTTTGCCTGGCGGAGAACCGGTGACATCTTCCCTTGAATTGCTGACGGCGCCGGCCATGAGCGATTTGGTTCAGGAAATGAAACATCGCTATACGGGTCGCATCATTATTTTCGATCTTCCCCCCTTGCTCGAATCAGCCGACAGTTTAGCCTTCAGCCCCTCTCTGGATGCTACCCTCCTGGTCGTGGAGGAAGGCGGCACCGGCAAAGCCGATGTACAGGAGTCCCTGGATTTGCTCCAGGGGGGCGTGCCTGTTTTGGGGACGGTCTGTAATAAGGTAGGGCGGCAGACGATGACATTGGCATCGGCGCATCGGATGGTGGCGGCAGGCCAGGGTAAGGAGTTGCCGGCGGCGGATTCTCTGTGGAAGCGGCTATTCAAGAGGGGCGAGTGATCGTAAGAGGAATACAGGGGCTGGAGCGCCCCGGAGACGTCTGGGAAATTTATTGGTAAGGGTGATGATGATGTATCAATCCTTTTATGGCATGCGAAAACTCCCTTTTTCCCTTTTGCCCGACCCGGAGTGTTTTTTCCCGGAAGGGCCCTATGAAAGCTCCCTGGCATATTTGGAGTATGGGTTGCTCTCTCAGAAGGGTTTTATCATGTTGACGGGAGAACCGGGGTTGGGCAAGACCACCCTGCTTCGCAAGATCGTTCGAGAAAAAAAGGGAGATGTCGTGGTTGGGGAAATCGTCAATACGAATGCGTCCTGGCCCAGCGTGATGCCCTGGGTGGCCCTGGCGTTCAATCTTGATGTACCTGCCTCCGATCCGTCCGGCCATTATGTATCGTTAACCCGGTTTCTTCGGGATTCCCGTCATCATGAGCATCCGGCCTTGCTCATCATTGACGAAGCCCAAAATTTAACGGCTTCCATGCTGGAGGAGCTTCGATTATTGTCGAATGTGAACGTCGAGGGTGTTCCCAACCTACAGGTTATCCTTTCGGGGCAACCTCAACTTCGTACTCTCCTTCAACAGCCCGAGCTGATCCAATTCGCCCAACGAATCGAAGTCGATTGCCATCTCCAGGCGTTGGACCGTGAGATGACTGTGCGTTATATACACCATCGTCTTCATTGCGCAGGGGGGCGTGCTGAACTCTTTACCGTCTGGGCTTGTACGTTGGTTCATGATTTGAGCCGCGGAATACCCCGTCTAATCAATCAATTGTGCGATTTGGGGCTGACTTACGGGTTCGCCAAGCAATTGCCCCGAATTCCCGATCAAGTCATTGCCGAGGCGGCCCGGGACCGGTTGTTGGGAGGGGTGCTTCCTCTTGACCATACGGTTCACATCCAATCGATCCTTTCTCGAGAGGCTCCCGATCCCGGTTTACAGTTGCTGGAGGAAGCGGCAGGGATGGAGACAAACGGTAAGAGGCCGCCTTCTCCGGACACGACTTCCGTGGAGGAACGGTCGGAGCCTGAAATGCCGCCGGTTGTGACGGAAGGAGCTTCACCGTCTTTGACGAGGGATGATTCTGAGCAGGCGTGGCGAATGTTGGCTCAAGGGATTCAGTTGCAACGGAAACGAAAGTACCGCTTGGCGATTCAGGTGCTGGCTGTTGCGGCTCAACAAGGGCCGACTCGAGTCCAAGCGCATCGGGAGATCGGGATCTGTTTAATGGCAGCCGGGAAACCCCGGAATGCCGTTCCGTATTTTCTGCGGGCCTTGGAGTGGGCAACCGGTGCTTCGGAACAGGATGAGGAACGACTCTCGCTTCGATATGAGTTGGGACGAGCGCTGCACGCGGCGGGCCAAGAGAGTCAGGCGCTGGCACAGTTTCAGGCGATCGCCAAGCTTCGTCCGGATTATCGCAATGTTCATAAATGGCTCGAGGGGGGAAAGTCTATTGCTCGTGGGCGTGAGAAACCCCATCCGGTACCCGTTGAGAAAGAAGCAGCGGAGGAAGGCTCCGTGTGGAAACGGTTACTGAAACGCCTGTCTTTTTCTGCCAGGAGACGATCAACCACCTTAAAAGGGACTGCTCCCGGAAATGGGCACATATGAATACTCGGCAATTGAAACAACCATTGATACTTCGGATGACGTTCGGTTTTAGTTGGGCAACGGTGGCGTGGATGGTGATGGTGTCCATGTTTGGCATGGGCGTGACCGAGGTGAGGGCGGATGGTGTCCCACAGAGGCATGGAATTTCGATGATGCCAGCGGGCAGCCATGGGGAGATGTCTGCGGTTTCCCCCGATCCTCAAGGCCCCCGATCGCTCATCATGGTCGTTGATGCCTCATGGCGTCCTTACCTGGCAGGGGCGGTCCGGCAATTTCATCATGTCTACCCTCACTACAAGATTATCTTGCAGGACGCCCCTCGAAAATTCGGCGGTTTGGAAATCGACACATTTCTCAAGGATATCGCGGAGGTGCGCCATGGTGACGGACATAACACCGGGCCGGACGGGCCCAATACCATCAAGGTGCTTGCGCTTTCGCGATCATTGACCCCCGAAGAACAGGAAGCATGTCGTTCACGCTTCGGATATGTGCCTCTCAGCCTTGTGGTCGGAAAGGATGCCGTGGCCCTCTACGTCAATCGGGCTAATCCCATCAGGGAAATTACTCTGGAACAGGTGCAAGCCATGTTTTCCCATTTCCCGGCGGAAAGTGATGTGTCTCCAATCATCGAATGGGGCGGGGTCGGCGGCCAGGGGAACTGGGCTCGATTTCCCATCCATTTGTATGGAGAGAAAAACTCCGACCATATCAGTAGCCTGATGTTCCGGCAATTGGTACTGCAAGGCCGGGGATGGAACGAATCCCTGAAAGATGTTACCGGTCCGGCTTCCATGGTGCTAAACGTGGCCAACGACCCGTTCGGGATCGGGTTTGGATCTTTGGGATATGCCATTCCACAGGTACGGGTACTGCCGATCGTTAAAAAACCCGGATTGCCCGCGATTAGGCCATCGGAGGCTACGGTGGCGAACGGGACATATCCCCTGAGCCGGTCCCTCTATCTCCATGTCCATAAAATTCCGAATAAGGATCTGTCTTCCCCACTTCCGGAATTCCTCGGGTTTCTTCACAGTCCTGAAGGGCAGAATCTGCTGGTTTCTCGAGGAACTTTTCCCTTGGACGAATATGAAATCGCCAAAAATATGCGGATTCTGAAGTTGGCTCCGGAATGGATGACCGTCGGTCAGGGTGGAGGCCAGGCATCATCCGGTGTTGTATATCGTTAAGATTATTTGAGAGAGTCACATGTACATGGTTAGAAGAAATGGGCAGTGGACATTCGGCTCTACCCTGCGAGGGATGGTGTGGTTGATGGTCGGAGCCTTGTCTGCCGGATGCGAGACGGGTCCGTCCCGGTTTCCGGTGATTGACCGCCCTGATCTGTTGGTGGAGGTCACGGCTGCCGGTCCGATGGGAAAGAAACATTCTCATCCTTTCGACATCAATGAGGTTGTCGTGGCTAAAGTATTCACCGGCCTGACCGTTCGGGAACGAGACCGGATCTTAGGGTTTGGAATTTTCGATCAGAAAGTCGGGACTCGGGTGTTTACCGATCAGGAAGTGTTGAGGTTGGCACCGTGGTTGGCCAAAGCCTTTCGTCTCAGTTCACCCTGGGATGTCGTATCGTTTTATTCGGTAACCCTGGGGAGTGGGGGGGAAAACCTCATCACCTCAGGTGGCGTCTTTGTCACCGACAACCGGTTTTTACATGTGTTGATCGCCAATTTTCGGTCCCGGCCCAGCGATACGGCAAGCAAATTCGTAACGGCGTCGGAGTTGGATCCCCGCCATCAACCCTTGATGCCTGTCGGACGACACCGATTTCGGTTAAGTTTTGAGGCGAATTCGGTGGTGTTGGCCGATCTACCTCCCGGGGTTCGACCCTGGCCGTATGCCGATAGGGAACAGACACTGGCGATTGATCTCTTGCAGTTGTTTCCGGACTTACAGGGTGAAAAGCAAGAGGACATCGAACGTTAAAAGAACAAGCGGCGGCAGTTTTCACGTTGACAACCTCCGGCAAATCCTTTTTCCATAACGTATCTTTCCACTTTTTTATTTTCACTCCATGCTTCCCGAACTGTTGTCAGGTGCCTGGCCAGGCCAAGTACTCGGTATGGTCCGGTGGCCGGTTGAATAGGGTTTCCCTCCTTACCCCC
>JBDIVP010000148.1:0-8554 GCA_039794325.1 Candidatus Inrsubterrania sp.
GTTGTGGCCACCATTTTAGGATGATCGGCCCTCACCACTCGGCGGAGCGGCAACGCCAACAAACTGGCGTCCAACCCTCCGCCCCCCAAATGCTCGGTCAGGGTCTGCGACCGGTCATCCCAGGCCTCGCTCAAAATGGCCTGTCGAATCTCCTCGGCTGTGCGTTTCCAGGCATCCGGTGAGCCCGGCAGTCGGTATTGTTCCGCCATCCTGGCGGCACGATCGACCGCCACCTGACAAAGCGCAGAGGAATAGGTGAACGGACGGCCGCTGGTCCGAACCTCCCAGATCCCGTGATCGGGTTTCCGCCATTCCCGGCACGCGGAGTCCGTCAGTGTTCGAAGACGATCCCACAAGGATTGTGGAATTGTCCCGTGATGGGCGGCCCATTGATAGGCACAATCCAGAATTTCTCCATAGACGTCATGCTGATGCTGATCCGCCGCGGCATTGCCCCACCGGACCGGACTAGACCTCCGGTAGCCTTCCAAATCGCCATCCTCCCATTCCTTCGGAGGCATGTGGCCATCCAAATCATACATCACCCTGGGGCGCCCATCCCGTTCCACCGCATCCAGCACCCAACCCAAGAAACCGGCGGCTTCGTGCGAGAACCCTACCCGATGTAACGCATAGACCGAAAAGGCGGCATCACGAATCCACGCATATCGATAATCCCAATTCCGCCCCCCGCCGATCAGCTCAGGGAGGGAAGAGGTCGGAGCGGCCACAATCGCGCCGTTTTCAAAATGATCCAACAACTTGATCGTCATGACCGACCGCCGGACCAACGCCTCTTGCGGCCCTGTATATGTCCAGTGCCGGAGCCAGTTTTTCCAGACCGCCACCGTATCCTCGTACAACCGTTCAGGATCAAAAGTCGGAGCGGGAGCATGAGAATGCCGCCAACAAAGCAGGAGGTGAAGGGTTTGCCCGGCCTTCATCATGATCGAGGTTTGTAAGCCCGTCAACGGAATGGTGGCTCCCACGTACAAATCGACCTCCGGAAAGTCGGCACACCGAATCCGAAGACCGCCGTCGCGGGGATCCGCTTCCGCGCCGCCCCTCGGCCGGATTGTTACCTGAATTGGAACACTTCCCTCCACCACAGTCGCACTTCTCAACAGTTCATTTCGTGTGGCGGGCAAATCCTCCGACAGATCAGCTCCCGCCATCAGGGGGCAAACATCTCTCAGGCGTAGGACTCCGGTCCGACAGCGCATCTCGGTGATTAAAACCGCCGTATCAGGTTCATACATTTGGCGCGATTCCACAATCTCCTCCGGAGCGACCGTGAAGCCGCCTCCCCGATCGGCATCCAGGATACCGCAAAATATCGGCGGGGAATCAAAGCGGGGCAGGCACAGCCAGGACAACGTGCCGTCCCGCCCAATCAAACCGGCCGTCGCGCCTTCCCCGATCAGGCCGTGATCTTCAATTGGTAGATACCCCTCGATACGATGCAACGGCTTCCATATGCTCATAGCGCTCCTTCGTGTGCGTGAATGTGACTTATCCTTCACCGGGACCGTCCGAGCCGGCGGGATACTCCTTCAAGGGCACACCTCCGTCTCGCCAGACCGCAAGAATCGGTTCCACGATTTTCCAGGATTCCTCGGCTTCATCGTCCCGGATCGAAAACATGGGATCCCCCTCCAACACATCAAGCAACAACCGGGCATAGGGTGGCAACCCGGTCGCGTCGAACGTATGGTCCAATTCAATGTGATGAAGATCGCAAAAATCCCCTTCGGCATTCACGTTGATGGACAACCCGATACGTTCGGGGTTCAATTCAATTTTCAGGACATTTGGTTTCGGCTGAGACGGTCCACCGAATGCCAGATGAGGTACCGGTTTGAATTGAATGGCGATTTCGCGGCGATCCCGCCCCAACCCCTTGCCTGTCCGCAGCAGAAATGGCACCCCGCCCCAACGCCAATTATCGATCGACAACCTGACCTGCGCAAAGGTTTCGGTCTGTTTTTCCGGATCAACATGCTCTTCTTTCGAATACGGTCCAATATCCCGGCCATCAATCGTTCCAGAGCCGTAACGCCCCCGGACCGTTTGTTGCACCACTTCCTCGGACGAAAGACGACGTACCGCCTGCAGCACGTCCACTTTGCGGTCACGGAGGCTTCGCTCGTTGAGCTGATGCAACGGCTCCATCCCGACCAGCGCCAGCAATTGAAGCAGGTGATTTTGAATCATATCCCGCAGGGCCCCGGTCCCATCATAAAAGGCCGCCCGCCCGGAGGCCGTCAGCGTCTCATCCCAGATAATATCCACCCGTTCAATATGCTGGGAATTCCACAGCGGTTCAAAGATTCGATTGGTCAGGCGGAATCCCAGAATATTCTGAACCGTCTGTTTTCCCAAAAAATGATCGAGCCGAAACACATCCTGCTCAGGGAATGAAGCATGCAGCAACCGGTTCAACTCTTGCGCCGAAGCCAAATCGGTTCCAAACGGCTTTTCCAGCACCAGTTTGCTGCCTTTGGGTAATCCGATCTCCACCAACGCTTCCACCGTGGATTTAAAGAGCGAAGGGGGCAAGGCCAGATAGACGACGATGGGATCTTTCAAGTTACCGAACACCTGCCCCATCTCTTTCCGATCCGTCACATCACCCCGGTCATACACCAGATTCGAAAGTACCGCTTTGCAGGAATCGGAGTCCGCCACCGATGCAATGTCGGCCATTCGCTTGAGGACAAAGCGGCGGAACCCATCCGTATCCAGGTCATCCCTAGCCACGCTCATCACCTGGAATTTTTCCGGCAGAAGGCCGGACTCGTGAAGATGGGCCAAGGCCGGCAACAGAAACCGCGTGGTCAAATCTCCGGAAGCGCCCAAAATCGCAATGGTTCGAATCATCGTCTCACCCCTTGGCTCCCTTTGGGGCCGGTCTGAGAAGCGCCCGAGCCGGCGCGCCGTCCCCGCCGGCAATCTTGATCGGGAGGCACATCAAATCATAGTTTCCAGGTGAAACCCTGGTCAGATTCAATCCTTCGATGATCCAAATTCCGGCTTTGAGAAGGATGGTATGGATGGCGGCGGTATCCGAATAAAACCCCGCCACCGATAAATAATCGATGCCGACCGTCAGGACACGCCGGGCAGCCAGCCAGCGGGCCCCTTCTTCTGAAAGAAAGACGAAATCTTTGAGAAAGGAATCGGACTTCCAGCACCGGGGGAATTGCGGGTTTTGAAGAGAATCCGTTCACCCCGTCTGATCCGGTGCGGCCGAAGTTCATCGGGGGTAATCGATTGGCGATCCCGGATACCGATGACCCTGGCCGGCCCGACGGCAACGGACAAGGGCATGCCATCGATCCCGGCGCCCTTGGAAAGAAAATGGACGGGCGCGTCCATGTGGGTCCCCGAATGAACTCCCAGGGAAACTTTCATCACATTGCAATCGTCCCCCCGCTCCATATCCTGAGTCCGGGTGATGCGAATGGGTGGATTGTCCGGCCATCGCACCATCCCATCGCGAAGGGGGACGCTCACATCAATCCATCCCGAAGAGCGTCGAGACATTCGGTTCTCCTTTCACGCGGATCCGGAACACCGGAATCCCACGAATGAAGATTCACCGACGGTCAGGAACCGTCCAATTGTAAAACCTTCTTGATTCGGTGAACAATAACGTCCGGCGGCACGTCGACATCCACCACCGGCACATTTTGCGGTTCTTCCAGCGTCAGCAACTGGCTCCCCAACAGATCCTCCTTCATAAAATGTCCGGTTCGCAACTGCAACCGTTGACGGATCAGATCGGGCCCTCCCCGGAGATACACCAGCGCCACATACCGCAACCCCATGGTCAGCCGGTCGCGATACGCTGCCTTCAACGCCGAACAGGCAATCACCGCCCGTTGATCCGTGGCTAAGACCTGGCGAATCACTTCCCGCAAGACCTCAATCCACGGCTCACGATCATGGTCGGTCAATGACACCCCCATGCGCATTTTGTCCAGACTGGCCGGTGCATGGAAGTCATCACCTTCGATAAACCGCCATCCGAGCGCTTCGGCCAACCGGCGACCGATCGTGGACTTACCGGATCCTGATACCCCCATGAGGATGACGACCCGGATCACGTGAGAATCATTCGCCTTACACATCCACGCACCCCTTCTCGCCCGGGCGATTGGCAGAGCCAAAGCCGACGACGCCATCCCCGTTGCATCTCTGCCGATCATGCCCACCGTTCCCACAAATCCATCCGCTCAATTTCTTCCGAAAAAAAGAAACCCATGCCTAGGTTACTCATGAGGCCCTGGCTTCCCGAGGAGATCTGCCTGACGAACTCTCCAACTCCAGTTTCGTACTCAACATCCGTAAGACATGTTCTCTCGTAATGAGTCCCATTAGCCGCCCTTCGTCGATCACCGGCATTTGATTGATATCCTTCCCTTCCATCAGTTCCAACACTTCCGTAATCGGGGTTCGCGCACCCACCGTGCGAAGGGTGGAGGCAGGCGTCATGGCCTCCTGGATCCGTGTCTCCTGTCGACGATCGACCGGGACAGCCTTAACCTGATGTAACGTCACCATGCCTTCCAAGCGGCCGTCGGTTGTTACCAGATAGGTACGCCGGCCTGTTTTCAAAATATATTGCTCGATCAGATCGGCTACGCTTAATTCCGGCGAAACTTTGGGATAATCCCGCGACATAATGTCTTCGGCAACCAGGCCCGACATGGCGGATCGCAACCCGACCTGCAACACCGTTTCCTGCGCCGCATTGAGCAGGAACCAGCCGATCAACCCCATCCAAAGCCCGCCAAACCAATTGACCGTAAACGCCGTCCAGATCCCAAAAAAGATAAAGACAAACCCGATGGCCTGACCGCTCCCCGCAGCCACTCTGGTCGCTTTGGTCAAACTCCCGGTCACGTGCCAGACGGCGGCGCGGAAAATTCTCCCGCCATCCAAAGGAAATCCGGGTACCAGATTGAAAATCGCCAACACCAGGTTAATGGCCGACAACCATCCGGCCAAGGACTCAATATGTTCCACCCGTCCGGCGGCGGCGTACCCCACCACTCCGAATCCAACGGCCAGCAAAAAACTGGCGATCGGACCTGCAATCGCAATTTGAAACTCGGTCATGGGATGATCGGGCTCCCGTCCGATCTGAGCCACCCCTCCAAACACAAACAACGTAATGGAGCGGACCGGGATGCCCTTGGCCAGCGCCACCAGGCTATGCGCAAACTCATGGAAAAGGATGGAGGCAAAGAAGAGCAAACTGGTGGCGATCCCAACGGCATAATGTTCAAACCCCGACCAATGGGCATACTCGGTGGCAAAGCGGAACGTCAGGGAAAAGGTAATCAAAAAAAAGATAATGAACCAGGAATAATGGATCCCGACGGGTATCCCCCGAATCGTAAACAGTTTAACCGACTGACCAATCATGGTGTTCTCCCGTCTCCCGCAGTCGTAGGATTCGTCAATAATTTAAGACCGGAATTCCCACGACTACCTTTTGCAATGCGTTGAAGGAAATCCCCGGCTTGCACATTCTTGCCGGACATGAAACAAACCCCTTCATTTGGGACGCTTATTCCGCCCCTTTATCAGCACAATCACGCCGATCACACCGATAAGCACAGCCAACCCGCCCAATAGCATCAACGGATCCATCGTTCTCCTACCTCCTCCTCTCACTGTTGACAAAACGCACTCTTGTTACCCCACCGGAAGTTGTCATGATCGCGTCGGCCTATTTCCAAAACCTGACGGTCACCCCGGAAACCTTACCCCAAAAATTCGAATGTCCCTTGGGCCGTAACCCTCCCCCCCTCATCGTCCTCGGTCACAAAATTAAACGACCCCTTGATCTTGGAACCGGAGAGCTTGCTGCCATCGGTGGGAAACGTTTCCAGTGTCAGCGTCCCGTCTGTCTTGAAACCGTAAGAAACCGGCAACCCGTCGATCCGCCCATCCACCTGCACTTCAAAATTTTCGCCGAGTTCCATCGGATCGCGAGGGTGCAGGCGATGGGTTCCCAGCTCGGCCTCGGCCGGCACCCTGAATGTCACCAACACGTCCTTCACACTGCGGGTATTGGCGATCAGATAATAGCCGGTACGGCTTCCGGACACAGTTTCCTGGGAAGGGATATACGTTGCCACCCCCGCCCCGGAAATTTCGCTGTTTAAGGCACCTTTCACCTCTCCGGCAAACCCCGGTTGCTCGGAAGCGGAATCCTGTGGAACAGAGTCGGAAGGAGATTCCTGACAGCCCACCATGACGACGGGTACGACGAGCAATATCAACCCTGCGAAAACCGTCAACAGCTGTAATCTCACGGTCATTTCAGAAACCCTCCTCCTCGTAGCACTCATAATTCACATCCCCTGATCCATTTTTCCCTTTCGCCGATTCCTATATATACCCCTTCACCGAAAAGAACTCAAACAAGTCAGGAAAACCCCCACATCAAAAGGGGTCGGGAGTCTTTTTATAACACATCCCCACACGTTGCGAACCTGCAAAAATCCCTTGCTCTCATTTTCCAGAGCGATGCTTTTTTACTTTATTATGGGCTTTTTCCTCCCCACAACCTGCACACACGGTTTATGCCTCAGTTCCTACCGGGAGAACAAACCTGTTAAGGACGCTTTGCCCAAGCGATTGGCGTGAAGCATAAACCCAACCATGGCCGCACTTGCCTCTGCCGGAAGGTCCAATTTATCGGTTTTGAGAGCATGAACGGTAAAAATGTACCGGTGTGGTCCATGCCCAACCGGGGGACAGGGCCCGCCATACCCAGCGTTTCCGAAATCCGTCCGGCCTTGTACCGCCCCGGGGGGTAGTTTCGGCGATTCCACACTTCCGGCTCCTGTGGGTAGTGCAGTGACATCAGCGGGAATGTTATACACCACCCAATGCCACCAACCGCTACCGGTCGGCGCATCCGGATCATAGACCGTTATCGCAAAACTCTTCGTCCCTTTCGGCGCTCCACTCCACGTCAAGGCCGGGGAATGATTCTCGCCTTCACACCCGAATCCCTTGTAGACATGTTTGAGGTCGATCATGGCATTCGGTGCAATATCACTACTGCTCAAGATGAACCCTTCAGCATCCCCTTCGGCATTCATTCCTTCAGCCCATGACACATAAGGACTCATCAGCATCGCAACAATCACACCAATCATTATCCTCATCATATTGTCTACCTCCTCTCAAAAGAAATCAGGCATGGTTCTTCTCTCGCACACTTACCTCCCATAAATCTTCATCCACGCTTCCCTCTTTTGCTTTCCTTATTTGGCAAATCCATAGTTTATCTCCCGCACCTGACCTCGCCAATAAGGCTTTTCTCCTTCGGGAAGCATCCAAGACACCTCGCCCTCTCCCGGCACTCGCATGCCGCACTGCTCCCGATAGTTCGAAAACCGTCCGCGCCATGATGTCGGAACTATACGGTTACCCACGATTCGCCCCCGGTCCTGAGCACAAACCGCTTCGATCACATCATGCTCGTTAAACGTAAACAACAACGGAACCCTTACGATCTCATCAACCAATGTGGCTTGGGCCGAACCGGCGTCAACCTCATCCCAGCGAACCCCCTGGCTCGGCAATAACACCGTTGGATACCAAGCCGCCTCAGCCAAAAATCGCATCAATTCACTCACAGCCAATGCGTTCGAATCACGAAGATCAACCACGGGAAACAAACCGAATAGGGCAGCGGTCAGCATTCCCTCTCCGGCGACATAGGCATCATGAACCCGGACCGAAAGACCGGGCATTACTTTGATCCGGGCGTTCCACACAAACCCCGGGCGTTTCGTGATCACCCACTGTTCCGAAACAAATGGTTTCCACTGTTCCCTGGTTTCCCCCATATTAAAAGTGCCGGTATGGCGCATCCACATCTCCATCACCATCGGTTGACCTTCTTTGAGAACGGTTTGAAAGTACCGCTGCACTTGAGCCGGTAACCCATCAAGCTCATCAAAATCTACGACCTGCGGTTTACAGGGCACACGCGCGGCATTCAGGCGTTCCCGTAATTTCCGTGTTCGATCCGTCCAACGAAATGTTCCGAAAACGATGGCACCCATGAGGGCAGCACCCAAAACCATTGCCAGGGCCGGCATACCCGTCACCATCAACAGTCTCCTATGTGGTTGTCCCTGGCATCAAGCCCGGCTGGACGACCTCATCCACGGCTCGCCGGGGAGCAGCCGGTATCTCTTGGACCGGATAGCCCAGACGAAGCAGAATCTGAGGAAATCCATTTCCTACAAGTTTTTGGAGTCTTGGCCGCAGGGTTGCCACCTGAATCGGCTGATTGAGATAGCCTCCCTGTAATCCACAGCGACAGGCCACGAGGAGGAGGCGCTGAAGCGCTTGCCCTACCCGCAACCAATCAATCGGTTTGTTATCATCTGTGCCAAGCACCACCAAGAGCGGAGACGACAGAGCCAACGCCCGATCCTTCACACCCACACGGCCACCCATATTGAAGGTACGCACCCAATACCGCACCATCGGCGCCATCAGTGCCGGAACCTTCAAT
>JBDIVP010000149.1:0-8513 GCA_039794325.1 Candidatus Inrsubterrania sp.
GCGTCATTCAACGAAGAGCCTACGGGTTACGCGATGAGGAGTATCTCCGCTTGAAAGTCTTGACCTGTATGCTCAAACCCATATGAAAAACCCTCCAGAATCACCCACTCACTTTGGAGATGAGCCAATTATAATTTTCTTGCCTCTTGGCCTAAATTTTCTTGATCAATTTGCTATTGGGGGTAGCGCTAAAGAGTGGATCGAAACAAAGGAGGCCGAGCTTCTAGGCGAGGAAACCAAATTAGAACAAATTCAAAAAGAGAGAAATGAGCTGATCGAATCTATCAACCAAAATGTTAAGGCTCCTTATTCGCTTTGGAAAATGACCCCGACAAACTTCTCGGTCAGGGATTTTTTTTTCACTGAGTTGTTAAAGAGCGGCACTGTGGTTGCGGCTGGAGTCACTAATGACGGAAAGCCTATCATCCTCCGGGGCACCACAGATGGTACAACTTGGAGTTGGGCGCAAGTTGCGATTGAACCCTCTAAGTATTTCCAAACGCTTAGTTTCTATGCGTTCGCTCCTCTCAGTATCAAACAGCTGAAAAGCAATGTTGTACTAATGGTTGGACGGGATGCGGATGCTAATGTCGTAGTTTTTCGAAGTACCAATGATGGAAAATCATGGCTACTTAAGAAGATGGATATCGCAATGTCTTCACAAGTAATAATTACGAGAATCAATATTGAGGAGTTAGCAAGTGGTACTTTGCTCTCTACCTTACGAAACTCTGACGATAATGACGTGATCCTCCGAAGTGTTGATGATGGCAAAACATGGGAGTCGTTTACGTTGGACATAAATCATGGCGGATCTCCAGCAATTTCAATCGTTGACGAATTGAAAAGTGGTGCTTTGCTTTTTTCTTCCGTAGACAAAGATCAAATGGGAATCATCCTTCGAAGTGATGACGATGGCAAAACGTGGAGATCCGTTACGCCAGACTCAACCCATGACGTCGCACAACATTCATTTTTACATATAAAGCAGTTGGAGAGCGGCACTTTACTTCTGTCGATAATCAAGAACGCCGACAAGGTTCTCTTCTCCCGAAGCACCGATGATGGCAATACATGGCACCCCGTAGCGGCTGATGCGGTCGTTAATTATTCAGGTTTCAAGCAGTTAAAGAGTAATACAGTGCTCGTGGTGGGAAAAAATGAAGACGGCAAAGTCGTTATCCTCCGAAGTGCTGATGATGGCAACACATGGCACCCCGTAGCGGCTGATGCGATCGATAATTATTCAGGTTTCGAGCAGTTAAAGAGTAATACAGTGCTCGTGGCGGGAAAAAACGAGGACGGCAAAGTTGTTATTCTCCGAAGTGCTGATGATGGCAACACATGGCACCCCGTAGCGGCTGATGCGGTCGATAATTATTCAGGTTTCAAGCAGTTAAAGAGTAATACAGTGCTCGTGGCGGGAAAAAACGAGGACGGCAAAGTTGTTATTCTCCGAAGTGCTGATGATGGCAACACATGGCAACCCATAGCACAGGATTTAACTTTCAAAAATATAACTGTCAAACAATTAGAGAGCGGCGTAGTGCTTGCAGAGGTAGTTAATTTCAGTGGCAACACTGTTATTTTACGAAGCATTGATGATGGAAAATCATGGACGCCAATAATACCTGAAGCACTGCAAGCAAGGTTAAATATGGAGTGGTTGAAGAACGACACCGGACTTGCAGTGAGCGTGAACAGGGCAGGCAAGATTATCACTTACCAGAGCGACACCGCTGTATCTTTTCTCGATGGAAATGAAACCTTAGCAGAAATTAAAAAATTTATTGATCAAAATAAGAATATCTTTTTTATGAAGGAATATGAGATACAAGCCACAGAATTACTGCAACGATATGAGAGGATAAGTAAAGCGATTAATGATCTTCAAAATGGCCTTCAAGAGTTCAAGAATGTTGCAAAGAAAAACGTACAAGGTGACGCCTGGACAAAACAACTTCATTTACAAGGGACGCGTATTACCGTAATCGCACTTTTGATCTACCTAGTACAAATATACGTGAACCGTTTTCGTTATAATATGCGACTCTCGGGTTTTTATCTTGCCCGCGCAGATGCATTGACCATACTAAATATTGAGAAGACTGGAAAAAGCCCAGAAGAGTTTCAAACCATTGTTGCGGCGGTATCCCCCGAAGTTATGACGTTTGGGAAGACCGAAACACCTTCGACACAACAAATGGTTCAGGTGTCGTCAGATCTGTTTAAAAGAAAATAATTCTGAGAAGAAAATGGTGCTGGGGGGCAGGACTTGCCATATGACAGTGGATGGTCACCTGTTTGGATCGTTGAGTGAAGCCGAAAGCGGATTGCGTAACTGCAAGAATAAGATTTAGGTGTCAGGAACCTTTAAATTGACGATCACCCCGACGGCGGCCAGGGCCACTTTGGCCTTACACGCTGGTGAGCGATTCCGTCGAGTACGTTTTGCCATCTTCTGCTCCTTTCACTGAGAGGAAACATACCGCAAAAGATTTCGCTTATCATCAAAGATTTTCTGTCCAATGAATGGGGCCCACTTCTGCTACCGGCCTTTTCGGAGTCCCGCCTGTTTGGCGAGAGCGGTATCCAAGGTGACCAATTCCACATCCAATTGTTGAGCCAGCCATAAGAAGGATGCATCGTACACCGTTAATTTTCTGATCTCAGCCAGCTCCAGCACCTCCGGCATATTGACTGACATCAGTGTCAGTGGGAGACGACGGATCATTCCGTAGGCAGCCAGTAATAAGGCTCGCTGAGTAGGGTGCCGACGAATCTTGGTGAGGCAAACATTCGCCAACTCAAAGGATAGGAGGTGGGGAGCAATTAGATCATGCGCTGCGATATGCGCGGCAATACGCTGACCATCTGGTTCAACAAACACCACCGCAGCCAGGGCCGACGTGTCAATGACCTGAACGGCCATTACGATCCTTCCGAATGATCGCTGCGGACTCCCGGGGCGTGGTGAGACCCCGTTGCCGCATGTCCATGAACAAATCCGTCGGAGAAATTTTCTCCTCCTTACTCACGCTTTCCTCAAGAATCGACAGCAATTCCCCTTGAAGCGAACGATGATGTTTGGCGGCCCGTTGGCGCAAGTGGTTCACCCATTCTTCTGGGACATTTTTGATCGAAAGGTTCACGGCCATAGTATCCCCCATATGGTTCTATTTTAGAACCATTGTAGATCTTCTTGAGGGATCTGGCAATTCCCGTTTTATCTCTTGGCTGTGCGCAGGATGAGAGACTCATTGAATGGATGGGCGTGCACAGGGGCATCGTCAACAACGGCGAGGGTAAGATGAAGGTATCAGGAACGTTTTAATTGTTTTGGTACGGCGGGGGGCAGCGGATGAGTCGTCGGTTCTATTTTGCAAACACCTCCGCTGGTGGGGGACTAAATTAAAAAAGGTTCCTGGCACCTTTTTGAAATATCTCTCTTGCGAGCTGGGGCTTGATGCCGCGGTTGTTGGACTCGTGGTATTTGTCGGTCCCCTGGTCGCGGCGCTGACCGCCGTGCCGGCCGGTCGCGCTGCGGACCGGTTCGGCGCAAAGGGCATGACTATCACTGGGCTCGTTGGAATATCGGGCGGGGCATTTTTGCTTTCTATAATACCGGAGACATTCGGCATTCCCGGCTATCTCACTCCCATTGTCCTCATCACCGTCGGCTATGCGCTGTTCCAGACTGCCAACACCACGGCGGTCATGACGAATATCCATCCGGATCAGCGGGGTGTCATATCCGGCATGCTCAACCTCTCGCGTAATCTCGGGCTCATCACCGGGACATCCGTTATGGGCGGGGTCTTCGCGCTGGCATCGGGGACGAGCAACATGACAGCGGCGCGTCCCGAAGCCGTTGCTATCGGCATGCGCATCACATTCGCCGTGGCGGCGGTTGTCATCCTCGGGGCTCTCGTCATCACGATTAATGCCTACGGCCGCACATTGAATCAGAAACTTACTCTGGGAACAGATTTACAGGCGGATATGAAAGCTTCATGATGACCTAGGGTAAGAGTAGGGTGTCAGAAACTTTTTAATTGATTGGATGCAGTGGGGTGGGTGCACCCGATGAGGCGGCGGTCCAATTTTGCGAGCACCAATGCCCTTGGGAGGCTACGCTGAAGTAGAAAAGTTTCCTGGTACCTTTTGAATTCCAGACCACCGGTAGCCTTCAGGGAAAAGCACACAACTTCCGCCCATGGCACTGGTGCGGAAAAGTGATAGTATTATGGGAGGGGTAGGAGATTTCGGACGAAGGGAGTTGGCGAACCTGACAAGAGTGCCGAGACTGCGAGTTAAATTTTGGAGAAACCGGGGGTGGGAGTTTTTTGACCATATTATCCCTCCAAGATAAAATCAAAAAGTGAGCATGGAAGTGGGATTGGAGGCTTGAACCGTCGAAACGGAATCCTGGGACAAAAATTTCTCTATGGACCTGTTTACAAACACCGCTCAAGGAGGTTTTCCATGTTATCTGAAATAATGCAAACAAATTTGAAGTCCATCCCCGCGGATGCTTCAATTATTAGCGCAGCCGTAAAAATGCGGGAAGAAAAATTAAGCTCGCTGTTAGTGGAAAAAAATGGCTCGTTTATTGGGCTTCTCACGGATACCGATATTGTTCGTAAGGGATTGGGGATGAAGAAAAATCTGGATCACACCACCGCAGAACAACTGATCACGGCCACGAATTTATCCGAAATCCAATTACCTTCTATCCAAGTGACCAAAACCTCTCGTGAAGCGTATGACATGATGGGGAATCTCGGCGTGCGCCATTTGGTCATCTGTGATGGGGATAAAATTGTTGGGATGGTATCCATGCGTGATCTCCTTTCCTACTTTCAAAGTCTGGAGCCAAATATCGGGGTGGATTAAAAAATTGCGGATTGTGGTGTATGAACGCTTCCGAGAAGGCAAGGGCTTTGAACGAATACCGCAGATCAGGATTGCCTCATCTATCCGGCCTGAGGAAAATTAAAGTTTCGGGACCCTGTTAAGTGATTTGGCCAGGAGTAAGGTGTCAGGAACCTATTAATTGGTTGTGTGCAGTGGGGTGGGTGCAGGGAATAAGGCCGCTGTTGAATTTGGAAAACATTTTCCGCCCCTGGACGTTAATCCGATTCAGAAAAGGGTCCTGACACCTTTTTTTGTCCCCAAAAAAAATTGAAACCTCCTTGATGAAATTTTGCCGGAGGATTGATCCCGGGAAACGTTTCGCTCCTACTAGGGGTCATCAAGGAAAAGTTCGAAAAGGTTCCTGGCACCTTTTCGTCATCCCCCTGGGGGCAGGATGAGCGTAGAAAAAACAGTTGAGAGTGCGACCGGCTTTACTGCTAACATAAATAGGACAGGAAACGCATTGTAAGTTTCGGTATGCTGTTATCGCAGGTGGTCGGCTTATCCGAAAGGGGTAGGGTAGCTATTAAGAACGCCGATAGAAAGGGGTGAAGGGGTCTGAACTCCGCTCAATTCTCCTTCTAAGGGGGTGAACCGGTGAACTGGACAGCTGTGCTTGGTCTCGGTCTGTGTCTTCTGGCTGTCGGCCTCATTTCGGCGGTGTGGGCCGGCATGTACTTTGCTCGGTTATGGTTCGTGCAACAGGAAACTCAACGTCAACAAAAAGCCCGCATGCTTCGGGCCCAATTTCTTTCCCAGCTCCGATTAATAGAAGAGCATCTTACCCCTCGAACCCGACCGTTGCATAACTTTGGCGCGGAGCTTTTTGAACCGCAGCACGCGATGTGGATGCAAGCGGACCTTCTGGAACCGGAAGAAATGGAGTTGGTGCACCGCACGTGTGGAATTCTTTTCCTACTCAGACGAAAACCCTCCCTGAATAAAAAGGACGTAAACGTGGCGACTGACGCGATTCAGCAGACGCTCAGGGTGTTTGAGGCTTCCGCCAATCGACTGAATATCGCGTCACGACCGGGAGTGTGGCCTTGGAATTGGTTGAGCATGTTTCGTGGGGAAAAATCCCACCAGCCGTAATTGTGCCGGCCGCGCAAGAGGCCTTTTTTTTCCTCTGGTCCTTCCTGAAGCCCATGAGTCTTACCACCTTCGGGTCTCCCCGGGGTTCAAGACCCATATGGTTTCCGGATCAAGCCCTCTTCGTTGAGCCTCGGCCTGTAAGCGTGCCGGTGGTTCATCAAACGGTTCCTCCGTCAGGTCGAAGGTTCCCCAATGAATGCCTAACAACTGGTTGCCCTGAAGTTCCATATGCACTTGCAGGGCTTCCTCCGGAGTGAGGTGTGTCATGTGCATGATCTCTCTGGGCAGATAGGCTCCTATGGAAATCGCGGCCAAATCAAAGGGCCCGAAACGCTCGCCGATATTTTTGAAAACAGGATAATATCCCGTATCCCCGCTGAAGAACAGTCGTTTCCCTGCTCCCATCACGGCCCAGGAACTCCATAAGGTCTTGTTGTGATCCCATAAGGTACGGCCGGAAAAATGTTGTGCGGGAAGACAGACGACTTGTAACGATTGAACCGGCACTTCCTCCCACCAGTCCAGTTCTTTGACGCGTACCATGTTGTGGGCTTGAAACCATTTCTTCAGGCCTAACGGAACCAGAAACAGCGGATCGTGTGTGGTCGCAAGCCGCGTAATTGTTGGGAGATCCAGATGGTCATAATGATTATGGGAGATAATGACCAGGTGGATCGGAGGAAGTTGTTCGAATCGAAGACCGGGAGGGGACACCCGGGGCGGGCCGGCAAAGGTAACAGGACTGGCCCGATGGGACCAATGGGGATCGGTCAAGACATTGATTCCATCCAATTGCACCAGCAAAGTCGAATGACCCACCCAGGTGACCGATGAAGGGGGCGAGGGCGACAACACGGCATGCTCCGACTCGTGCACCGGTACCTCAAACGTGCGCGGAGCGACCGTCGTCTGCCAGGTTTTAGAGGCGATAAAGGAATGGAGCGGCCACCAATCGGGAGGCCTAAAGGCCGGATTCGTGTTGCGGAACCCGTTTGGGGTATGGTGAGACGGAGGCAAGGAGTCAATGTTCTTTTAATGGAACGACGCTTGAGGACACGGAAACGGACGGATGCCGCTGTCGTGGTTTCATGGAACTACGTGTGAGCCCCTTTAGGGTTTTTCATAGTGTTCCCTGACGGCCTCGTTTGGTACAAGAACAATCCATGGAAAGGCAAAAGAAAATACACTCAACAGACACCACCGCGTACGCGTAATGGTAACGAAAGGAGGAACAAGAGTCTATGAAAGTAAAAGATCTTATGACGAAAGATGTGGGGGCCTGTGACCCCCAAACCAATCTGGCTTCCGCAGTCGTTATGATGTGGGACGTGGATTGTGGAATATTGCCGGTGGTGGATGAACAAAACAAAATTGTCGGAGTGATCACTGACCGGGATCTTTCACTGGCTATGGCGACCCAAAATAAACTCCCCGGGGACGTGATGGTGGGGGAGATCCTCCAAGAGGGGACGGTGGAAACATGTTTCCCCGATGACGATGTCAAAAAACCTTTGAAAATCATGGGGCAAAAGCAGGTCCACCGGCTACCGGTCGTGGATGTGGAAGGGTGCCTTCAAGGGATGCTTTCCATCAATGATTTATTTCGACATTGCCAGGAAGACAGCCGGGACTTGTCGGATAAAGACGTACTGGAAGCCATGAAAGCTATTTGCGCACCACAGCTATAGCCCAGAAAATAACCTAAAAAAGGCAAGAAGGATTTCTGCAAATCGCATTCTCGAGAAGAATTGAATGCCTACGAATTACAAATAGGAACCCCAAAAGACCCAATATACTCGTAGCCTGAGCAAGGGCAAGGACAGGGACAAGACCAACAGAGGAGCCAACAGAGGAGATAGATGAATAGAACCCTTTTCAATGTGGATGGTCAAGAGGGGCCGTGTGTGACCAGCGTGAGTGTATGAAGTGAGAAAAAGGGAATACCGGAGGGCACAGCCTCCTCTCTTTTACCAGGGAAAACGAGGGGAGGGGGCAAATCCCATCTCATCAAAGTAATGGGTGGGGGCCTGCCAGGAGGAAAAATAGTATGCAGACAGTGCCCTTAGGAAATACCGATCTTCATATCACTCGCCTTGGTTTGGGAACGTGGGACATGGGGGAGGCGGCTATGAGTTTGGATGGGGAAGGCAGGAGGATGCCGATTCCCTTGCAACCATCCATCGAGCATTGGATTTAGGGATAAATTGGATTGATACCGCCGCCGTATACGGGCTGGGTCATGCGGAGGAGATAATCGGAAAAGCCTTGCAAGCCGTTTCGAAACGGCCTTTGGTATTTACGAAATGCACTCTCGTATGGGATGACCGGGGACGGATTTCCCATTCCATGAAGGAGGCCTCGATACGGCAGGAGGAGAGATGGTCCTAAGAAATTGGACAGCCAGTTACGCTATGATCTCTGACTCACAGGAGGAAAGAGATGAGCAAAACCCGAAATCAGTATTCTGCAGCCTTCAAAGCCAAGGTCGCCTTGGCGGCGTT
>JBDIVP010000150.1:0-8483 GCA_039794325.1 Candidatus Inrsubterrania sp.
GGCATCGGCCACCCGTCCTCTGGCGGAGGGGGCCAGTTCCACGAAGGCATCGAAAAAGGCCTCCACCCCGAAATTGGTCAAAGCCGACCCGAAAAAGACGGGAGTCACTTTTCCATTTTGAAATTCATCCCTGGAGAACGGATTGCCGGCAATATCCAACAACTCCAAATCGTGAACCAATTGGTCCCAGACATAATCCGGCACACGACTTTTCAGAGAAGGTTCATCCAATGACCATTTGGTCAGATCCGGCTTGGCCGCTCCTCTGGCCGCTGTTTTGGTATACAACAACACCTGCCTGGTCTCACGATTCACCACACCAAGAAAATCCTGCCCGGACCCGATCGGCCAGTTGACGGCACTGGCATGAATGCCCAAGACCTCCTCCACTTCGGCCATCAAATCGAGAGGCGGCCGGCCCGGCAGGTCCATTTTATTGATAAAGGTCAAGACCGGAATTTGGCGGAGCCGGCAGACTTCAAACAATTTTCGTGTCTGCATTTCGACACCTTTTGCCGCATCGATCACCATGATGGCACTATCCGCAGCCGTCAACGTCCGGTACGTATCCTCACAGAAATCCTGATGGCCCGGCGTATCCAAAACATTGATGACCGCTCCTTTATATCCGAACTGCATGGCGGAGGCCGTGATGGAAATCCCGCGCTCCTGTTCCATCTCCATCCAGTCGGAGGTAGCCAGTTTTCCGCTTTTTCTGGCTCCCACCATTCCTGCTGTACGCACCATCCCGGAATAAAGCAACAGCTTCTCCGTCAAAGTGGTCTTCCCGGCATCCGGATGGCTGATGATGGCGAACGTCCGCCGTTTCTCCGCCGCCGACCGGATTTCCTGTTTGATCTGTATCGTCAACTCCTCTTTCATCTTCCATTCACCTGTGGTTGGCAATTTCCTCTTTTCCCTTCTCTCTTTTCCCTATTCCTTTTTACTTTTTCCTTTTTATAAATCCTCCAATCGTCCCTGGGCTCGCGCCAAATTAACCCGTGATCCATTGTAACGGAACAGAGCCTCGATCAGGTTATCCCTGGCCTGAGCCACACGGGTTTGGGAATCCGTCACCTCGATGTTGGTAGCCACCCCCACGGCGAACCGTTCCCGCGCCAACTCCAACTCCGTCAAGGCCAGTTCCAACCCCCCTTCCGCCACTGTAACCTGTTCCCTGGACGCTTCCAGCGTCAACAGGGCATCCCGTACCTCCAGAGTCACCTGATACTGTATGTCCTGACTTCTGATGGCTTCCTGCCGCAACAGACTGCGGCTTTCCGAAATACGCCATTCCCGCATCCCGCCGTCAAAAATGGGCACGGTCATCAAGACCTGAACGTTATCGGTAGTGAGGGCTTCCAACGGCGCGTTGCCGATCAGCCCGACATCCCCCAAGGCTTGCACGGAGGGCAACCGCTCACTGGTCACGGAACTCAATGTCAAGGAGGCCAGGCGTTCCCGTTTCTTTTGCACTTTCAATTCCGTTCGATTTTCCTGGGCCACCTGCAACGCCTCGGCCATGGTCTGCTCGGGGACCGGGGCCATTTTCAGTTCATCCGTCAAGATCAGGTTGACATCAAACGATAATCCGATTGTACGAATGAGATTCAATCTGGCCCGGTCGCGGTCGTTTTCCGCCACCAAAAGCCGTTGACGCTCATTTTCCATCTGCACCCGTGCGCGGGTGACATCCAGACTGGTGGCCATCCCCGCCGCCTTGCGTTCGGCCGCCAACCGAAGCAATTCACGATTGAGTTGTACATCAGCCCTCCTGGCATCGACGGAGGCCATGGCCCGCAGGGTTTCGAAATAAACCAGTCCCACAGCCGCCATGGAATCCCGCTTGGTGACTTCGGCATCCATCGACGCCACATCCACGCCGGTTTTCGCCGCCCGCCACTTTTGGATCAAACTCAGACTGAAGACGTTTTGGGTGAGAAAGGCACGGGCCTCATAGAATTCAAAGGGGTCGGACACCGCAGCCGGCCCCGCGAATGAACTGGTAAAAAACCGTCTCCGGGCTCCGCTCAATCGTCCGGATAAATTCGGAAGTAATTCTCCCAATTGGGTATTCGCGACGTCCTGCGCTTGCACAATCCGCTCCCTGAACAACCGGATAGTCGGATTTTGATCAACTGCCGCTTCCATGGCTTCCCGCAGACTCAACCGTAAATCGGGGACCATCCGAATTTCGGAATCGGTCTTCGGAGCCGCCCATGCCAGATTGCCCATACCCCAGACCGTCCAGGCGACCATAACCGTCAGGCTCAGTGTTTTCATGGTATACCGTCCCATTGTTCCTCGTTTCTGTAATGACGTTTCCGTGTTGTATGATTACACCCGTTCAGCGGTCGGCTGAACGGTAAAATCGGATTTTTTCCGATTGCGCAATTTTCCTTGAGCTTCCATGACAAGCGTAAAGAGAGCCGGAATGACGATCAGGGTGAAGAGGGTCGAGACCAGCAACCCTCCCAACACCACACTGCCGATTCCCCGGTAGAGCTCCGACCCCGCCCCGGAGGAGGCCACCAAGGGAAGAAGCCCGAAGAGAGTGGTCAGGGTGGTCATCATGATCGGCCGAACCCGGATTTTCACGGATTCCCTGACGGCTTCACGGAGGGACAATCCTGATGTGGATTCCGTATCCAACGTCTCGGACCGCTCCTCCCCTCTCATAAAATTGAGTGCCTGATGCACCACTAAAATCGCATTATTGACCACAACCCCGATGAGAATCACAAATCCCAACATCGTCAAGACATCAAGGGGCTGATAAGCGACAAAGGCATTGACCAACGACAACCCCAGGAACCCGCCCGCGGCGGCAAAGGGCACGGTAAAAATAATGACCAGGGGATAGAGAAAACTTTCAAATAAGGCCGCCATCAAAAGGTAGGTGATCGTAAAGGCCAGCAGGAAATTCCATTTCAAGGCGTCATAGGTTTTGGTCAGATCGTCCGCCTTTCCGGAAATTCTGACGTTATACAAGCGTCCCAGCGTGCCCCCCTCCTTCAGCGGGACCAGGATCCGGTCTCGAATGACATCCATGGCCTCTTCCAAAGCCATGTCCGACGGGGGAATCACCTGAATGGCAATGGACCGTTCTCGTTCAATATGATTGATCTGTTCCGGGCCGGCCACCAATTGAATGTCGGCGATACTCCCCACCGTGGTTAGCTTTCCTCCCTTCGTATAGATCGGCAATGTTTTGAGAGCCTGCGTCCGATCCATATAACGGTCCCCTCCGCGAACGGTAAGATCGATCTCATCCCCTTCAAATTGATAATCGCTGGCTTTGGCGCCATCCACCAAGGCATCGATCGTGAAGCCCAACTCCTGGTTCGTCATTTGTACGTCAGCGGCACGATCGCGCTTCAGGGAAACCCGGACCTCCGGACTGCCCAGGTCCAAACTGGGAATCGGACGCACCTGAGCCTCTGGAATCAGGGCTTTGACCTGGCCAAAGATTTGTCCTCCCAAATCCACCAGCCTTTCCATTTCGGGTCCGGTGATTTCAATGTCGATATTCCGCCCTTCGCCCAGTCCTCGTTCAAACAACCCCCGTTGCGTAATAATGCCGATCACTCCCGGCAGATCCGCCGTGGCTTTGCGAAACACCGGGATCAATTCCGAAACCCGCATGGGATCCGTCGTCATCCCACCCATAAATACCGAACGCCCCCGTGCCACATAAAAGAAATGCTCCATACCCGGTCCATCCAGTTCGGCTTCCTCCGGAGTCCCCGGCTTCACACCCCAATACGGTTGCAAATGTGATTCGATCACTTTTCCCATTTTGATGAACTCTTCCACATTGTATCCCGGAGGAGGAAGCAGGATACCCAACACGAGATTGCGGTTGCCCTGGGGAAGATATTCGGCTTTGGGAAGAAGAACCCAACTTCCCAGCAGAGCCGCCGACGTAAGCCCTAGAATGGTGACACTTCGCCAGAATACGCTTCCACTCAGGGCGAAGATGAAGTCTCCCAATCGCCCTTTGACCCATTCCAACGGATGTGACAAAGGGGGCATCCCCGTGGGAGAGGAGTTATGGTCGGCCCATTTCGGATTGGCGGGGGAATGGTGTCTGGGATCGAATTGAGCGGTTTTCAACACCCGCGCCGAAAGAGAGGGAATCACCGTCATGGACACGATCAGGCTCAACCCCACCCCGGAGCTGATGGCAATGGCAATATCCCGGAACAACTGACCGGACTGCTCTTCAATGAAGACGATCGGCACGAATACGGCAATGGTGGTCAATGTACTGGCCAGCACCGCGCCCCAGACTTCCACCGTTCCCTCATAAGCTGCCAGAAACAAGGATTTACCGGACTCCCGGTGCCGATAAATATTTTCCAACACCACAATGGAATTATCCACCAACATCCCCGCGGCAAAGGTCATCCCGGCCAGGCTGATGACATTGAAATTACGCCCAAGAATCCACAACATGATGAAGGTTCCCATCATGCTGATCGGAATGGCCAAGCCCACCACCAGAGTGCTGCTGCCGGTTCGGAGAAAAAAGTACAGGACGGCAATCGCCAGCAAACTCCCCATCAACAGATTTTGTTGGACCAGGGACAGGGATTGATGGATGTAGACCGATTCGTCATAGACCTGCGTTAAGTAAAACCCCCTCGGCGCCAGAATCTCTTCATTGAGATCACTGACGGCTTGCTTCAATCCCTCCATCGATTCCAGGACGTTGGCCCCGGTTTGCCTGATGGCATTGATGGCGATGGCCTGACGGCCCATTTGACGGACCACACTGGTTGCATCCTTGTAGTTGATGGAGGCCGTTCCGATATCCCCCACATACACCGGCACCCCGCCGCGACGGGCGATTATGACGTTTTCCACATCCTGCGGACTCCGGTATTGACCGACCGTGCGCACCACATACGCCCGTTTGCCCTCATCGAAATTTCCCGCGCTGAAATTTCGATTCTCTTCCTCCAGGGCTCTGGCTAAATCCAAAAAAGTCAGAGAACGGGCGGCCAGTTTGGCCGGATCGACCGTGACACGCAGCTCCCGTTCCCGTCCGCCGTACACATTGGAAACCGCCACACCCGGAATCCGTTCAAACCGGGCCTTGATGACATCTTCTGCAAAATCCCGCATGGTCTCGATGGCTACCGGATTGCCTTCGACCGTTTGTAAAATAAACCACGCCATGGCTGCTCCGCGGGTATCGGCGCCGCTGATGACGGGTTCATCGGCCTCCAGAGGATATTCTCTGACCTGGTTCAAGCGATTAGACACCTGCAACAGAGCCGTGTCGGTATTCGTCCCGCTCGGAAATCGCAAAATGATGGTTCCCTGGCCGTACGAACTTTCGCTGAACATCTTTTCAAGGCCCTCGACCCCTTTAAGCTGTTCTTCCTGCTCATCGATAATTTCCCGTTCCACCTCCTGTGGACTGGCTCCCAGCCACCTCGTGTCGACGGTGACCTCATGCTTTTCGACATCGGGAGCCAATTGGACCGGAAGCTTGATCAGGGCCACGACCCCGAACAGCACCACCAGCAGGACACCGACAATCGTGCTGACCGGGTACCGGATGGCCGAACGGACCAGATTCATAACCGTTCACCCTCAGTCAGAAGGCGCACCGCTTGTCCCGGAAGGAGCCGTTCGTTGCCGGACACTACGATTTGCATGCCCTCCTCCACCGGTCCTTCCACCTCCACCATTTCCTCAAAATGACCAAGAGGTTTCACCAATAGCTGACTGGCGATTCCATCCTGCACCGCAAACACGTATTCCTTGCCCCCCTTCAACACCAAGGCATCCTTGGGAACCACAACCGCCGCATAGGGCGTTCCCACATGCAAGGACACCCGCGCCACCATTCCGCTTTTGATCTTGTAATCCCGATTGGTCAAGGCCACTTTCACCGGAAACGTATGAGCTACAGGGTCCGCCTGCGCCACCACGGAAAACACCTTCCCCTGGATTTCCAATCCCGGCAAACCATCAAACGCAGCCCTTACGGCATCGCCGGGGGAGACATTCCTCACGTAGGCTTCGGGTAAGGGCACCTCCACTTCGACGGTCGACAAATCGACCAGCTCGACCACCGCTCCACCCTCTACCACCCATTGACCGATTTGTGTGAATTCCTTGGTCACCCATCCGGAAAAGGGAGCTGAAATTTTTGATTTCGACAGACGGTCCTCGGCTTGGCGGATTTCGGCTTTGAGTTGGAGCGCCCGCTCCCGCATGGCACTGACTTGGGTCACGGCATCATCATATTCCTTTTGCGTTACCAACTCCTTGGAAAACAATGATTTGGCACGCTCCAAATCCTTTTGAGCCTGCTTGTACAAGGCTGTGGCTTCCCCCAACGAGGCCACGGCCGAGTCATACCGGATTTTCAGGATGTCCGTCCGCAATTCAGCCAGTAACTGCCCCTTCGGAACAAAGACCCCTTCTCTCACCGGGAAGGCTTCCACCACCCCCGCCACCTCACTGGCCACCACACTGGTCCGCCACGGCTTGGCGGTACCCACCAACGTGACTGTCTGTTGAATCTGCTGTTGCATAGCCGGTAAGACACGAACCGGTGCGGCGGGACGTTGCGGAGGGGGTGGAGCCGCCTGTTGCTCACTGCAGCCGCCCAAAACCATGACTCCCAGGACCCCCAATCTCACCACTTCCCATATCCAATTCACATTGACCCTCATCATCATGTCATCATGTCGCGATTGGCGGTCCTGCGGATCGTTTTTCAATCCCTGTCCCTAACCCTCCCAGGAACAGGTTTCCCAACCACTCTCCTTTTTCCACGAGGGATTCTTTTGGACCGGTCTGTAGAATCCAAACATAGATCGTGGAATTCAACATTCCATGTAAGGCCAGGGAGGCATCCTTGGGGTTAACCTTTCGGAAGTCTCCCGCCTTGATCCCTTCTTTAATAAGATTGGCCACGAGGTCGATCTGGGCTACATACCGGCTCCAGACCCGCTCTCCGAAGGTACTTCTGACCGACCATTCGAGCCCGCTCCACTCCGAAACATAGATCCGGAAAAAATCACGATGTTGATCGGCAAACCTCAACTTAACCCGAATGATCTCGCGGATTTTGTCATTGGCGGAATGGGCCATTTGCACAGCCTGCTCCAATTGCTGCAACATATCCTCGGCCTTGGCTTCAACCAGGGAAATATAGATATCTTCCTTGCTCTTAAAGAATTTATAGAGGGTCCCCATGGCAAACTGGGCGGCCTCGGCAATTTCAGCCATGCTGGTTTTGAAAAATCCGTTTTGAGAAAACAGGCTCTCCGCCGCAGCGAGGATGTCCTGCCGGCGGGCATCATGTTCCCGCTGTTTTCGTTCGGACCGGCTATTGGAAATGGCTTTCATTGAATATTTGGAAGTTACGGAGGACTGGCCCATGAATTCTCATTCTAAAAGATGAATAGGGATTTCACAACTTGCAACATACCTTCGGCAGCGTATTGATCGAATTCCAACCCGATTCCGCCCCGGGAAAAGAGAACCCAACTTAAAAATCGGGACAGCCCCCCGGCCAACCCGGCGAACCAAGGTCAACCGTTCCCGGCAGGCCCGGCATGAAAAAGTAGTGAGAAAGGTATGAAAAAGGCGAGAGAGGTGTGTCCGGCGGATAAGAAAGAGGGCGCGATCGGGCTACATCGGCTCCACTTCAAGCCGATATCCGATGCCTTTGACGGTCACAATCCGCTTACATTCCGGTCCTAATTTTTCCCGTAACCGTCGAATGTGCACATCGACGGTCCGGGATTCAATATCCACCACATTCGAATATCCCCAGACGGTTTCCAATATTTGCTCCCGGCTGAGAACCCGCCCCTTGGCTGTCATAAGTGCGCATAACAAATTAAATTCCTTTACCGTCAAATCGACTATCTCCTGATTCACTGTGACTTGATGTTTTCCCTGGTCGACTTCCAGTGTTCCCACCCGCTGGACATGTATGGCACCATGCATCTGCCCCCGACGCAGTACCGCCTTAATACGGGCAATCAGTTCACGAGGGCTGAAAGGCTTCACCATGTAATCATCCGCGCCCATTTCCAAACCGATCACCCGATCGATTTCTTCGGCTTTGGCCGTCAGCATGATGATGGCGATATTCACGGTCTTCAGATCCTTCCGCAGACGCTGACAGACCTCGATACCGTCCACACCAGGCAGCATCAAATCCAGCACGATCAATTCGGGAACGCGCTCTCTGGCCATCCACAAAGCCGTTTCCCCGTCCCTGGCCTCCAGACAATTCAGCCCTGCTTTTTCGACATGGTACCGGACCAAATCAAGCAGATCCTTCTCATCATCGACAATCAAGACCATAGGTTTCATTCAACGGACTCCTTGTACATGATCTAATATGGCGGCTGAACCGGCACACCCATGGGGAAGGCTGATGGGGAAAGGTTCTCCTGCAAACCCCGTTAGACCGTCGTGAGTACTCGTGCGAGTATCTCGCCGAT
>JBDIVP010000151.1:0-8463 GCA_039794325.1 Candidatus Inrsubterrania sp.
CAAGGATACGGCCGATCGCGTGTTGCCCTATTTTGAAAAGCATATCCGCCCTGAACTGCAACAGGATAAGACCGTGCTGGTGGTGGCGCATGGGAATAGCCTTCGTGCCTTGGTAATGCATTTGGACCAATTATCCACGGAGCAGGTATTGGAGCTGAATATTCCTACTGGAGCGCCGTTACTGTATGAGTTCGATGCCGCCGGGACCCCGACGACTCACCGCTATTTGTAGATGAAGTCAGATTTTTTCAGGCAGGCAGATGAATCGGCATGGTATTCCTCCTTTTTTTTATTGCAGGATTATGGATGGCCGATGGAGTGGCCTTGATCTTTTCACCCGAACGGGTGATTGCCACTCTCCGGCAAACGTTGGTGATGAGCCCGGGGTTCTTGCGGTGGGGAGGGGTGGGCGCGTTGCTGGGGTTGCTTCTATTGGCCGGGACCTGGGGGATAGCGTATCAGCCGTTATGGGTTGTGGTCGGCCTGAGCATGATTGCTAAGGGCATTTTTCTGTATGCGGGGTCCGACAGGTGGCGATATCGAATCGTGTTGTGGTGTCTGGAGCGTGAACCGGTCGATTATCGAATGTGGGGGTTCGGGTTATGTACCCTTTCGGTGCTTCTGCTGGATGCGTTGAACTGGGGGAGGAGTGATTAAATTTGAGGTAAATTGGGTGAGGGGATTCCCCGATCACGGTCCTGGAGAATTATTAAGGAACCTTTCCGGAAGTAGAAGTTGTTATGACCGATAATGACCTGCAGAAATTCATGGAGATTTGGGGGATGCACCAGTCTGATCAGTGGCCCGGCAACCTGGGAGCGGAAGAAGGGCACTTGATGACACTGGATACGGTCATCGGTGGGTGTGTGTCCTTTTATCTGGAAGAATACCGGCTTGATGAACAGCGGGTAGATATTCTCCGTGATTGTCTGGCCGAACTTGAGGGTTTGGTTGCCGAACTTCCTGATGAATCCTCGGAGTATTTTCGCCGTCTCCGATATCTTGGCGTATGGTTGCTGCAGGACTATTCCTGAAACAGGGATACGTCTGAAAATTGTGAGGAAAAAAGGTTCCTGGGGGCTTGAGATGACCCGATGAATGAGCCGGCGGCGGAAGACAGGGGGTATTGAATGGACTTTTTGCCGTGTGTTGAAATGTGGTTTGACGCTGGAAAAAATGCTGTGGTACCGTGCTTTCGAGTGAAAACAAAGACTTATATGTAAGGAAACGGCCATGTCGCAATCATCTGACCTGAAATCCATCCTGAATAAGCTGCAGTATTCCGACGACGCCAAAGTGGTCGAGCAGATATCCCAGCAAACGAAAATGGTGTTTGCCCGGATGAAGGGCATCCGCCGCAAGGTCGTGGTCATGAGCGGCAAGGGTGGGGTCGGAAAAAGCATGACGACCGTCAATCTGGCGCTGGCCTTGGCCCGAAGCGGGCAACGTGTGGGGTTGCTGGATGTGGATCTGAATGGACCGTGTGTCCCGCAGATGTTGGGGATGCGTGGCGCGACCTTGCTGGAAAGTGGGGAGGGGGCAATCCCTCCGGTGGGACCCTTGAATATTAAGGTGGCTTCCATGGACTTCTTGCTTCAGGCCAATGCCCCGGTTCGGTGGAAAGGCCCCATGGATTTGAGTCCCGTGTGGCTGGGGCTTACCGAAATGAATGTCATTCGCGAATTTTTAGCTGATATTGTCTGGGGGGAGTTGGACTATCTTCTTGCGGATCTTCCTCCTGGGGCGGCTGCGGATAAACCGCCCCTTTTGGCAGGATTCATTCCTGATTTGGCCGGAGCGGTGGTGGTGACCACCCCCTCCGAAGTCGCCTCGAATGTCGTGCAAAAATCCATTGCCTATGCCCAGGAGTTGAATATTGAAATTTTAGGGGTGGTGGAAAATATGAGTCAGTACCGGTGCCCCTCCTGTGGAGAGGAAAACCCCCTCTTTGAAGGTGATACGGAGTCGATGTGCCAGGCCCTGAATATCCCGTTGTTAGGCCGGATACCGTTTGACCGTAATTTTGCGCGGACGTTTGATAAGGGAAAACCCATGCTGGACGAATCATACCCCACCGTCGGGCAATACCAGGACATCGCTCAAAAAATTCATACCATTCTGGAATATAAACAGGTCCTGCTTCAAAATGTGTAATCCGCCGGATCGAGGTATCTCGGCAACGGCATAAATCCAAGGGGTGTCCTATGAAATTTGTCTGTTTGAAATGTGAAACATATATGACGTTTGAGAAAGTGGAAAAGCCGGCGGAAGGCTCCTTGGGTGTCTTTTTTGAGTGCCCGTCCTGCCAATCACGATTTTCGATGGTGACCAATCCCGGGGAAACCCAAATGGTATCTTCCCTGGGTGTGCAGTTGGGTGGGCGAACCTCGGAGCATTCGCCGTTGGAAATGACCCGTGGAGGGCTGCAGGAAGGGGTCTCGGCCGGCATGGGGCAAATGGCGGCCTATTTAAACGAAAAGATTCAAGGCGGAAAATCTGCCGCCGCCGAACCCGCTCCGTCCAGTGGGTCCGGAGGTTCTTCTGAAGGGGGCGGGTGTCCTTTTTCCGCCATGGTGGCCCAGATGGGTCTGACGTCTTCCGGTGGGACGGGCACTTCATCGTCCGGTGGAGGGCAAGCACTCTTATGGACGCCTGATGCTCAAGAAAAATTGGCCAAGTTACCTTCCTTTGTCCAGCCGATGGTCAAAAGCAGCGTGGAAACCTATGCGCGGAAGAACGGGTTTAATACCGTAACCCTGCAGGTCATGGATGATTCCAAGAATGCCACGACGGATGGGATACGGTGGACGCCGGAAGCCCAGCAACGGTTGGATAATATTCCGGATTTCATCCGCCCCATGGCCCGGCGTGAAATCGAACGGTTGGTGAAGGAGCGTGGTCAGTCGGAGATTACCGCCGAGATTATGGACGAAGCCAAAGAAAAATTCATGAAGTTTATGTAAGCCTGGCTTTTCATCGTGCATTTACCGGAAAGGCGGCTCTGTTCAGAGCCGCCTTTTTTTTGCCCCAAGAGTGCGGGGGGGTAAAATCCTTTTATCCAAAATCTTTCCAATTTGCGTAGGGTTTTGTCCGGTATATGTCCTCGATGTTTTTCGGTAGGTGGACACCGGCCTGTTCCAAAAACAGGCCCGTGTGTCGCAAGGGTAAGCCCACCACGGCCGGGTAGTCTCCTTTAATTTTTTCGATGAGGTGGGCTCCTTCTCCCTGAATGGAATAGGCTCCGGCTTTCCCCAAGCTGTCCCCGGTTTTGAGATAGGCGGCAAGGGTGGAGTCCGAAACGTCTTTCATCCAAACCGTGACCGATTCCACCCATGTTTTTTCTATTCCTTTGGCTTCACTCACCAGGGCCAATCCCGTATGAACGGTATGGGTTCGACCGCGAAGGCGGGTCAGCATGGTCCGGGCCTCTTGAAGGCCGGCCGGTTTTCCCAGAATGGCTCCATCAAGTTCAATGACGGTATCGCTTCCAATGACGAAACTTGTGGGATACTGATGGGCCACCGACCGGGCTTTTTCCAAAGCCAGCCGTTTGACATGGTCGGTAGCCGATTCTTGTTCCCGTTCTTCCTCTGTCGAAGTGGGCGGAATGACTTCAAAGGGAATGTTCAGCAGCGCCAGAAATTCTCTTCGGCGGGGGGAGGTGGAGGCCAGGATCAGGCGAGGGACAGGCATTTAAGCAAGCAAGGTGGCGGCCGGGGTTTCTATGGGACGGAATTCCACCGGGTGGATGTTGTGGTATCGGTTCAACAGATTCATGACATCCTGACTGGAATGGGTTCTTACAAGCTGCGCCCGCAGGGAGGCCGCATGAGGAAATCCGGAACAATACCAGCCCAGGTGTTTACGCATTCGGGGAAACCGGTCCGGTCCATGGACCTGTTCAAATAAGGCCGCATGCTCGAGCATGGTCCCGAATTTTTCCTGGATTCCGGGCGTAAACGATTGAGGGTGAAAAGGTTCAGCGGTTTGAATGGCATTTCGAAGGTGGTGGATCCCTTGAAAAATCCAAGGATTCCCTAATGCGCCTCGACCAATCAAGGCTCCGCTCACCCCTGAATCCTTGATCCGTCCAAACGCCTCTCCCAGGCTCTGAATATCTCCATTTCCCAAAACCAGAATGCCGTGGGGTTGAATGCGGGATGCGGCCAGTGCGATGGCCTCCCAATCGGATTGACCACGGTACATTTGTGAGAGCGTCCGTCCATGTATGGAAATGACTTCCGGTTTGCCTTCGATGAGGACAGCGCTCCATTCTTCGATCATGTTGCGGTCGTATCCGATTCTGGTTTTGACGGATAAGGGAATAGGTTGTCGAGCCCGGGGATGCGGGTGACTCTGGTTGAGCTGAGCGACGGTTTCTAAGGCGTTGGCTTTTAGCCCTATGTGCGAAAGCTGTTGCCCGGATGCCCAGTCTTGAATGCCTTGCCTGGTGCGGTGGATGAGTTCAAGCGCAAGTTGCGGGGTCCGAATCAGCCCGGCTCCGCTACCGGAAGCCGCAACGTTTTTTGATGGGCAACCCATGTTGATGTCCAAGCCGTCAAATCCCAGTTCACACACCACATGCGCCGCTTGATAAAATAAGGATGGGTCTTTTCCGTAAATTTGGGCGATGACGGGCCGTTCACACTCTGAGTACCGCAGGGAGTCAAGGGCTTTCAGGCGACCGGCGCATATATCGTGAACATTGGTAAATTCCGTAAAGGTGACATCCGGCTTCCCGTGCAAAGCCACAATGTGCCGAAAAGCCGAATCCGTTACCCCGTCCATGGGGGCGAGGCCGATTATCGGTGTCGGGTGACGTTTCCAAAATGAAGTGGTTGAAGCATGTTCGGGGTTCATACATTCCTGCCGATCTAAGATCATGATTGGCTATGACTAATGGACCGGGAATCGCTCGGTCCCTTTGGGAATATGTACCATGTCATCCAATGAATACCCAAATGTCAGGCATACATTACACTCTGACAATTATTTCATGTCCCAAACGGGGATGACCGATGTTAGTATATTTGAATGAAATGCGGAAATCCTCCTGTGCGTTTTTGCCGAGTTGGGTGCGAGTTGGTTAATCAAAGGACGTCGTTCATTTCTCAAATATAGGGTTCAAGCACGGAGGTACGGGCGGGCGGGCCGGTACGACTATAGGGTTTGATGGTTTCGTACGGGGGCTTATTTTTCTCTTATTCTGTATTGATGGGCATGGCACCGTAACGTGAAGAATTGCCTGTCGCGCATGAATTCTGTTGCAACGTCAGCCGCTACAGTTTTTGTGATTATTCGGGGATTGAATGGCCTGTTTGGATTTGACATCTCCGGTTCACATGATAAGCTCCACGCGGACATTTTTTAAGAATGAAAGATGGTGGTAATGGATCGATTCCCCAATATTCAAGCTCCTGATGTGGTGTTGTACCATGCGGAATGCATGGATGGTTTTGGTGCGGCATGGGCGATCTGGAAACGCTTTCCTGATGCCAAGTTTATTCCGGTTAAACATGGGTTTCCCCCACCGGAAGGGTTGGCTCAACAACATGTGGTGATGGTGGATTTTAGTTACCAGCGGGATGTTATTGAGCAGCTGGCCAAAGAGACGGCCAGTTTGTGTGTGCTGGATCACCATATGACCGCTCAAAAGGCGCTGGAAGGCCTTCCTTATGCCTATTTTGATATGGACAGAAGCGGGGCTGTGTTGGCCTGGGAGTGGGCTCATCGCGAACCGGCGCCCTGGCTATTGAAATATGTGCAAGACAAAGATCTTTGGCAATGGAAGCTCGTGGATAGCCGGGAGATCAGTGCCGCTCTGGCTTCGTATCCCTTTGAGTTTGCCGTCTGGGATGCTTTCCAATTTGACACCTTGAAAGTTGAGGGAAGCGGAATTTTACGATATGAAAATTCGTTGTTGGACAAGATAGTCAAGGAGGCTGTCTTGGTGTCATTTGTTGGCCATACGGTACCGGTAGTGCATTCGGCGATTTTAACCAGCCAGATTGGGGAGCGGCTTTCAAAGGACTATCCGTTTTGTGTGATTTGGCATCAGAAGGATCGCCGGCGATATTTTTCGCTTCGTTCGGCGCAAGGGGGAATTTCTGTCGCCCAAATTGCCGCGGATTTTGGCGGCGGCGGGCACACCCATGCAGCAGGATTTTCCATCCCCCTTGAAGATGAAGGGAGCAGAATCCTCAATCCGATAGCCGGCCTTCACTTTCCAACCTCAAGCTAGTCCTGTTGTTGTTGGTCATCAGGCTTTTCTGCGTAGCGGTACTATGATTCCTTTTAAAGATGATAATCCCACCGAGATCACTCCGTTTGTGACCATTTCGTTTGTGGTGATGTGCGTTTTGGTTTTTTTCTATCAAGTGTCCTTGCCGAGACAGGCCGGGGAAATGTTTGTGTATATGTATGGGGCTATTCCTGCCGTTGTATTTGGGCATGCCAGCCTGCCGCCTGAGCTGGTCAGTCTTCCCGCATACGGGACATTGGTTTCAAGTATGTTCCTCCATGGCGGGTGGATGCACCTTATTGGAAATATGCTCTACTTGTGGATCTTCGGGAATAATATCGAAGATGCGATGGGTCACGGAAAATTCATTCTGTTTTATGTGGTGTGCGGTGTCTTGGCCGCCTTGAGTCATGCGGCCATTGATCCGCAATCGGAAATTCCCATGGTGGGCGCCAGCGGAGCGATTTCAGGGATACTTGGAGCGTATTTATTGCTGTATCCGCATGCTCGTGTGTTGGTTCTGATACCTCTTGGTTTTTTCAGTCGATTGATGTATGTGCCGGCTGGTCTGGTGCTGGGTTTTTGGTTCCTCATGCAAGTGTTGAGTGGGGGTATGAGTCTCGGGCATGAAGGTGGAGGAGTCGCCTTCTTCGCCCATATCGGAGGCTTTGTGGTGGGAATGGTTTTAATCGGTTTTTTTAAACATTCCCATGTCAAATTTTTTAATCCACGTCATTATCATGGTAAGGCTGACTGGTGGTAGTGCGAGATGAATATTTCAGCCGAAGGTTTTGATGGATTTTTTAAACTGAAAATTTTTTTAAAATTTATTGATTTTATGTTTGACATGTAGGGGGTGCTTTCATATAATCAAGATTCGCCTGTACGAAATTGATCTTTGAAAACTGAATAGCTGGAAGCAACAGTAAATGAAAAGTGTATTGGAATGGCGGCCCTTATAAAGTGAATTTCTTTTTGAGAGTTTGATCCTGGCTCAGAACGAACGCTGGCGGCGCGCTTAACACATGCAAGTCGAACGAGAATCCGGGGCAACCCGGTAGTAAAGTGGCAAACGGGTGAGGAATGCATGGGTAACCTACCCTTGAGAAGGGAATAACCCGCCGAAAGGCGAGCTAATACCCTATACGCTTCTGTTTCTATGGAAATGGATGGAAAGCCAAGTCGAGGATTTGGCGCTTAAGGATGGGCTCATGTCCTATCAGCTAGTTGGTGGGGTAATGGCCCACCAAGGCAACGACGGGTAGCTGGTCTGAGAGGATGATCAGCCACACTGGCACTGCGACACGGGCCAGACTCCTACGGGAGGCAGCAGTGAGGAATATTGCGCAATGGGCGAAAGCCTGACGCAGCGACGCCGCGTGGGGGATGAAGGTCTTCGGATTGTAAACCCCTTTTGTGAGGAAAGATAAGATGGGTAACCATCTAGACGGTACCTCAAGAAAAAGCCACGGCTAACTTCGTGCCAGCAGCCGCGGTAATACGAAGGTGGCGAGCGTTGTTCGGATTTACTGGGCGTAAAGAGCACGTAGGCGGTTGGGTAAGCCTCTTGGGAAATCTCCCGGCTTAACCGGGAAAGGTCGAGGGGAACTGCTCAGCTAGAGGACGGGAGAGGAGCGCGGAATTCCCGGTGTAGCGGTGAAATGCGTAGATATCGGGAAGAAGGCCGGTGGCGAAGGCGGCGCTCTGGAACGTACCTGACGCTGAGGTGCGAAAGCGTGGGGAGCAAACAGGATTAGATACCCTGGTAGTCCACGCCCTAAACGATGGGCACTAAGTGTCGGCGGTTTACCGCCGGTGCCGCAGCTAACGCAGTAAGTGCCCCGCCTGGGGAGTACGGCCGCAAGGTTGAAACTCAAAGGAATTGACGGGGGCCCGCACAAGCGGTGGAGCATGTGGTTTAATTCGACGCAACGCGAAGAACCTTACCCAGGTTGGACATGCTCGTGGTACGAACCTGAAAGGGCGAGGACTCCGAAAGGAGAGCGAGCTCAGGTGCTGCATGGCTGTCGTCAGCTCGTGCCGTGAGGTGTTGGGTTAAGTCCCGCAACGAGCGTAACCCCTGTCTTCAGTTGCCATCGGGTCATGCCGAGCACTCTGAAGAGACTGCCCAGGATAACGGGGAGGAAGGTGGGGATGACGTCAAGTCAGCATGGCCTTTATGCCTGGGGCTACACACGTGCTACAATGACCGGCACAAAGGG
>JBDIVP010000152.1:0-8458 GCA_039794325.1 Candidatus Inrsubterrania sp.
ATAGCCAAAAGGTCCGGGGAGATCGAGCCTTTTTCATCGGATTCAGCAGTTGTATTCATTGTTGATAGCTTTCAATTTAAACAAATGGAATATGGACAATTGAGTCTGACTTTACCACCCTTCCATTTTTCGGGCAAGGAACACAGAGCCTGTCTCCGGGGGCGGTTTTTGAGAGTGCTTATCTTTTCCTCTGTCGATAATTAATTGAATATGGCTGAGGTCTCAACGCGATTTCAGCGGTAGGAAGGCGCAACCGTTCACATTAATCCCGAGGATGCCTGGCACGGGACATTTTGGTAAACTTCCCATTCCAATCGTGAATCCCCCAAGGTAGCGCAAGGATAACATCTAGATGCGACAAGTCCGGCCACTGAAAAATTTTGAACGATATTTTCTGACGGGCCTGTTCATCGTAGTGCCGGCATGGGGCACGCTTTTGATTCTCTATACCCTGTTTGATGCTTTGGATCATATGACCGTCGATTTGGTGAAGGCCCTTGTTGGGATCAAGCTGCCTGGAACGGGAATCATTTCGTTTTGTCTGTTAGTTCTCTGGACGGGTTTAGGGGCCACACATTTGGTCGGTCAAAAGATTCACCAAAAATTAGAAGGCTATGTCCAGCGGATTCCTTTTGTTCGCAGCATTTACCATACGTTAAAAAGTATGGCGGATGTGTTGAAATTCCGGGAGCGGTTCGGTCATAGCAAGGTTGTGGCTTTTCCTTTTCCTCGTGATGGTTTGTGGGCATTGGGATTTGACATGGGCCATCCACCGGGGGAATTGCAAATTTCTCGGGAGGGACCCTTGATGATGGTGTTTGTGCCAACGGCCATACACCCATTTACAGGCTATTTAGCTTTCATTCCTGAACGAAAACTTCATCGCATTCGTCTGCGGCCTGAGGAAGCCATGAAAATGGAGTTCTCGGCCGGACTCTACCGGCCTCATGTTGGATGGCTGGGCCCGGCCGAGCCGTCTCAATGATGTTCTACCCCATCCTTATCTGCATATGAATCCGGTTCCTTCGATCACAGTTCGACGTGCCACGGTTGAAGATCTTGAAAGTCTGGTCACGTTTAATGCCTCGTTGGCCTGGGAGACGGAACAACGACGCCTTGACGCCGAGAAGCTTCGGTCCGGGGTCCGTGCACTCCTGCAGGATCCTGGAAAAGGATGGTATGCGGTGGCCGAAGCTGATTCCTCAACCGAACCGGTGAAGATTGTGGGACAGGTACTGGTGACATTCGAATGGAGTGACTGGCGAAACGGGCACTTTTGGTGGCTACAGAGTGTCTATGTCATTCCTGACTACCGCCGCATGGGAATTTTTACGCACCTGTATCACTATGTCCAGGAAGAGGCCCAAAAACAACGTGAACGCATTTGTGGGTTTCGGCTTTACGTTGAACAGGAGAACCGGGGTGCCCACCAAACCTATGCCAGGATCGGATTTCAAGGAACGCCATATCACATGTATGAGTTGGAATTACCGTAACGTTTCGTTCATATCGGTAGCCGCATCACCGCTACAACAAAAATGAAAAATAATAGGCGGATAGCAATGGGCATTGTCCGGCGTTCCCGGCCTTTGTCCCACCGTTCGATCAAGTGGAGATGGATCTTCGGGGCCCTCGGGCTCGTCGTGTGTGTAGGATGTTCGACCTTTGCGGGGAGTGAGCCGTTACAGGCTTTACCAAGTTCTGAAACGCGGCCGCATGTGCAGGATTTGGGAATTCGGATTGGGCAATATGAGCAGGGCCCTTGGAATGCCATTACCGATGTGGCGGGAGTGAAAGTAGGACACCTGACTCTTTATGAGGGAAATGGAGCTTTGGCACCGGGGAAAGGTCCGGTGCGAACGGGGGTAACGGTCATTATCCCCCGAGATGAAATCTGGCGGAAGAAAGCGCCGGCAGGGGCCTACGTCCTCAATGGAACGGGGGAGATGACGGGGCTGGCCTGGGTGGAGGAATCCGGATTTTTAGAATATCCCATTGCTCTGACGAATACGCTCAATGTTCCGCGTGTCGCCGACGGAGTCATGGATTGGATGATCAAACATAATCCGGAAATCGGCATCACGGACGACACCTTGACGCCGGTAGTGGCTGAATGCGATGACAGTCGCCTGAATGACAGTCAGGGGCGACACGTCTCCCCCTCAGACGTGGTCCAGGCCCTGGAGTCGGCTTCTACGGGACCGGTGCAGGAAGGTTCGGTGGGGGCGGGTACAGGCATGGTGTCCTACCAGTTTAAAGGAGGGATAGGGACGGCATCCCGTGCATTACCGGAAAATCTTGGAGGATATCGTCTCGGGGTACTCGTCAATGCCAATCATGGGCGAAGACCTGAATTGACGGTATCGGGGGTTCCGGTAGGACGATTGTATCCCTCACAATCGGATGTGAATGGAAAAACCCCTCCCGGATCTACTTCTTCCTCCACATCACTGGAACATACCGCTTTTCAAAGACGGCAGGATAGTGGCTCGATTATCGTCATTATTGCCACCGATGCTCCGCTGGATGCCAGGCAATTACGACGTGTGGCACGAAGGGCCACGTTGGGGTTGGCCAGGACCGGCTCCATTTCCCATCATGGAAGCGGAGATTTTATTCTGGCGTTTTCCACGGCGAATGTGATTCCCCATGATCCCGACCAGCCGACGTTTACCATGACCTACCTGGCGGATACATATTTGAATCCGCTGTTCCAGGCTACCGTGGAAGCCACTGAAGAAGCCATCCTTCATGCCTTGTTGCAGGCGACGACCGTCACAGGCCGGGATGGTCGAACATTCGAAGCCATATCCATTGAAACCCTCCAGGCCATACTGAAAAACCATTTGGTCGATCTTCCCTGAACCGATGAGCCTTCCGGAGCGTGCAATCCTCCCGATTGTTCCGTGACGGTTCAAAGAGAGGGGTTCGTCGGATATTTTTCCGGCCAGCGGTGATAGACAACCATCTCATCCGTTGTTAGACTCCGAGACTGTTGTTGTCTTATGCGATCTTGCGTGGCCGTCTCCCAACATCTTAACGCCCTGAACGCGGCTCGATCCGTCTCACAATCCGTCCGGCAGAGTCTGGGAAAACCGGAGTGTGAGATGGCCTTTCTCTTCTTTTCTCCACATTTCGCAGAGGACATTGAGGAAATCCTCCAGGCGGTCCATGGTCAACTCCACCCTAAGGTCCTACTGGGTTGCATGGGGGATGGGGTCATCGGTGGGGATGGGGAATGGGAGGGAGGTGCCGCTCTTGTTCTTTGGGGAATGAGTCAGGACGGCATGCAGGCTACCCCATTTCGAGTGACTCCGAATCTCGATGGCGAAGTCGGGCTGCTTGAAGGGTGGCCCTTGGAGTTACAACAGGCAGAAAAACCGGTGACGTGTATTATGTTGGCGGATCCGTTCACCACTCCGGTGGAGGCTCTGTTGGCGGAAACAGAGGGGGCGAGCGCCAAGATGCAAATAGTGGGAGGGATTGCCTGCGGCAACATGGAACCCGGGGAAAACCGGTTGATCCTCAATCATTCGATCGTGGAAGCCGGTGTCGTGGGTGTAGCCATTCATGGGGGGCTCCATGTCAGGACGGTGGTCTCTCAAGGATGTCGCCCCATCGGGGAACGATTTGTCGTCACCAAGGCCGAACGCAATGTGCTCTATGAATTAGGTGGGGCCAATCCGATCGAACGCTTGGAGGAAATGATACGTCGATTGCCGGAGGAGACCCGTCAACAGGTCCTGCAAGGGATGCAAGTCGGTATTGCCATGGACGAATACCGTTCCGAATTTTCTCAGGGGGATTACCTCATTCGAGGGTTGCTGGGGGCCAATCGACAGGACGGCAGTCTGGTCATCGGAGATGTGTTGCAAGAAGGGCAAACCATTCAATTTCATGTCCGGGATCAGGAAGCCGCCAGTCAGGATCTGCGCAGCCTTTTGGCCCGGGAGCGGCGGGTCTTTGGCAAAAGCCGGCCCCAAGCAGCGTTGCTGTTCAGTTGTAATGGCCGGGGCCGTCAATTTTTCCCGGTGCCTCATCATGACCTTGCGACGATTCACGACCAGTTTGGCCCGATTCCGGTGGCCGGGTTTTTCGCGGGCGGGGAATTCGGTCCGGTAGGAGGAAAAAATTATTTGCATGCCTATACGGCCAGCATGGCGTTGTTTTATGACGAAGGCACCATGTAGCGAAATGGGGTCTGAAAAACCCGGCCCTTACCGGGTTGGAACGGAGGGAGATTCGTCTATGATCAGTCATGAACAGAAATCCCAAGAATGGTTGAAAGGGAAACGGACCGGATCAGGTCTGGGTGTGTTTCTGCTCGTCTTCCTGATGGGGTGGCCCTTGATGATCCAAGCGGCGGACCAGCCGGTCACCACCACTCCCTCGGGCCTTCAATATGTGGATCTGGTTGAGGGGGAGGGGCGTGAAGCGCATCAGGGAGAAACCGCCATTGTGCATTATACGGGATGGCTCACGGATGGCACGAAATTCGATAGTTCCAGGGACCGCAAGGAACCCTTTTCCTTTCGTCTGGGGGCGGGGCGGGTGATCAAGGGTTGGGAAGAAGGTGTGGAAGGGATGAAAATCGGGGGAACCCGAAAACTGACCATTCCTCCTCAATTAGGATATGGTTCCCAAGGAGCCGGAAACGTCATTCCACCCAATGCGACGCTTATTTTCGAAGTGGAATTATTGGACCTTCGCTGATCACCAGCTGAGCGATCGAAAAGAAACTCGTCCGGGTTAACGGGCAGGTATCGGCATGACCCGTGCCGATGATCTCTGAGAGCCTCACGTTGACCGCCTGCTGACCAGGTTGTACATCGATGAAAGAAACCCCATTACTCAACGCACATCGAAGCCGGCACGCCAAACTGGTGGAATTCGCCGGGTGGCAGATGCCGATTCAGTATACGGGTGTGCTGGATGAATACCAGGCCGTTCGCCATGCGGCAGGAATTTTCGACGTCAGTCATATGGGACGCCTTCGCGTGGAGGGAGGGAAAGCGCAAGCCTTTCTGCAATGGGTCAGCACCAACGATGCCGGTCGATTAGACATCGGACAGGCCCAGTATGGCATGATCTGCAACGAGAAGGGGGGTATTCTGGATGATGTGTTTGTATACAGGACGGAGACGGATGCGTATTTGATCTGTGTGAATGCTTCCAATCGTGAAAAGATCCATGCTTGGGTGCTGGAGCATCAACGAAAGAAATATCCGGACGTGATCATCCGTGATGAGTCGGACGATTTGGCGCAAGTGGCCATCCAAGGACCGGCCGCTTCACGGCTCTTACAAAAACTGCTTGGGACTTCCATTTCGGCGATCAAACCCCGTCACTGCCTGGCGGTCAAGGAAAACGGTTGGTCGGGTTTGCTGAGTCGAACCGGGTATACCGGCGAAATCGGATATGAATGGTATCTTCCCGCCGGAATGGCGCCGAAGGCATGGGAGGCGTTGCTGGAAGTCGGAACGGAAGAGGGGCTGAAACCGGCAGGCCTCGGAGCCCGGGATTTGCTCCGTCTGGATGTGGGCTACCTGCTTTACGGGAATGATATGGATGAACGGACCTCGCCGTTGGAGGCCAATGCGGAATGGGTGGTGGCCTGGAACAAGGAGCCTTTTGTCGGCCAGGATGCCCTGCTCAAACAAAAGGAGCAAGGGGTGTCTCGAATTCTGGTCGGCTTTGAAATGAAAGAACGGGGCATTCCCCGGCATGACATGCCGATTCTCAAAGATGGGAACCCGGTGGGCACCGTCACCAGCGGGAACTTTTCCCCCATTCTCCAAAAAGGGATCGGATTGGGCTACCTCCCTCCGGTGCTGGCGGTCGAAAACACAGAAGTCGAAATCGATATCCGGGGGAAGCGGATTCCGGCTCTCATCGTCCGGCCACCCTTTTATAAACGGCCGAAATCGTAACGTTGCCGGACGGACCGGGTCGCAGGGCAGCGAAGGACCGATGGCTGACCATAAACTTCTTTCGACAAAACGCCTCTATTCAGGAAAAGTCCTCAAGCTCGATCAGGATGTGGTGGAGTTGCCCAACGGGCAGGTCACCGAATTGGAGATAATCCGGCACCCCGGGGCTTCCGCGGTCGTGCCGGTAAAGGATGACGGACGTGTGGTCTTGATCCGCCAGTTGCGCCATGCCGCCTCCGGATTCATCTATGAGATCCCTGCCGGCAAGTTGCATCATCAAGAGGATCCCCGGCTCTGCGCGGCACGTGAACTGGAGGAGGAAATCGGATACCGGGCGGGCCGATTGGAGTTGCTGACCAGCATCTGGACGGCACCCGGCTTTACGGATGAAGTGATCCACATTTACCATGGGATGGATCTAACTCCGGGCACTCAACAGCTGGATTGCGATGAAGTCTTGGAAGTGGTGGAATGGCCGTTGGAAAAGGCCATTGCCCATATCCGGGACGGCACCATCCGAGATGCCAAAACCATCATTGGCCTGCTGTTGGTCTCTTCGAACTGCCACGATACCTGAACCGGTTTTCGGCGTGCCGGCCTGCCCAGGCGGCGGACACATCAGTTGTTACCCCTTGAAAAGTATGGTTGCCGTGTGCCCTGCCGGATGGGCGGGTGATTCCAAAACACCGGGTAGGGGTTCCGACAGCGGATCGCGATAGATACTGGCGAGCGACACATGTCCCAAATGAGGCGCCATCCGCTGGCGGCGGCTTTCCCGCTGAAAAGACGGCTCCCTCCCTAAACGCTCCAGCAGGTAGTGAGCCAGGGTCACTCGGGAGATGGTTTGGGTGGCGGTGATATGCCGGAGACCCGTTGTGCCGCTCTGCGCCAACTCCATCACCCGATCAGCCAAATCTTCCGCCCACACCACGGATCGATATTCGTCTTCAACGATTGTGATCGGCAGATTCTTCTGCCGACGATACCGCAACCAATCCAGATGCCCCGTGCGTCCGTTCGGAGAACGTCCGATGGCCAGTCCCGTCCGGAGAACCAAGGCATTTGGACGATTGAGAACGCATTGCTCGGCTTCGACCCGGCTGCTCCCATACACACTGATGGGAGAAGGGGGCGAGCCTTCATCATAAATGCCATTGCCTCCGAAAACATGGTCCGAAGAGATATAAACGAACCGTGTCGATTCCGGCAGGACTTTCAAGACCCGCTTGAGGTGCCCCACGTTGACCTCGTAAGCCCAACCCGGGTCGACCTCACATTTAGGAACATCACAGACGGCATGCCCATAGATGAGAATGTGTGGGCGAACCTGGTCAATGACCCCTTCAATCCAGGCGGGATCCTCCAGGTTGAGGGTCGGCCAATCTCGGACTGCAGCCGACCGATGACCCGGTGAGGTGAAGGGAAGTAGTAAACCGGGATTCCGCTTGGCCAGGTGAAACCCCAGAATGGAGGTGGCTCCGAAGAGCATGATTCGAGGGGTGAGCGGTATATCAGACATGATCGCTTTGATAAATCATCGAAACGTTGGCCGTAAGCATCCAGCGGAAAATTGCATTAATCAAGCACGTAGAAAACGTGAAAGAGGCGGAATGACCTCCATGTTCTCGCAAACGGGACATTCTTGAGGATTTGTTCCCGAAAATCAACCCGAGGCCACATACAGCGAACACCAACTGACAAGGCTTTATCCCCCTTTTCCACTTTATCTTCCGTAGGGTGGGCATCGCCCACCACGAACCCTAGAAGGTGCGCTGTGCTCGCCCTAGGAATTCTTTTTCTTTCTGTTCTGGTGTTGATTCTCCTTCAATCTCTCATTAAGTAAGCAATCAGGGAGTTGGTTTATTTTGTCGAATGCGTTTTAATAGGGGCATCTTTTTCCCATGCAGCGGGTTCGTCGGTTATCTCAGGAGATCGGGCCATGGGGCTGGCTGAAAAAATCAATCCTGATCGTTCTCCGAAAAAACTTTTGTCCTTGGACGGAGGGGGCATTCGCGGCCTGATCACGGTCGAAGTCTTGGGTGCCATCGAAGACCAATTGCGGTCGGCCTTGGGCCGGGGGGAGGAGTTTCGCTTGTGCGAGTATTTTGACTACATCGCAGGAACCAGCACCGGCGCGATTATTGCTACCTGTCTTTCGTGGGGCATGTCCGTGAAGGAGATCCGAAAATTTTATGAGGAAAGCGGCGAGGAGATGTTTGACAAGGCTTGGATGATCAAGAGGTTCCGGTATAAATATGAAGATGAGAAACTAGCCGCAAAACTGCAAAGTGTTTTTGGTGCCGACACCACACTCGGCAGTCCAAAATTGAAGACATTGCTCATGATGGTGATGCGGAATGCCACGACGGATTCTCCCTGGCCGCTTTCGAACAATCCTCACGCCAAATATAACGATCCAAACCGGGATGACTGCAATTTGAACCTTCCCTTGTGGAAGCTGATCCGGGCCAGTACGGCGGCTCCCACTTACTTTCCCCCTGAGGAAGTCCACATGGGACAACATCGCT
>JBDIVP010000153.1:0-8282 GCA_039794325.1 Candidatus Inrsubterrania sp.
ATTTTTCCACGTCGGCTCAGGTCCATGACCTCATACTCAAACACTATTTTGTCCCGAACAACCATTGATGCCCTTCTCAGGGTCGGGGCAACCATGCTTGCCGTATGTTCCGGCAGCCTTCTGCTCTTGGTGGTGGCGTTTTTGTGTTACGAGTCCTGGCCTGCCGTGCATGAGTTGGGGGTATCCCGTTTTTTTCGTGAGCCGGATTGGTTTCCGACTGAAGAGGCGTTCGGGTTGACGGACATGATCCGGGGCACTGCCTGGGCTTCCGCCGGAGCCGTTTGCCTTGCGGCTCCCTTGGGGATCCTGTCAGCCGTGTTTTGTCATGTGTATGCCCCTCCCCTGCTAGGCCGGTTGTTCCGAAGTATGATTGAGCTTCTGGCCGGCATTCCTTCTGTCGTATATGGATTCTGGGGGCTCGTAGTCCTGGTGCCGATCATCGGCCGTTGGCATCCACCCGGCCCCAGTCTTTTGGCAGGTATTCTCATTTTGACCTTGATGATCCTCCCTACGATTACGTTGATTACCCAGGTCAGTCTGTCTCAGGTTCCTGCCGCCTATCTCCAACAAGCGGCAGCACTGGGGTTCGGCCGATGGGCCATCGTCCGGCATGTCATGATCCCCACTGCCAGGGCCGGCCTGCTGACGGGCATTCTTTTAGGGGCGGCACGGGCCCTTGGCGAAACCATGGCCGTGTTGATGGTATGTGGCAACGTCGTACAACAACCATCCCATGTGTTTGATCCCATCAGAACCCTGACGGCCAACATCGCCTTGGAAATGGCTTATGCCTTGGGACCTCACCGTTCGGCCCTCTTTGCCAGCGGCCTTCTGTTGATGGGGCTTGTTGTCGGCCTCGTCGGCCTGGCTGAAAAATTTCGTTATGGACATGGTCATCCGCCCCTTAGGTAAACGAATCCGGGAAAAGGTCGCTACCCTGGTCGTGTGGACTGCCGCCGCCACCGTCATCGTTCCGTTTTGCTGGATGATGAGTGATGTGCTGTGGAACGGATGGCCTCATTTGACCCTGGAATTTTTGGTGAGCCCGCCGCTTGACGCCGGGCGGGACGGCGGAATCGGCCCAATCCTGGTTTCCACATTGTTGATTGTGGGAATCTGCCTGGCCGTGGCCATCCCTCTGGGCATCGGCTCCGCCCTGTTCCTTTCCGAATTCACCCGGCAGCAGCATCGTCTTGGGCGTTTGGTCCGTATTTCACTGGATGTCCTGGCCGGAGTCCCCTCCATTGTTTTTGGCCTGTTCGGCAATGCTCTCTTTTGTCAGATCTTGGGATTGGGGTTTTCCATCTTGTCGGGCGGCCTGACGTTGGCCTGCATGGTGCTGCCCATTCTGATCCGTACCGTGGAGGAAAGTTTTCGTGCCGTTTCATTTGACCAGCGGCTGGCGGCGGCCGCCCTTGGTTTTTCACACCACACGACGATCCGGTCGGTGTTATTTCCGGCCGCCCTTCCGGGCGTGGTGGTCGGAACCATTCTCGGGCTGGGTCGAGCCATGGCCGAAACCGCCGCATTGATTTTTACCAGCGGGTACGTAGACCGGATGCCGTCTTCCCTCATGGACTCCGGACGGGCTCTGGCCGTTCACATTTACGATCTGGCGATGAATGTGCCGGGAGGCAACGCCAATGCCTATGCCGGCGCCCTGATGCTCATCAGCCTGTTGCTTATCATCAACCTGTCGGCCTCCCGAATTGCCGCGCGATGGACACCTTCTTACCGGGTTCCGGCATGACTGCCCCTCATGACGGACTTGAGCCATGGCCTCCCCGGTCACATTTCCCGGCGCATGAGCCGGTATCGGAATCCGCCGTGCATATCAAGACCGAGCACTTGGAGGTGTCCTATCACGGCCGGCCGGCTCTTGAACACGTCAATCTGATTCTTCGCCGTGGAGCCATTACAGCCCTTATCGGGCCGTCCGGCTGCGGCAAAAGCAGCCTGCTCATGAGCCTGAACCGGTTAACGGATATCATTCCCGGGTGCCGGGTGTCGGGTACCCTGCAGATCGACCGATTGGATGTTCTGGCACCCGACACCGATCTGCTGCACCTGCGCCGGACGGTGGGGATGGTCTTTCAAAAACCGGCGGTCTTTCCCTTTTCCATTCGCAAAAACCTTGAACTTCCTCTCCGTGAACACGGCATACGTGATCGCCCCGTGCTTTCGGCCACCATCGAACAAGGCCTTCGGCAGGTGGGATTGTGGGATGAAGTGAAGGATCGGCTGGATCATCCGGCCCAAGCCCTGTCCGGGGGCCAACAACAACGGCTGTGCCTGGCCCGGGCTCTGGTCCTGTCCCCTGAGATCCTCCTCCTGGATGAACCTTGCAGCGCCCTGGATCCGATTTCCAGCGGCATCGTGGAGGATTTGATTGCCGGACTCCGTGGCAGGTATACCATCGTGATTGTCACCCACAATCTGGCCCAAGCCCGGCGACTTGCGGATCACGTGGCGTTTTTCTGGGCTTTTGGCGGTATCGGCCGGTTGGTGGAACAGGGACCGGCCAGGGATATGTTTGAATCTCCGAAAGAGGCATTAACGGCTGCCTATTTATCGGGCATTCGGGGATAAACAGGCTACCCCTCTGTGGCCGTCTTGTCGTTTTTTACCGTTCAGTCATTCGCTTGTCATCTATTTGTAACCTGAGATCGCTAGGCTTGGGGTGAAGATACAACATCTGAATTCAATCACCCAATCCAACCAGCAAGGAGGTCTCATGGGAGTGCACCGGGTGAATTATGTATTGCCCTTTTGTTTGATCATGATTATGGGTTTGGTTCCCCTTTCCGACATTTTGGCCAGTGAGTATGCATCCCTTAAAGACTTGATGCTGGAAAAAGGCCAAATTACCATCGATGAATGGGTTGAATTGCAGGCCGAGGAGGAAAAACGGGCAGCCAAAGCGTTGGAAGAAAGCCAAGCCGTGGGCGATACTCCTGTTCGCGCCAAATGGTATGAAAAGTTGAATATCCGTGGATATGCCCAAATCCGATGGAACCGATTGGGACAACCGAACGGCAGACTGATCAACGACCAAGGAGATAAATCCATCGGTGACAACAACGGATTTTTACTCAGGCGTGCCCGCCTTGTCCTCAGCGGACAGCCTCATGATCGCGTCTTCATTTACATTCAACCGGATTTCGCCTCCACGGTCAGCGGCACGGGACACGTACTACAGCTTCGCGATTGGTACGCGGACCTGTTTTTAACCCAAAATAAAGAATGGCGCATCCGGGCCGGCCAATCAAAGGTCCCGTACGGTTTTGAAAATATGCAGTCCAGTCAAAACCGGTTGGCCCTGGATCGAAACGATGCGTTGAACAGCGCCGTTCTCAACGAACGAGACCTCGGCTTTTTCCTCTACTATGCGCCGACGGAAATCCGGGCCCGATTCCGGTACCTGGTTGAATCCGGCCTCAAAGGGTCAGGTGACTACGGTATGTTCGGCATCGGCGTCTACAACGGCCAAACAGCCAACCGGCCGGACATGAATGACGATAAACATTTCATCGTCAAATTTGCCTACCCTCATGAGTTTGAGAATGGCCAGATCCTCGAAGTCGGCGCCAGCGCGTATCGGGGAAAATTCAATGTCTCCCGAGCCCCGATCGTGCCCTTAAGTGGTGGAGCAGCGCAATCACCAGGCGGCTTCGATAATATCCTTGATCAGCGTTTCGGAGCCTACTTCGTGTGGTATCCCCAACCTTTCGGCCTTCAGGCTGAATATACCTTCGGGCGAGGCCCGCAGCTCAATGCAACCAGAACCCGTGTCGATGAAAGTTCGCTATATGGCGGATATGTTCAAGCCATGTACAATTATCGTTGCGAAACTTACTGCCTTATGATGCTGCCTTTCATACGCTGGCAGGAATATTATGGAGGAAAAAAGCACGAACCCAATGCCCCGGAAAATCGGGTTCGAGAACTTGAACTGGGCATCGAGTATCAGTTCTCCAGGGCAGTGGAATTAGTCACCTCCTATTCCTTTACCGAACGAACTTCAGCCGATCGAACCGGTCCCAATCCCTATCAAAGTCATTACGGCAATCTTCTTCGATTTCAATTGCAATGGAATTATTAGGGAAGGGAGCATTCTGAGCCGGAGGCGAATACAACCAATCCAAGCTCTTCCTTTTTCGTCAAACGGGCATTACCCACAGGAAGTCAGATGGCAGGCGATACCTGACCTACAAAGATTGAACGTAATGGAACAGACCATGGCGGATGAATGCTCGGTGTGGAACATTCGGAATCCAGCACGGAGAGTCGACGTCATCCTGAGTGAAACGAAGGATCTGTGTCCTGTGGTATCGCTGCCGTGTAGCTGGATGCTTCGCCTCCGGCTCAGCCTGACAGTGGCGGCCGTGCACTCCATACAACCGGACCGTGTGTCGTCCTGAGCCGCAGGCGAAGGATCTGGGCCCCACTCGATGTGTCTGACGAGGGAAATCATCGTTCCGCACAACCGTTTCTGCCTTCGTCGGATGGCATTGGCCCCCGCACCTCGGGATCGCATCCCCATACCATGGCTTCAATGATCGGATTGGGATTGGGATGGGCTTGGTGGTAGCTGATCCAATCGGATCGCCAATGCTTTCCCTTGAAACGGCCATCGGGCCAATGGAGTCTCTTTCCAGGATGCCTCTACGGCACCTTCCGGTTCAAACTGAAGGGTAAACCGGCGAGGGCCGATGGATTTCAAAGGATAACGGCGATCATCCATCGTATCAGCCGTGCCGATATCGGCCATAAACTCAGACGGTGATCGATAATTGCTCAGCATAATATACAACAGTCGATCTTTGACGAATATTCCGCCGGATGTCACATCCCGCCTGGTCGCCGAAATCGTATCCGATTGGTAAAAGGTCACGATCTCCTCAGGGGTGGCTTTTTCCAACGCCTGGGCCAGTATGGGAGCCCAAAATTGGACATCCTCCCGGTCAAATGCGGAGGGACAAGGTGCTCGGCCTTCTCCCAAGGGCCAGGGAAGCCGGGGGCCTTTTTCCACGACGACCAGTCCTGATAGGACAGCAGCCATTTGATCGGGAGGGATGGAGGCCGGATGAGAAAAACCCGAGTCCAACCTGACCATCCGGTCGACCGCCAGGCGAACATATCGGGAGGGAGTCTCAACGATGGTCAGGGTCACCAGATGAGAGGTGGCGCAAGCCGAAAGGAGGCCCAATAATACGATCGCCGCACTCCGGCGGATACACCTCATGACATCTGGCCATCCGGGTTTCACCCCGTCAGATTACCATAAATGTTTGGACAAGGTCAGAAAGAAAGCCGGCTTGATGATCTTTTCCAACCGGGCCTTACCGGCTCAGTTGGTTGGCGGAGGCGCCTTTTGGGCGGCGGACTTCGTCCACTCGGTCCATCCGGCAGACAGCTCAATCAAATCCCGCACGGGAAGGGGATAAAAACCGGCGTTGATCACGGCCTGTTGCCCGGACCGGCTGATCACAAATTTCACAAATTCGGAAATGGCAGGGGATTGCTTTTCCGATGCGGGTTGGTTGACATAGAGATAGAGAAGGCGGCGTAACGGATACGTGCCATCGGTAGCCGTTTCAAAGGTGGCTTCGATAAACGGAGTTTCCGCATTGGACGCAATACGCAAGGGTTTGACTTTCGAGGTCCGATACCCGATCCCACTGTATCCGATGGCATAGGGGTCTTTCATAATGGCCGCCACCACGGAGGCTGCTCCCGGCTCCACCACGACAATCTCCTTATTGCCTGCTCCCTGCGCTACAAGATCCATGAAAAACTGATGGGTACCGGACGCGCCATCCCGCACATGCACATGAATCGGCTGCTTTTCCCAGGAACCGGACACACCAAGTTGTCCCCATCGATCCAACGATTTCGTACTCCCCCGGCGTCTCTCCGCTGAAAAGATCGCATCCAATTCCTGTAAGGTAATTTGTTCAAGTGGATTGTCTTTATGCACGAAAACCGCCAGCGCATCCACCGCGACGGGGACCATGATGGGTGGATATCCGAATTTTTCGGTAAACCGGACATGTTCTTCCGACGTCAACTTGCGGGACATGGCGGCAACTTGCACCTTGCCGGCAAAAAAGGCTTCCGCGCCGGTGTTGGAGCCTCCCGCCTCCAGGGACAACACCAATCCCGGATGAAGGTCCTTTAATCGTTCCTGCCATTTTTCCAGGATGGTCTTCATGGTGTTGGACCCCATCACGCTCACCTTCCCGGACACAGGAGCGGATACCTGATACACTGGAATGTGCTCGTCCAACCCCGGCTTCAATTGTGCCTCACCAAGCGCGGGGGCTCCCAATACCCCGGCCGCCATCACCATGCTTCGTACAACCGTCCCCATGAATTTTCCTGTTGTTTTCATATTCCTCCTGCTACGTTCCAGATTGTGGAAGGCCTTATTGGAACAGGGTTATGCCAGCGAAACATCTCACATAATCAAAGCTTAAATTTCAAATTTCATGATTCAGTCAGTGGAGAAACAACGACCTCCAGGAGATCTACAACCTAAGTCATGCTGATCGACGCGAAGCCTCTGGCTGCGGCAATGCATGACCGCGACGATTGGGGCCCAGATCCTTCGCCTCCGGCTCAGGATGACGCCCCCCTTGGCCTTGCATCCGTTTGGTCCATGGAAAGAATACATCAGTGTTTATGAAAGAATGTTCACGCACACAAAAAACACGTTGTTACGTCAATCCTTTCCGATTCCAGTCCACAATCTAGCTGTATTTCATGTCTTTTATATTTCACTTATGTTACAAATCGGTTAATTTTTACCTTTGCCTTCCGCCTTTTCAAAGAACACACCCTCTCCTGTCTTCTTCCTTTTTCCTTCTCACTGTTTGTTTTTCGCCATCATCCGGCAACTGTTACATAGCCGTCACGGTTTTGCGATTGGCCTGTAACACCTCCGCTGTACGGTTGCCATGAACGATTCACAATCACAAGGAGAAGGGTATGGTACGAGTTGAACAGTTAATGACCAGGGAGCTGGCTTGCATCGAGGCTACGCAGGCCGTGTCAACTGCGGCAAATGTCATGAAAGCCAAAGGCATCGGCAGTCTGTTGGTGAAGCGTGGCGATGAATTGGTCGGCATTGTGACGGAAAGCGATATTGTCAGAAAGGTGGTCGCCCGCCATCTCTCACCTGAATTCGTCCACGTAGAGCATATCATGAGCAGCCCCATTGTCTCTATCGACGAATCGGAATCGATTTTTGAGGCGGCCGGTCTCATGAAAGCGGCTCACACCAGACACCTGGCGGTGGGCCATCCCTCCAACCTGATCGGCATGCTGTCGGTTCGGGATTTATTGGCTCCCGTCGCCAAAGATGAATTATAGGGATACACTTAACTTTCAGGATTCAAACTGTGGCGAAAGAATGGGCCACAGAGGGTCCCAAACCGGTGTCATGCTGAGCAACGCGAAGCATCCGGCTACGCGGCTGCGAGGCGGCGCAAGGGTATGGTCTCTTCGCCCCGGGCCCGGATCCTTCGTTTCACTTAGGATGACGGCGCCTCTCGGTCCTGAATTTCCGGTGTTGCACGCAGAATCTTCATCCCTCACGGCCTACCAAATCACGTTCAGTTTTTGTAGAGTGGGCAAGGCCTGTCACTGTCATGCTGAGACGAAGGCGAAGCATCTGAGTCCCGCCCGGGGGCGGTCCCATGTCGGCCATCCGGGGCCCAGATCCTTCGGCTGCGCCTCAGGATGACGGCAGGGAGTCGATTGTTTGACGGGTACCGCCTGCCAAACCGAGTGCCGATAATTACAACGTAAGGCTTCACGCTCTGATGAAACGTTATCATGTGTACATCATGACGAACCGATCGGGAACTCTATATATCGGGGTCACCAATGATCTCACCCGACGAATCGCTGAACATAAACAAGGAACCGGAAGCACCTTTACCGCACGTTATCGTATGACTCGATTGCTCTATATGAAAGAAACTGACGATATTCATGCTGCAATCGCTCGCGAAAAACAATTGAAAGGGTGGACTCGAGCAAAAAAATTGGCGTTGATTGCCGCTCAAAACCCTAAATGGATCGACCTTTGGGAGGAAATCGGAAATTTATAAAGGGTTACTCTTCACGCCGCTCAGGACGGCGGAGGAGGACATCCATCACCTGGTGTCATGCTGAGCAACGCGAAGCATCCGGCTACGCGGCTGCGAGGCGGCGCAAGGGTATGGTCTCTTCGCCCCGGGCCCGGATCCTTCGTTTCACTTAGGATGACGTCTACG
>JBDIVP010000154.1:0-8277 GCA_039794325.1 Candidatus Inrsubterrania sp.
GTCTGGTTGTTGCCGTTGCTCATGCCGCGGCAGGATGCTCCAGATACCGGCGATTTCAACCGCCCGGGCCTCTTCCACTTCAAGAACCAGGTGAATCCCGCCCTGTAGGTCAAGCCCAAGCGAAAGGCCGCGATGGCTGAACACTCGCTGCATGCCATCCGGAAGAGATTGAAAGAACGACGGAAATGACGGCAGGGCCAGGATGAACGACACCACGGTGACTGCCAACAGGAGAAAAAACCTTCCACGAATCTTTTTCATTCATCCACCCCTTGATCCCTCAGGACTCATTGGTCGTTCGGATACTGGCAATATGGTCGCGTTGTATCCGAATTTTGGTATTATCGGCTATTTGAATGGTGGCGGTATCTTTATCCAGATTGGTGATGGATCCCCAGATCCCGGAAGAGGTAATGATCTTATCTCCCTTCTTCAACGCCGCCAACATTTCCCGTTGTTTTTTCTGCCGTCGCTGTTGGGGCACGATCAGCAAAAAGTAAAACACCACAAAAATCAATAAAAATGGAATGAGAGATAACAAGCCCGGCCCCGCATCGCCAGCCCCACCGTTTGCTTGCGCCCAAGCTATAGTATGTAAGCTATTCATGTTGTGCCCCCTCTTCGTCGGCTATTTCGCCTCTTGTTCCCCGCACGCTTCGCTTTTTTCCACGGAATCCATCTCACTGCCTTCACACCCCCTCCGTCGATAAAACTCCCTTCGAAAGGCATCGAACCGATTCTCCCGAATAGCCTGGCGCATTTTCCGCATCAGCGAGCCATAGTACCAAAGATTATGGATGGTATTCAGTCGAACCCCTAACATTTCATTGGCCACAAACAAATGCCGCAGGTAGGCACGAGAAAACCTTCGGCAGGTAGGACATGTACATTCGGGATCGATCGGTCCGGAATCGTTCGTATATCGGGCTTGCTTGATCACCACCCTGCCGGTGTTGGTAAACAGCCAACCTGTCCGCCCGTGCCGTGTCGGAATCACGCAATCAAACAAATCGATACCCCACCTCACGCCTTCCACCAAATCCTCCGGCATACCGACACCCATCAGATAACGTGGAGCCTGCTTCGGCAACTCTTCAACCACCGCTTGGATCATCTCAAACATCGAGGACTTTTCCTCCCCCAAGGACAATCCTCCAAGTGCATAGCCGTCCAATCCGATATCCAGCAATCGACGTGCGGATTCTTTACGTAGTTCAGGAAACACCCCACCCTGCACAATCCCGAAAAGCCATTGATGGTCATTTTTGGGCACCACGACACAACGTCGGGCCCATCGGTCCGTTCGTTGGAGCGCTTCCCTGGCCTGACTTTCCGAACACGGAAACGAAGGGCAATGGTCCAAAACCATCATGATATCCGACCCTAAGGCGACCTGAACGGCCATACTTTTTTCCGGCGAGAGTAAATGCCAATCCCCGTTCAAATGCGATCGGAACCCTACCCCCTCCTCGGTAATTTTACACAGGTCAGCCAGGCTCACAATTTGATATCCCCCGCTGTCTGTGAGAATACCGCCATCCCACTGCATAAAAGCATGAAGTCCGCCTAAAGACTCCACCAGATCATGCCCGGGCCTCAACAACAAATGATAGGCATTACTCAAAATCATTTGAAAGCCACACGACCGGACTTCTTCCGGATGCAGCCCTTTGACGGTGCCCTGGGACCCCACCGGCATAAAAGCCGGGGTTTCAATATTTCCATGAGAGGTCTGCAGCACACCGGAACGGGCATGCGACGTTGAGGATTGATATTGAATAATGAAATGATTCATTGAGCACACACCAGCCATTCACTGGACGAAGAGCACTGGTTACGCAGCATGATAATAGAAATGAATGACTACATCTTCTCGGGGGAGGAGAGCCCCAACAGAGTCAAACCATTACGAAGGACCGTCTGGACCTGTTTCATGAGTACCAACCGGGCTGCGGTGAGAGCCGGTGAGAGTACGTCCTCCATCGATATCTTGTTTTCAGCAAATTCCGACTCGACCGGTTCCCCGGAAACACCGGTGGGGATTGCCTCTTCGCTCGCCTCATCCACAAGGACTTGAGGTGGCAAAACCCGGTGTTTATTGTAATAAGCATGGAGCTGTGCGGCCAAATCCTGGAGATAAAAGGTTAATCGATGGGGTTCAAGTGCCAAAGCACTCCCCTCCACTACGGTTGGATATTGAGCCAACGATTTGATCATCCCCAATTCTTCCCCCTCTAACAACAAACGGTGCTCAACGTCCTCAAGCCTGGGAATGGGGATTCCACGATCCTGCGCCACCCGAAAAAGACTGGCTAACCGGGCATGGGCATATTGCACATAAAACACGGGATTGTCGGATGACTGCTGTTTGGCTAAATCCAGATCAAAATCCAAATGCGTATCCGCCCGGCGCATAAGGAAGAAAAATTTGGCGGCATCGGGTCCGACTTCCTCAAGGACTTCCCGAAGCGTCACAAATTCCCCTGCCCGTTTTGACATTTCAACTTTTTGGCCACCCCGGACCAGGCTGACCATTTGCACAAGTACCACCTTGAGGGCCTGCTTGGGAAATCCAAAGGCTTGCACCGCGGCCTCCATCCGGGGAATGTATCCATGGTGATCGGCACCCCAAATATTAATGAGGGTACTGAAGCCCCTGCTTAATTTCTCTCGATGATAGGCAAGATCGGCTGCTAAATAGGTATAGGTCCCATCCTGTTTCTGCACGACACGATCCTTCTCATCCCCAAACCTTGATGAACAAAACCACCAGGCCCCGTCCCGTTGATCAAGAAGATGCTGTCGGCGTAATTCCTCGAATGCCTGCTGGATGCTTCCCGTTTGGTGCAACTGCTTCTCACTGAACCAATTTTCAAAGGAGATCCCAAACAGGCCAAGGTCCTGCCGGATACGATCAAGCAAAAGGGTACAGGCCTCGTCCGCGCACTTTTGTTCGGCCTCCTCCTGAGGAAGATCCAACAAGGCGGCTTGGTGGGTACGGACGATTTCATCGGCCACGGCCTTAATATAATCTCCGTGATACCCGTCATCAGGAAAGGGTATGGGCTTACCCCATGCTTCAGTATAACGGGCAAACACCGAACGACCCAGGAGTTGGAGTTGGCGACCGGCATCATTAATGTAATATTCCGTAGATACGGAGAACTCGGCCGCTTGAAGAATATTGGCAATCGCATGACCTAAAGCCGCGCCTCGTCCGTGTCCAACATGGAGAGGCCCGGTCGGATTTGCGCTGACAAACTCTAAAAGAACCCGCTCCCCGTTTCCAATTTGCGAGGCCCCGAACAACGAGCCGGACTCCTGAATAGTTTCCAGAATACGAATCCATTGATTGGGCTGAAGTTGAAAATTCAAAAAACCCGGTGGCGCGACGGCGATATGCATGAACACATCCGGGAAATGCTCACGAAGATCCTGCGCCAAGACGTCTGCCACCTTCAAGGGTGATTGACGAACCTGGGAGGCTAACAGCATGGCTATATTGGTGGAAAAGTCCCCCCATTCAGGTCGTTTGGGAGGTTCAACCACAATTCCGGGCCGGGTGCTCAGGGAGAAATTTCCTGATTGATGCAACCGGTCCAGAGCGGAAGATAGGGCATCCACAACCAGGTTTTGAGGAAAAACTCGTCCCATATCCTTATCTATTTAAAATATAAAGAGTTTTTGGCCGCGGCGAATGTAGCATAGGACCCAACCCATGGCAAGGAGGCGCAACCATCAACCGCAGCTTTGGCTTGATCAATTATAACCTGATTTGGCATTCGGAATTGAAGTCATTGCCTCTATGGCCATCAATATTTCGCCGGCAGAGAACTCAAGCTTATGATTTCTGAAAACCCGGACATGAGAACCACGAGGAGCCCACACCGCAGGGTCAGTGGGTCCGAACAATAATAATGAAGGAACCCCGATTTTCGCAGCCAGATGGGACAGGCCCGAATCGTGCCCGATATAGAACCTACTCCGTTGAAGGAGACCACAAACTGAAAAAAGATCCAAGTTTTTCACGAACAGCGGATTATCATCTCCAAAAGCCAACTGCAAGGCATTAAACATTTCCGTGTCGGCAGGACCGCCAATGACACATAGTTTCTCCGAGAACCGCTTTGTCAGACTTTTAATCAGGTGACACAAAAACCCTAAAGGAGCACACTTTTTCGGACTCCCACTTCCAGGATGCAATACAATAATAGTGTCCTTTCCGATTTCTGCCTGAACGTTCCGCGCAATTTGAGGGCAGGGAAATGAACCATGTAAGAAACCATGGATTCCCCATTCATGCGTGGGATTTGATGGTTCAACCAACTCTTTCAAGGTTTCCACGTAACGAGCTTCCATATGGAAAGACATCAGCGTTGCATCAAGTGGGGATTTTAGAAGAATATTTGAATAGCCATAATCTTCCAGGTTGGTGCGCCACCATCCATCCTCATCACTGAGCCACCCAACAATGCGACTTTCACTGGTCATGGGTGAAATTGCCCTCCATATTCCTAATTGCCGCATTTTTGCCGGATCAGCCAGGTTTACGTCTTCAAAGGAAAAGGCTTGATCAACTTCCCCGCAATGCCTGAGAACTCTTCCAAGGGAAGGATGTCCAAACCACACCACTTCAGGATCATTGAATACTATTCCCTTCAAAATTCGAACTGCCGATAAGGCCAAAAGCCCATCGCCAAGGGCACCGGGATGAAATATAAGAATTTTGTTATTTCCGGCCATCAGTCCGGTTTTTTTTGATTTTACGGGCTAACTCCCAATCCGACGGCGTATTGACATTCATAAAGGTTTTCAATTGTGGATCAAGGTCGATGACATCAGTTTCATCCACAATGAGCGAGGTAAGGCGGCTATCTTGCAGGATACCTTGAATAGAAAGCTTCCCGGAATGCATCATCTCATCTAGTACGGGCAAACACCGTTTTGAATATCGCGCGTGAAGGGGTTGAATTCCTTGTAGTAATCGGACTACGACGATATCTGCGAGGGAGTTCATTTGACATAAGCGAATAATGATATCTTTCTTAAGATACGGCATATCACAGGCAACGACAAAACATTGATGATTTTCTGCATGCAATAGTCCGGTGTAGAGTCCACCAATTGACCCGCAACCTGGTATTTCGTCCGTAACAAGCCGAACCGGCAGTCCCTGAATATTATAATCGGGAACGGCGGTCACCATAATGACTTCAGAGAACAATTCTCCCATCAACCAGCAAATGGAATCGAGAAGTCTTTCTCCATCCCAGTCCAAATTCCGTTTATCACATCCCATTCGCCGGCTTTTCCCGCCAGCCAAGACTATTCCGCTAATAAGATGAATTTTTCCCATTTATAAGGCTTTGCAAAAAAAAGGGGGTGGTTACCCACCCCCTTTCCTTTTACCAATGTTTTTTATTTGGCCTATTTGAATAATATTGGCGATTAAATTTTCCCTTTTCGCCGGTTGGCCCTTCGGGTTAAAATCCAGCCTTCAACCACGACCAAGCCAATAGCCATAAGGGTCGGATAAATATATGTCTCAGTCGGTATAGGCGGCTCTAACACCAAATAGTAGAAGGCTGAAACGGAATTTTTCCTTCCAACATCTCCGTTATGTCCATCCCAGACGAAAAAGTTAATCGGAATATATTTTCCTTTTTCGATATAAGTATCTTCCTCGTAATCTCCCGTTAGCGGTCGGCTCAGAATAACCGTCCATCTGCCGTCCTTCCACTCGGCCTTAATTAATTTTAGTTTTTCGGTAAAATCATCTCGATCTTCGAAGTCCTGATCCCACCCGCTGCCTTCATAAGCCACCAATTTTCCATCGGCGGACCATTTAACGATATCCACATGGAATTGCTCATCACCCCAAAAGTACCGTGGTTTTCTCGGAGCAGGAAGCTCCTGCCATTTAATCGGCATTTGGAAGGCCAGAGCATCATTAAATACCTGGTAGTTATTTTGCTTAGCAGCTAGTGATTCCGGATGAAAAGGATCATCATCAAACCTTGATCCTCCAGGAGCCTGCTCTTCAATACCATAATCTTCGAGATTTACTTCATATGGCTCCCAGTCAACTTCTTCCTCTAGAACACTCTTGCTCCGATCATCCCATTGAAACATGAAGACAATATCCGTTTCGTTATACAGGGACCGGACCCAGACATCATCAATTCTGGTAAGGAAATTCCGTGGTTTATGCGTAATTTGCCCACCCGTCGCAATGATTCTCCTGTTCACTAAATTCCATCGTTCATCATGTTCATCTGCCGGGAGATCTCCCTCGATGAACCTGGATGGAATGACGAAATCTACCTTTGGTTTATCTGTCAATGGATCAATTTTCAAAGGTTGCGCGGCCATAAGGGCCGCCACGGTTTCATCAGTAACCTTTCCGCCGTTAATGTCAACATCCTGATCCCTTTCACATAGATGGTTGACATAATTGGCAATATCCCACCGTTCCTCTACCGTTGTGTTATCGGCGAAGGACGGCATTGGAGTACCGTTGATACCGGTTGAAAATGTTCGAAAAATATTCTTCACGTTGTAGGGATCCTGCCGGCTTCCACGAAAATTCCAACATTTGTGCCAATCAGCAGGTTGAATGGAAAATCCCCAGTCATCCTTCAAATTAAACGCATTCCCATCCCCTCGACCTTCCAAACCATGGCACTCAATACATTTTTTCTCGACAACCAATTCCGACCCACGTTTAACGGATTCAGCCGTGGCGGGTTTAGGTTGAATTTTTTCCATTTGAAGAATGTGGAATTCCTCGAACTCCTTATCCTGCCATTCCCGATCTTTAACCAGTTCCGTTGTCACAAAAGCCAGAACATTCTGGCGTTGTTTTTTGGTTAATATACCCTCCCATGACGGCATGGCGGAACCAGGAAGCCCGTGCGTAACAGTATCCATAAGATCAACATCAATCAATGGTAACTGTCCGCTGGCCGTATGCCTGATTTTGAATGTCCCGGCATTGAAATTTCTTGGCCGAGGCCACAACCTATCAGCACCCGGGCCATCCCCTGCACCATCCACCCCATGACACCATACACACTTTGTAAAATATACTCTCTTTCCTCCCTCAATATCCTCAGCAGATGGCGGAGCCGGATGGCTCCCAGCTGCAAACCCTTCCGCCAATTCGGCATTGGCGAGACTAGGCATACCCCCGCCAGCCACAACCAGCGTCAAACTTAATAACCACGACGCCAGGCGTCCACTTTGTGGGATCTCCTTCATGTTCTTCCTCTCTTGAATCGTTACCAATGGATTTTTCATCATTATTACGGACCTCCTTCAACCTTAGTCCCAGGTCCGCGGGTAATATCCGGTATGCCAATATTCGAACATGACGACTTTCCAGATTTCATCAACTGTCAGGTGCTGTTCCCATGGTGGCATCACGGAAGCCCAAGGAAAGCCTTCACCCGGAAGACCGATTCCCCCTTTGGCTACCCGCCAAAATACAAATGTCTCTTGCAATTGGGCGATGGTTCCGGCATCCGTGAAGTTTGCCGGAATCGGGTTAAAGGCAAATGCCCACAAACCACGGCCGTTCAAATTATCCCCGTGACAGAAGTGGCAATTTTGAAAAAATATTTCTCCCCCTTCACGAACATGTTTGATATAGCCCTTGGCATTGGGGTCCCATGGATTATCCTCAGGACTATCGACATTTTTCATGAGACGCCCCATATCCTGGTCGACAATGTGGGCATTACTGTATGCTTGATCATATTTACCTTCAGGATTTATCCGATACGGGTTTTGAGCCACCTGGAGCACATAAGTCTTCCCGTGAACCTTGGTGGTTGCCGGAGGGGCTGGATGTACGGTCCGTAATTCGATTGGTTCATCAAAACTGGGCAAAAATGAATTATATGCAAACCCCCATAACCCAATAGGCAGAAGAATCAGAAGTGCCGTCCTTATGGCCTTTGTCATGCCGGTCTGGGCATCCAACACATTAATAATTGGACGTTTAAATTCCTCCCACTCTTCCTGCGAGCCGGACACCCACATGAATACTCCGCATGCGGAAACCGTTCCGTAAATGGCTCGAACGCTAAACGGAATAGGTGGGTAAATTCGATATTTCAAATAAAACAAATTGACAAATGCCCAAACGAAGATTCCAGCCCAGAACTTCGGCAGCCCCATACCCGCCCGCTTTAACATATAGTTAACGCCGGCAAAGAACAGTATGCAGATTGCCAACTCGGTCACCATCTGCATGGGCATGTAGCCTTCAACAAG
>JBDIVP010000155.1:0-8264 GCA_039794325.1 Candidatus Inrsubterrania sp.
TATTCAATACACATTATTTAGGTTTTATACTTAAGGCATCAATGTCTTAGAGATATGGAAAGTCTGATTTATCAGTGTAACCCGCTGAAAAATTGCTTTAAAAAACGAGTTTGCTGTTGCCATTTTTCCCGACAAGGTGAATGAGAATGAAATCATTTCTGCCCTTTCATGTTCCTGAAATTGGAGAGGAAGAAATCCAGTCCGTGATTGAAACCCTTCGGTCCGGTTGGTTGACGACCGGGACGAAGGCGAAGCAGTTTGAGGCGGAATTTGCTCAGCGTATCGGTACGCGCCACGCGGTGGCGGTGAATTCCTGTACCGCGGCTTTGCATCTTGCCCTCGAGGCTGTGGGTGTGACAGAAGGGGATGAAGTTATTGTCCCGACTATGACCTTCGCAGCTACGGCGGAAGTGGCGTACTATCTGAAGGCCAAACCGGTGTTGGTGGATTGTCGGCCGGATACCTTGAATATTGATGTCGACCGGATTGAACAGGCGATTTCTCCGAGAACCAAGGCAATTATTCCTGTGCATTTTGCCGGCCAGCCGTGCGATATGGATCGTATTTTGCACATAGCTGAGAACTATAACCTAAGGGTTATAGAGGATGCGGCCCATGCGCTGCCCGCGCGGTATCACGGCAAGATGGTCGGGACGATCGGGGATATTACGTGTTTTTCCTTTTATTCCACCAAGACGATTACCACCGGTGAAGGGGGAATGGCGACGACGGAGAACGCGGAGTGGGCCGATCGCATGCGCATTTTAAGCTTGCACGGCATCACACGGGATGCGGTGAATCGCTATACTCCCGAGGGATCGTGGTTTTATGAGATTTCCTATCCGGGATTCAAGTATAATCTGACGGATGTTGCAGCTGCGTTGGGCATTCCTCAACTTCATAAGTGCGACCAATTTAGTGCGATCCGGCGGCGTTATGCACAGCTTTACACGGAAGGGTTCCGCGATATACCGGAAATTATTGTCCCAACCGTCATGGGGGATGTAGAGCATGCCTGGCATCTGTATGTGATCCAGTTGGATCTGGATCGATTACGGATCGGGCGAAACCAATTGATCGAACTGCTCAAAAAGGAAGGGATCGGGACCAGTGTGCATTTTATCCCCTTGCATCTTCATCCCTTTTACCGCGATAATTACCGATATTTGCCAAAGGACTTTCCGGTTGCCAGTTCGGTCTTCGAGCGCATTCTCTCGCTTCCTATTTATCCTAAAATGGACGAACCCGACCTTCAGCGAGTCATTGATGTGGTCGCAACGCTGATCCATGAGAACAGGCGTTGACTTCATAAAGGTGTTGGAAGTCCGATTTCTATCGGTTGGCATCGGATGCCTGGCATATTCCCCCCTCCAATTGGTGGTAGCCAGTAATTACCGCTTCCCTGGAAAATAAGGCGGAACTACCTGCATAGTGTTTCAAAATGGTTCCTAATGTTCACTTGTGAGTACCGGTGATGGCAAAACGTCTCGTTGATGTCTTTGGTGCCTGCTGCGGGCTGCTTGTTTGCGCCCCTCTTTTTCTCGTCCTTGCCTTGCTCATCAAAATAGATTCCCGGGGGCCTGTGTTGTTTCAGCAGCTTCGGGTTGGGCGTGGGTTTCGTCAATTTTACCTGTATAAATTTCGCTCCATGGTTCCTGATGCTTCTCGGCGGGGGGGCGAACTAACCGTTGGGATAGATCCTCGGGTGACCCGAATCGGAAGGGTTTTGCGCCAATTCAAACTTGACGAACTTCCCCAGCTTTTCAACGTCTTAAAAGGCGATATGAGCCTGGTTGGTCCTCGGCCGGAAGTTCCCTATTACGTGGAAAAATTCCGGGAAGATTACCAGGACGTTTTGACGGTCAGGCCGGGTTTGACGGATTTGGCTTCCCTGAAATTTATTGATGAACAATCGGTCCTTGCGGAGGCTCAACAACCAGAAGAAGAATACATCCAAAAAATTCTGCCTGAAAAGATCCGTTTAGCAAAGTTGTATATTGATCATGCCTCCGTATTATTTGATTTTGCCGTTATCGCTCAAACGCTGTTGCAAATCTTTGGTCTGCGGGCGGTTATCCTGAAGGTTACGGATAAGGACAACCAGGATGAGGTGGCATTTTTTCAAAATTCCCCACTGTTTCGATTGATTTGGCGTTACCGTCGGCCGTTGACCACGATCCTGGATTTATCAATGGTTGTGGTCGCCAACTATTTGGCTTTTTGGTTGCGGTTTGATGGAGAAATTCCTGCCGAGATTCAAACGCTTTTTCTCCAGACCATCCCCTTACTCCTTGTGATTCGTGCCCTTGCTTTTAAGGTGTTGCGGCTTCATGAGGGACTTTGGCGCTATGTCAGTCTGTGGGATCTGAGGAATATCCTTGTCGGCGTCCTTTCCGGGACCGCGGTCTTTTATGTTTTGGTTCAATGGGTGCTGGGTTTACCCTCCTATCCTCCCTCCGTTTTTGTCATTGATAGCGTGTTATTGATCGGGTTTTTGGCCGGCCCAAGAGTGGCGATTCGCGTCTTTGAAAAGCCCAAGGTTTTGAGGCAAAGCAAGCGGGTTCTCATTATCGGAGCGGGTGATGCCGGGGAAAAAATTGTCCGTGAAATGCAGGCCCATTCCAAATATTCCTATAAACCCATCGGTTTTGTGGATGACGATCCCGTGAAATGGGGGAAACGTATTCATGGGGTCAAAGTGCTAGGGTCACGAGAAAATTTGCGGACTCTTTTACAGAATCATCAACTCGAAGAAGTGCTGGTTGCGATGCCTGGGGCGGATCCTGCAACTTTTCAAGCCATTGTCACGGTCCTGGAACCCTACAAGATTCCCATCAAAACACTCCCGAATCTCAGGGATATTCTGGATGGGAAGATTTCTATACATCAGATTCGGGATATTGCGATTGAAGACCTTCTCCAACGTGCTCCCGTCGGGTTGAGTCATGAGCCTGTTCTCGGGTTACTTGAAGGCAAACGGGTCATGGTGACCGGGGCTGGAGGGTCAATTGGTTCAGAGCTTTGTCGCCAGATTGCAGCATGCCATCCCCAAAACCTTATCCTCTTTGAACGGCATGAGAATAGCTTGTACAAGATTTTCAGTGAACTGACGGATAAGGGGTTTGCTTCCGGAACCCATGCGGTCCTCGGTGATATTACAGATGTTCAACGCCTCAAGGAGGTGATGAAAGATTACAGGCCGGAAATTGTTTTTCATGCCGCCGCGCATAAGCATGTCCCCTTAATGGAGATTAACCCCTGCGAAGCCTTTAAAAATAATGTGTTGGGGACACGGTTGGTGGCTGAGGCGGCGGACAAGGCGGGGGTTGAACGGTTTGTGTTAATTTCTACTGATAAGGCAGTCAATCCCTCCAGTGTGATGGGGGCCACCAAGCGAGTGGCTGAACTCGTGGTGAAAAGCTTGGCCAATTGCAGCCAAACACGTTTTTTAGCTGTTCGATTCGGCAATGTCTTGGGGAGCAGCGGTAGCGTGGTGCCTCGTTTTCAAGATCAGATCCGGGCAGGCGGACCTGTTACGGTCACTCATCCTGAAATTCGGCGATATTTTATGTCGATACCGGAAGCGGTCACTCTGGTTTTGCATGCCGCGACTATTGGAGAACATGGGGCGACGTATATCCTTGAAATGGGCAGGCAGATCAAACTCGTGGAGCTGGCCCGTAACCTGATCCGGCTTACCGGCCAGGTTCCGGACATTGACATTCCCGTTAAATTTGTGGGGCTTCGTCCTGGTGAAAAAATCGAGGAGGAACTCGTCGGAGAGGGGGAAGTCGCTCAACCTTCCGCGATCGATAAGATCTTTCGAATTCAATCTGAAGAGTATCCTGATTCCCTGTTTCTCCAAAAAATTCCCAGCAATTTGTCTGAAGTGGGCGTGTTAGAAGATCCCTCTGCGGTGATTGCGCATTTAAAAAAGCTTGTTCCCAATTTTCAACAACCTGAGAACGTGCCACCGGTTCGTGTTCATGAGAAGGTTCCTCACCTTTCTCCTCACGACACGATTTCTACAACAAAGATTTTATTTATTCATCATGAGCCGGAGACAAGAAATATCATTCGACGGGAATTGGAATCGAATGGGTTTGTTTGTCTCGAAGCGGAGGATGAAAGTGCCGCCTTGAAGTGCTTTGAGGCGGAATCAGTGGATCTTGTTCTCATTAATCGGTGCCTTTCTCCTATGGGAGAACTGGCGTTTTTGGAATATATACAAGAAAAAGTTCATGACCATCTCCTCCCTGTGATATTTTGGGGGGAGGCTCTGAGCCGGTCCACTATGGATTACATTAAGCGGAATGGGATTGGTGATGGCGCCAAAGGGCCCGTAATATTTCAGCGGCCATGCCAGCCCAATGAACTGACGCCGTTAATCACTCAAACTCTCGCTGAATTACCTGCATTGCAGCAGACCCGTTCTTTTATCCCATAGGGCACATTCCCCATTAGTGAGTCTGCATTGAATGGACATTCAATGCTGTATATTTTTTATGGTGGGTCAGACCGGAAGAACTCTTTGATGGGCGTGGAAGAGGTTTTTCCTAATTCATACAAAACCCTGTATGCGTATTCATTCATCGGCTTGGAACAACGTTTGCCTTATAACGAAATTGTTGTACGATTTTAGAAATTATCCTGTTTTACCGATAAATTCCCAATCTGCCTTTTACTTGTCGGTATTTCTGTTGTAGGGTATTATGCGTATATTTCAATTGCAGGTCGTGTGTGTGAATGCGCCTTATATTGTATAATATTGACTTCAGGCAGAGTTTTTGATGTCAAACTATTGATTTGAAAAGGAAAAACTAGAATGATTCCTTTGCTTGTGGTTGTGCTTGTTTTCTTTACTGGTTGTAGTGGCAATTGGAGTGGAATGACCGTGGTTGATCCTTCCAAGCTGTCTCCGACGGGCTATCCCGTTTCCTGGGAACATCGTGAGCAACCCCATCAGCTTAATTCTGATGTGCCCGAGGCCGAAAATGGCAAAAGGACGAACACCCAGGGTTCCATTGTCGATGAACATTATGTCATCCAGCCTGGTGATACCTTGAGTGTGAAATTCTTTTTTAACCCGGAATTAAACGAAGAAGACTTGATTGTTCGTCCTGATGGCCGGATCTCGCTTCAATTGATCCATGAAGTCATGGCCTCAAACCTGACGGCTTCGCAACTGAAAGCGGCGTTAGAGGAAAAATACAAAGGACAGTTAAAAAACCCTGAAATTGCGGTCATCGTCCGGTCGATTCGGGAACCGTATCGCATCTATGTGGATGGGCAAGTCGGTAAGCCGGGGGAATTTGAAATTGTCGGCTCTTTAAGTGTGTTACAGGCTATTGCCCGCGCTGGTGGCCTGCGGGAGGATACCGCTAAGAAAAGGGATGTGAAGGTAATCAGGAGAGGGCCTGATGGCCAGGCTTTTGTGATTAGTATTAATTTAAATCAAATTCTTGATGGAGGGGATATCAGCCAGGATATCCGCCTGCATCCCTACGATATCCTCTACGTACCCAGGTCTTTCTGGTAACCCGCGGCATTTGATGGGATAGGGATTCCGGCAGGACTTCCAGGACTTCGATGGGAAGGGACGTTTAGGTGTAGAGACCCTGAGGGTGTGTTATGCATGTCATGGAGCCAAACAATCACACATAATGAGGCGAATGCTATGAACCTTCAACAGCCCAAGCCGTATGCCCGGCATTCCTCCGCCCTGCGGCCCACAACATGTCTCCCTGCCCGCTTGGTCCCTGTTATCCTGTTGTGTGCGGGTTGCCTTGTTTCGCAAGCCGTTTTTGCCGAAATTGACAAGGGGCCAGGGCAAGTTTTTATTCCGGCCGTCAGTGAAAATAATGTGGATGCTACCCACACCATCATGCAACGGCAACTTCGTGCATACCAAAAAAAATTGACCGACTCCGAAGGGCGTTTGCAGGAATTTCAACGAAAACACGGCGTGGTGTTGCTTGAAACCCAAATCAATCATCTTCTCGATCAACGGAAACGGTTGGATGACTCTCTCAAAGAGGCTCATAATCGGGTGATGGGTTTTAAAGAGAAACTGGCATGGGTTCAAGACCAAATCAGCCAGACCCCCGCCCGGGTGCCGCTGTCGGACGTCAGCCGGGAAAAATCGCTCATCAGCAATGCCAAAAACAATTTATTGAACTTGCAACTGAAGGAGCAGGAATTATTAAATAAATACACGGAAAATAATCCTCATGTTCAGGCCCTTCACAAGGAAATGGATTTGATTAGGCAATTTATTGATGAACAGCAAGCCGAGTTGGATCTCAGTGTGACCACCGGGAAAAACCCGCTCTATCTGGAAATGGAAATGCAACTGTTTCGCACTCAATCCGATCTCGTCGCGGCCGAAGCGCAGTCTGATGGGATTCGCGAACAAATTGTCGAGGTAGATCGAGAATTGGACCGGCTGAGGAGTTTGCGGCCGGAACTGGATGAGCTGAAGCGCCAGGTCATGGCGGACGAAAAAAATTATTTGAATTATCTGGCCAAGGTGGGAACGACTCCGCCGCAGGATTATCAGATTCAGGTGGGTGATCAGCTCGACCTGAAATTCTTTTTCAATCCGGAGTTGAATGAAACCGTTCTGGTGCGGCCGGATGGTCGCATTGCCCTGCAATTGGTCGGGGAAATTCCGGTCGTTGGGCATACGGTGTCCCAAATTCGCGGGATCTTGATTGAAAACTACTCGGGCCAACTGAAAAATCCGGAAGTGGCCGTGATTCTTCGGTCCTCCAATGTATCCGGCGAAGTCTTTAGTCCATCAGGAGGGGGTGGGATGAGTGGGGGGACGCATGGAAATTGACAATTCAGCAATAGGGGATGGGCTGCCGTATCCATTAGGAAGTCTCCGGGATATTCTCACCGCGCTTTTCCGGCATAAACTTACGGTCGTTGGGGTGTTCCTGTTGGTATTCGGTGCGGTGGCCGGATATGTGTATACTTTGGTTCCGCACTATCAGGCGCAAGCCAGCTTGATTTTAAAGCTTGGGAGGGAAAATATTTTTCGGCCGGAAGTCGGGCAGGGCGGGCCTATTGTTGAACTCAATAAGGAGGCCGCCCTTCAATCGGAAATCAACATTATTAAGAGTAAGGAGCTGGTGCGGCAGGTTGTAAACCAGATGGGCGTGGAAAAGGTTTATCCGGAATTTTTAGACCCTGAAGAGGAAATTCATGACCCGGTGGAAAAGTCCGTCGGTACCTTTATGAGGGACCTTTCCGCATATCCCATCAAAGGGTCGAATGTGATCGGTATAACCTATTTGAACCCGAGACCGACCGTGGCCGCGGAGGCGTTAAATGTGCTCATCGAATTATTGAAGGAGAAGCATCTTCAAATTTTCAGCGATCCCAAGGCCTCATTTTTGAGCCAACAATTACAAGCTTACAAGGAAAAGCTTGAACGGTCGGAGGACGACCTGCAGCAGTTTAAACGGAAATATGATTTGTCTTCTCCTCTTCCCGAACAGCAGCGCCGCCTTCTGGATCAACGGGCCGCCTTGGATAACCAGCATAAATCCATCAAAAATCAGTTGAAAGGGTTGGAGGGCAAAATCGCTTCTCTGGATAAGCAGATGAACGCCATTCTTGAAAGTATTCCGGTGGGAATTGTTGAAGAGGGCGGGAATTTGGAGAAGGCCAAAGCGGAACTTTTCGATCTGAAGCGTGAGGAACAGAAGCTCCTCACCAAGTATACCGAAGCCAGCGTGCCGATCTTGAACCTTCGGAAGGAAATTGCGCAGATGGAGCAATATATCCTTTCCGAACAGAAGAGTGAGCGTGCCATGACCATTGCGCATGGAAAGAAGGAAAAGTACGCGAAACTCGAGTTGGAGCAACTCAGGGCGATGTCGGACATCAACACCCTTGAGGAAAGTAGCCGGGTGATCACTCTGCAAATTCAGGATCTGGATGAACAAATTCAAAGACTGGATGAGTTGAACCAGGAATTGATTGTGTTGGAGCGTCAGAGGGCAGCCGATGAACAAAATTATAAGCTTTACCTGAATAGAGTGGAGGAAGCGAAGGTCTCCGAAGAAATGGATCGGCTCAAAATGGCCAATATCAGCGTCATTCAACATGCCGAGGTTCCCACTTACCCTGCCGGGCGTTCTCCGCTGTTGTTGCTCCTTATAGGCGTTGTGTTTGGCGCCGGTCTGGGGGGAGGTTCGGCCTTGTTTCTTGAATTCTCACAAGGGGGCTATACCCGCCCCGACCAGGCGGCCAGC
>JBDIVP010000156.1:0-8245 GCA_039794325.1 Candidatus Inrsubterrania sp.
GGTGTGGGGATGGTCGGGTCGCATCTGCATTTGCTCGAAACAAAGCTTATCAAGGTAGGTTTTTTGGGTTTGATATTAACTTTGATCGAATAGAAGGGCTTAAGGCTATTTTTGCAGACCGGAAGGAATTTGATTTTGGGTATTCTGATGTTTTTCATTCGTACTATAATCCCAATGGTCGGTTAAACTCCCAAACATTTCAGTACTCTAATGCACAAGTTGATGGGGTTTTTAATCTTATAATATACAATTCCATTTTTTCCCATATGTCTTTAAATGTGATTAAGCATCATCTTAATGAGGCCTTCAAATATCTCAAGGAAAATGGGAGGATTTGGGCTACGGGGTATATTTTAGACAATGAGATGGTAAATGGTTTTTCCAACCAATTTTGGGACTTTAGTATTCCTTACGATTTTGGGTTTTCAGCTACGCCAAAAAACCCAGAAGGGTGCGTGGCATTTCATGAAAAGTCATGGCAGAAAAGTGCGTCAGAGGCAGGATTGAAAATTATTCGCATTATTCCTGGATATTGGAAAACTCCCGTTCGGTCTCTTGATCAACACAAGCAAGACGTCATGATATTAGCGGCCTTGTAAACTCACTTCTTTCGGCTTGGTGCTGGCGAAGAGAAATGGCTCTTGATATGCTTGCTGATGCAACCTGGATTTATAGATTTTTCCACAATTTTCAATTGCCGTCTGATTAAATGAAAAAAGATGAGACCGGCATTTTTGATAATACATTCCAATAATGATCAATAAGATTCTTTTTTTCTATGTGGGTCAGAAATCTCATCAAGCGACAATTGGAACGAAATGGTCTTTTCTATCGAAAGTTCCGGTTGTATCGCCGGAGCTATCATGCTAAAAACCTTTTCCATTGGAATTGGGCAAAGCTGGTTCCGCAATTGAGGGATTTGGAGAATTCATCCCGCTCCCTTTATCACAGCCAATCCACAGGTTCAATCAAAATTCTCCTAGCCACCAGTATAGGTGGAAATTTTCCGGCAGCTACCTTGGAAAGTCTTATCGGCACCGCTTTGAAGCAACGTGGGGCCGAGGTGCATGTGTTGCTGTGTGATTCGGTGTTGCCGGCGTGCATGGATTGTGATGTGACGTGGTATCCCCGCCAGGAGCAATTTGTGGAACATGGTCCATCCCAGGACCTGTGTGTGGCCTGTTTTGAGCCGGCTGCCCGAATCTTTGAGTTTTTGGGTATTGTGGTGCACAAATATAGTGAATGGGTGACTCCTGAGGAACGAATGGCTGCAGCGGCTACGGCCAACGGTACTCCGTTTGACCAAATTCCCGGTTTCGTGTGGGAAGGCATTCCGGTCGGGGAGCATGGCATGGCGGGGGCTTTGAGGTTTTTTGCTCGGGCGACGTTGGATGGAGAGTTGCATGCTGAAGCCGTCTTACGACGATTTTTTCATGGCGCGTTGATTACGGCTGCGGTGGCGAGAAATCTCTTGAGCCGGAAGCAATTTGATTGTGCGGTCTTTCATCATGGGATTTACGTCCCTCAAGGTGTTATTGGGGAAGTGGCTAGGAAATATGGGGTCAGAGTGGTGAATTGGAATCCGGCTTATCGAAAAAACTGTTTTATTTTCAGCCACGGTACCACCTATCATCACACCATGATGGATGAAGCGACTGCGGTTTGGGAGGAGATGCCTTGGACACCGCAGATGGATGGGCAATTGGCCTCGTATCTTCACAGTCGTGAACGTGGGACCCAGGATTGGATTTATTTTCATGATCGTCCCATCAAAGATCTGAATAAATGGATCGAGCAAAGCGGACTCGATTCCCAAAAACCATGTATCGGCTTGCTTACGAATGTCATGTGGGATGCCCAGTTGCATTATCCTCAAAATGCATTTCCCAATATGCTGGAATGGATTATTCAGACCATCCGGTATTTTTCGTCAAAGCCTGATTTACAATTGATCATACGGGTCCATCCTGCAGAGCGATCTGGTGCCATTCCGTCCCGTCAACATGTGGCGACGGAAATCGGCAAGATGTTCCCTGAGCTCCCGAAGAATGTTTTTCTCATTGGACCGGAAATGCGGTTCTCCACCTATTCGGCCATGAATATGTGTAATGCGGTTTTGATTTATGGGACCAAAATGGGGGTTGAATTGTGCAGCGAAGGCATTCCGGTTATCGTGGCCGGTGAAGCATGGATTCGGAATAAAGGACTGACATACGATGCCAACAATCGGGAAGAATACTTTCGCCTACTGGATCAATTACCGTTTTCCGAAAGAATGAATCCTATGCAAGTGGAACGTGCGCGAAAATATGCGTATCATTTTTTTTTCCGCCGAATGGTTCCCTTGACCAGTTTAAAGCCGTTGGGCAATTGGCCTTTATATCAAGTGAATGTCTCTCGATGGGATGCGCTTGCCCCGGGAGTGGATCCCGGGTTGGACGTGATTTGTGAGGGAATTTTATCCGAGAAACCTTTCATTTATCCCGCGGAAGAACATGGTATAAACTCCAAGGACCCTGTCGCCGCGAAATATTCCGCCTGAAATTTTTGCCTGGGCTGTTACACTGTTTAAGCCGGCATCTGGATGAAGGTGACTTCGCTATGAGTGACGGGTGACACGATGGGGTTGGCTGTCAATGCTTCCATCGTCGATCCCCTTCTGACCGGTTTAGGGGTCTATACGGTCAACCTTGTTCAGGAGTTAGCCAAGTTCCGACCGGATCTTCTCGTTTATACCTCTCATCCCAACGTATTTGCCGGCAATTCAATTCGTGTGCGTACACTTTCGAGCCCAATGGGGCCTGCCTTTGGCAAATCCGCTCATCTGCGCCGGTTACTCTGGACGCAATGGGGGCTTCCCCGGCGTATGATCCGAGATCAGGTTAGTCTTCTATTGTCGACTGTTCCCGAAGGGGTTATCAGAGGAACGATTCCCCAATATTTGGTGGTTCACGATGTCACTCCCCTTCGATTTCCCAAAGAATATTTTCTACAACGATGGTATTTTCAATGTTATGTCGGACCCTTACTACGACAGGCGAAGGGAATCATTGCGGTGTCGGAGCAGACCAAAACCGATGTAATGTCGGCGTTCGATATTCCTCCGGCCGGCATTCATGTGGTTCCAGGTGGTTGCAATCACCAGGTATTTCATCGGGACATCAATTCCAAGGCGGTGAAGGAAAAGTACGGATTGGATGCCTATGTATTGTATGTTGGGAATTTCCATCCGCACAAAAATCTATCCAGGCTCATCCAGGCCTTCCACCGTTTGGGGGCGAACCGTCGGGAACAATTGGTCATTGCCGGGAAAAAAGATTCCAGATTTTTTCCGCCTTTGGCTGCCCTGGTTGAACAATTGGGGTTGCAAGGTCATGTGGTTTTCCCAGGTTATATTCCGGACTGTGACTTGCCGGGGCTGTATGCCGGAGCCAAAGTTTTGGTGTTGCCGTCTTTGTACGAAGGTTTTGGTCTTCCGCTTCTCGAAGCGATGGCTTGTGGGACACCCGTAATTGGCGCCCGAACGGGAGCCATGCCGGAGCTTGTTGATGGAGCCGGTCTATTGGTGAACCCTGCTTCCTGTGAGGAGATTGCCCAAGCGATTCGCATGGTGGTGACTGATCGGGAAATACGGGAACGGCTTGGCCGGTTGGGAGTTGAACGAGCGGGTAAATTTTCCTGGCATGATACCGCGGAGAAAATTGCCAGAGTGCTTGAAGAGAGTAACCTGTGAAAGTGGCCCTTGTGCATGATTGGCTGACCGGGATGCGGGGCGGTGAACGGTGCCTGGAGGTGTTTTGTGAGTTGTTCCCCGACGCCCCTGTTTATACGCTGCTCTATGTCCCGGGCAGTGTTTCCGAAACGATTGAGCACCATCCCATCGTCACCAGCTTCCTGAATGCGGTGCCCTTTGTGGAACGGCTCTATCGCTATATGCTCCCCTTGTTTCCCCTTGCCATTGAAACCTTCGATTTCCGGCCTTACGACTTGGTGGTGAGTTCCAGTCATTGTGTCGCCAAGGGCATTCGTGTACCCGAGGGAACCTGTCATATCAGCTATCTTCATACTCCTATGCGATATATTTGGGATGGATACGAGCAATATTTTTTCGGTCGGTCTCTTTTCTCTCCGACGCGGCTGGGGATGGCGCTGTGCCGGACACGATTGCAACGATGGGATAGGGAATCCAATGCCGGTATCTTTGCCATGATGGCCAATTCAGAAAACGTGGCTCGTCGCATTCAACATGTCTATGGACGGAAAGCCGGGGTCATTCATCCGCCGGTGGATTGGCAGGCGTTTCAGGCCTCCCGGGTCGATAAAGGATTTTATCTGATGATCACCGCCTTGGTGCCCTACAAGAGGGTGGATTTAGCGGTCGAGGGTATGAACCGCCTGAAACTACCCTTGAAAATTATCGGAACGGGACCAGAGGAACAGCTTTTGCGAAAAAAGGCCGGACCTACTGTGGAGTTATTGGGGTGGAGGTCTGATGGGGAGGTCCGCAAGTATCTTGGGGAATGCCGGGGGGTTCTCTTTCCCGGTGAGGAGGATTTTGGTATCGTGCCTCTTGAAGCCATGGCTAATGGAAAGCCCGTAGTGGCTTTTGGAAGAGGGGGAGTATGTGAAACCGTTGTTCCCCTTAATCCTGAAAGTGAACACCTCAAGCGTGGAATACCATCGGGGATATTCTTTTATCGGCAAACGGTCGAAGCCCTGATGGAAGCGGTCCTGATGTGTGAAGCGCACAGGGAAGATTTTCATCCTGAAGCCATTCGCAATCAAGTTGAATCCTTCGATCGAAGATGCTTTGCACAAAAGCTGCGCCAGGCGATCATGGCGAATTATGAACAATTTCGTCCGGCTCAGGTATGCTGAAGCGCCATTCAGAATTTTTTAAATCGCTGCTGTTTCTTTCCGACCTTTTATTGATCAGCATCTGTTGGATTGCCGCGTATTTCCTCCGATTTTCCGTTCCCATCTTCCCGATCACAAAGGGGGTTCCCCCCATCGACCCCTACATATGGATGCTTGTCCCCATCATTTTGGTCTGGGGGATTTGTTTCTCGGCCATGGATCTCTATCGTCCCCGGCGCATGGGTTCTCACCTCGCCGAATTCGTTGATATCGCCAAAGCCAATACTCTCTGTATTTTGATTCTTGCGGCCCTAACGTTTTTCCTCAAGACCTTCGATTATTCACGGTTGGCCATCGTCTATTTTTGGTTGCTCAATCTTGGCGTTCTGGGATTTTCGCGGATGGTATTCCGGGAAATCTTACGGATGCTTCGGCGTTTGGGATATAACCAGCGGCATGTCCTCATTATCGGCGCGGGGACCCTGGGGCAACGTGTCGTTCGCATGTTGAAAGCTCATCCTGAATTGGGAATGACCGTGCGAGGGTATTTATCGAGAAATGCCGCCAAGGTCGGGCAGCAATTGGAGGGGGTTCGCGTCATCGGGACCTTTCATCAAGCGCCTGAGTTGCTGGCCGGTCAGGTTGATGTGGTGTTTTTGTGTTTACCGCCCGAGGTGGAAGGGGAGGCCGAACAGTTGATGCATGTGCTGTCTAGTACCACGGCCGAAGTGAAAATCATTCCCTCCATCTATGAATACATTACCTTGCGTGCCGAAGCGGAGATTTTCAGCGGCCTTCCAATTATCACCTTACAAGGGTCACCATTGTATGGGTGGAACATCTTCTTGAAGCGTGCGTTTGATCTCGTCGGTTCGTTGGTGGCTCTGGTGATGACGTTGCCCCTGATGGGAGTTATCGCTGTCTTCATCAAACTGACTTCTCCGGGCCCCGTCCTATTCAGGCAGCGCCGGGTGGGATTGGATGGTGGGGCATTTGACATCATTAAATTCCGGACCATGTCGGTGGATGCGGAAAAAACGACGGGACCCGTGTGGGCCAAGCCCGGCGATGACCGGTGTACCCCCATCGGGAGAATTCTTCGTAAAACCAGCTTGGATGAACTGCCGCAATTTTGGAATGTGCTCAAAGGCGAAATGAGCATCGTAGGGCCGAGACCGGAGCGTCCGGAATTTATTCGGCGTTTCCGTGAGCAATTTCCCCAATACAATCTTCGGCACAAAATGAAAGCGGGGATTACCGGGTGGGCTCAGGTGAATGGCCTGCGGGGAAATACCTCCTGGGAAAAACGGCTGGCCTTGGATATTTATTACATTGAGCACTGGTCGTTATGGTTGGATTTGAAAATTATGGTCATGACCCTCTGGAAGGGTTTTCTTCATCGCGAGGCCTATTAAATGTTTTTTCTTGCTCAGAATGATGAGTGCCGGTGTAATGGTGGAATTCCGATGTTTCAGCCGTCACAGAGGGGACGGGTTTGTATTTGAGAGTGTTGAATAATTGAGATTTTCGAGGTCAATTTGCTCTGAGTGGCGTTGGCGGTCAAGGGCTCTGGAGGTGGGTCTCCGCCGCATTGACATGTGACAAGCATGAACGTATGCTTGTCACATGTCAAAGATGATTCAACTCAGGAATGTCCCCGATAAGCTCCATCGCAAGTTGAAAGCTCGGGCGGCGTCGGAAGGACTTTCCTTGTCGGACTATCTGCTCAGTCAGATCCGAGAGTTGGCTGGCCGTCCGACCCTTTCGGAAATGCGCGAGCGGCTCCGCCATCGAGAGTCTGTTGAATTGGATGTGTCTCCGGCGGAGATTCTTCGGCAAGAACGGTGATTGTTCTTGATGCTTCGGCTATGCTGGAGCTTCTGTTGGGGACTCCCAAGGGACAACAGGTCCGAGAACAATATGTCGTGGAAGGGGAATCTTTCCATGTTCCCCACCTGCTGGATCTTGAAGTGGCACAAGTTCTTCGCCGGTATGCGTCGCGGGGCCTTCTGTCCGATCACCGAACGCGTCAAGCCCTTCAAGATTTTCTGGATTTTCCTCTCATCCGGTATCCGCATGAACCCTTCCTGCCCTGTATATGGGCATTGCGTGACAATATTTCCGCGTACGATGCCATATATGTGGCCTTGGCGGAGGTTCTGAGTATCCCTCTGCTCACCGGTGATGCGCGTCTGGCCTCATCTCCCCAACATTCCGCAACCATGATTCTTGTGTAAGAACGCCGTCGGCCTGTTCAATCGACCGCGACAGCCTGGCGGGCATCGTGCGGCGCAGCGTCTTATCTCACTTTTGTGCCTGGCGGAGTGTCGTCCGGGAGAAAAAGCAGGCTGACGACGTCCTTATCGCCTGCGGCGAGCACCATGCCTTGCGATTCAACACCCATCAGTTTGGCAGGCTTCAGATTGGCCACAACTACGATGGTGCGCCCCGGCAGGTCTTCCGGGGGATATTTCTTGCCGATCCCCGCCACAATTTGGCGCTGTTCGGTACCTAGATCCACTTGCAGTTTTAACAGTTTGTCCGACTTGGGGACCCGTTCTGCCTGAAGAATCCTGGCAACCTTAAGTTGCACTTTGACAAAATCTTCAATGCCGATCTGGTTAATTTGATCAAGGCCGGGAGAAGGTGGGACGGTTGTTACCGGTTGTCCCATATCTTTGTCTTTCCGCTTTTCTGAAGGATCAGGTTGGAGTGCCTTGTGGGGGGGAGGCGTGGTTTCGGCTTTGGGCTCATCGGCTTTTTTGACCAGGTGTTTGGGGAACAGCGAGGTGCCTTTTGTGGTGGTTCCCGAATACACGTAATTCCCCCAGCGTGGTGGGGGATCAATCAATGTCTGATCGAAGGCTACCGTCAACCCCAACCGGGTTCGCATGGCTTCGGCGGTGGTCGGGATGAAGGAATACACCGCCAACGTCAGAAATCGCAGCGTTTCAGCCAGATGAAAAAGAACGGTTTGTAGCCGGGAGTGTTGTGAGGAATCTTTGGCCAGGGTCCAGGGGGCGGTCTTATCGATGTATTGGTTGGCGAGCTGCACCAGACTCCAAATGGTCTCCAGTGCCCGGTGAAACTCCATGTTTGCTATCTGTCGCGTGATGGTCGGGAACATATCGGTGGCGGTGTGGGCCAATTCCAAGTCCAGCTCGGTTTGCCGGTTCGGGTCAAAGGCGGGAACCGTTCCGTTGGCAAAATTGCCCAGCATGGTTAATGTACGGGAAACCAGATTGCCCAGATCGTTGGCCAGTTCGGCATTGTATCGGCTTTCGAAGGCCGACAGGGAAAAGTCGCCATCCTGCCCGAACGGCACCTCCCGAAGGAGGAAGTATCGAAAGGCATCAGATCCGAATTGATCAACCATGGCATAGGGATC
>JBDIVP010000157.1:0-8170 GCA_039794325.1 Candidatus Inrsubterrania sp.
CGATGGCCCATGGATGTCAAACCCGACGAACTGTGTCCGGGGAAAGGCCTCCGCCATAATGAGTGTGGAATGTCCATGCCCACAGCCGACGTCGGCCACACGCGCACCGGCTTTGAGCTTCTCTTCCACACCCTCAAGGGCGGGCAACCATGACGACGTTAAATTGACCCGGTACCCCGGGCGGAAAAACTTGGCCGTCCCGCAAAACAGGCATGGGTGGCGGTCTCCCCACCCGACGCCGTTGCCCGTGCGGAAGGCCTCGGTGATCTTCGGCTCATCCATTATGACCGAGGCGACCGAGTAGAACCCGCCGCAGGCGTGAACCGGTGAATCCTCGTCGGCAAACACCGCCGCCTGTTCAGGCGTCATGGAAAACGTGCGGGTTTCAGGATCGTATTCGATATATCCCGATGCCGCCTGGGCGGCCAGCCATTCCCGTACATATCGTTCGGTCGTTCCGGTTCGTTCGGCGACCTGTTTCGATGTCTGAGGACCCCCTTCCGCCAAGGCCTTGTAGAGCCCGAGCTTGTCTCCAATGAGCACAAGCGCCGTCCCCACGGCCGCGCCCATATCCCCGACCATTTTCCCCATAAACTCCTGCAGTTTGGCTTCATCAAGTGCCATAGCTTTCCTCCTTGGTTAAAAAACGGTGAATAATCATGAGGTTTTCAGCTTATGATTGATAGCTTCCAAGAATATCATCCCCGTCTACCCTTTAACCTATACCAACCGGTCGGTTTAACCTGAGGATAAAAAATTTTCAGGCGACCAGCAATCGCAGGTATTCACGGAATCCTTGCAAGGACTGCGGAATCCGCTTCCAATCTCCATAGGCTTTCGCCATCACAATGGCCCCTTCCAGCAGCGCGATGTATTGCCTAGCTAATTGAATGGCGGTTGGGTTTTGTTTTCGGCGTGACGCAATGGGCTGGAAGAGTTCGACCATTTCCGCTTCGACTTGGTCGAACAATGCAATGACCCGGGCCTGAATGGCCGGATGCGTCTTGGCTAAATCAACCGCAAAGGTTCCCAGCAAACAGCCCTCTCCCCAAGCTTTTTTAGCTATCGCCTCAGCAAAATCCAAATACCCGAACACACGCTCCACCGGGTTCTGAATATGCCGATACTCCCCGCTTTGCATGAGCTGGTCCCCTCGTCGGATAAATTCTTCCAAGGTGGCCAACCCGATCTCTTCCTTGGTGCTGAAAAAGTGATAGAAGCTGCCTTTGCTCACGCCAGCCGTCTCGCAAATTTCATCAACCGTCGTGCCGCCATACCCTTTATCCAGCATGAGTCGAAGGGCCGCTTGAATGAGTTTGTCTTTTGCCGTTTTCATATTAGTGGCGGATACTATACCAACTGGTCGGTTTAGTCAAGATTGATTGGTTCCGGCCCCGGCTTACCGCTTGAACCCCATTCGAACGTCGAGTTAGGTATGATAAAAGAATAAAGTGAAATCCCTGTTATCATTCATCGGGATAATTATGAGCCAGTACCCTCCCAACAAGATAGTTGCCCGGAATCCCCGGCTGAAAGCCGCACAGGCCAGATGGTTGGGTTCCCTTTCCATCGGGCAGGCTCTATTGGTTCTCACCACCGTGTTCGTTCTCACATTGTTCGGCATCCTGTTGTACACGATCATCACCATTCACCACCAGAAACTGGACGGGGTCATCGTGGATCTGGCCGGCCGGCAACGCATGCTCAACCAACAGCATATGAAGCAAATTCTCCTGACCGCCCAGGGGATTCCCACGGACTACCATGTCACCCGCCATACGTTGAATCAGACATTGGATGCCCTCATGTTTGGGGGCTCGGTATCCGTCAATGGGAAAACCGGCGAAACGGTGGCTCTCCCTCCGGCGCCCAATCCAAAAATTTTTTCGGTTCTGGAAGAACAAAAAACGCTCGTAGCCGCATTTACCCAAAGAGCGGATGCCTTTTTAACAGACCTATCGGACCAATCCCAAAACTCCATGGAGCTAAAACAACTCCTGGCTCTCAATACCCGATTGAATGATGTGGCCAACCATGCCGTGAAACTCTTCAGCCAATATTCCCAAGACAAAATCTCGAACATGATCATCTGGGAAACTATGATCGGACTGCTGGCTGGATTTTTCGGTATCCTGTTGACCAGGCAGGTTCGACTGGCCAATCGGGAACTGGAACATGAGATCCAGGCTCGCTCAGGGATGGAACAAGCCCTGCGCTATCGAATCGAAATCGAAAATCTCGTCGCCAATCTCTCCACTCAGTTTATCAATCTGGGTCCCAAGGATCTGGATGTGGAAATCAACCGGGCCCTGGAGACTATCGGAATGTTCGGTGGGGTGGATCGAAGCTACGTGTTCGTGGTGAATGAGACGGGAACCATCATCGACAACACCCACGAATGGTGTCGGCCCGGCATTGCACCGCAGCTCTCACGTCTCCAGGGAATCCCCATTCAAGACCTGCCATGGCTTGCCGAACGTCTGACCACTTGGCCTTTCATTCAGATCCCAAGCGTTGAGAACCTCCCGCCCGAGGCCGGAAATGAAAAACAATTACTGAAAATGCAGCAGATCCAATCTCTGGTGATTGTGCCCATGACCTGGCGGAACACATTGATCGGCTTTCTCGGCTTCGATGCGGTGCGGCAGGAAAAACAATGGTCGGAAGAGGACATCCGGCTCCTTCAAATGGCAGGAGAGGTTTTCATCAACGCCTTTGAACAAAAACGCGTCGAAGAGAATTTGCGCAAAAGCGAAGCCGCTAAAGTGGAAGCCCTCCGTCAAAGCGACGCCCTCAAAACCGCACTTCTGTCGTTGGTATCCCATGAGCTACGCATCCCCCTGACGGCCATCAAGGCTTCCGTCGCCGGCTTGATCAGCCTTTCCGAACAGGATCCTTCTCCGCTACGGAAGGAATTCCTCGAAGGCATCAACCAGGAGATCGACTTTTTAAACGGGTTGGTCGACAACCTTTTGGACATGTCGCGGGTAGAAGCCGGAACATTGGTGACACATCGCGAATGGCATTTATTGGAAGATCTCCTTGAAGGGGCCATTAGACGACTGGAGCCGGCACTGAAAGACCGCCCGCTGCAGGTGGATCTTCCCGAAAAGATGCCTCCCATTTTTGTCGACGGGATGGAAATCCAGCAGGTGCTCATCAACCTCCTGGATAATGCCATCAAGTATTCTCCCCCCGGATCCCCGATCAGGATCCGGGGGATCATGTCCCCCAACCAACTTGAGGTGCGTGTCTCCAACGACGGAGAAGGTATCCCAAAGGAAGATCTCACTAAAATTTTCGATCGGTTTTACCGCCTGAAAGGCCCTCAGGTTCGCCTGATCCGGGGTACGGGACTCGGATTAGCCATCTGCAAAGGTATCGTCGAGGCCCATGGCGGCCGGATTTGGGCCGAATCCCTTAACGGTCGAGGTGTGACCATGAACATTATTTTGCCTGCCACCGAAGGGCCTCCTATGATCACTCTTGATTCCCCAAAGGAGTAAATTGATTCCTATGGTGCACGGATCCCGTATTTTAGCCGTCGATGACGAACGCCAAATCCGCCGTTCTCTGCAAATCAATCTCGAGGCCAAGGGGTATGAGGTGATGACCGCCGAATCGGGCGAGGAAGCCCTTCAAATCATCCACCATCGCCTACCTGATCTGGCCCTGGTGGATGTGATGCTCCCGGGCATGGACGGCATCGCACTGACCCGTCAATTGCGCGAAACCTACCAAATTCCGATTATCGTCCTGTCCGCCATTGGAGAAGAGCGAAAAAAAATCGAAGCCCTGGAAATCGGAGCGGACGATTATGTCACCAAACCGTTCAGCATGGATGAATTGACGGCCAGGATCCGTTCCGTTTTGCGGCGTTCCTCCTCCAATTACGGGACCGAACCCGTGTTCAAATTCGGAGATTTACAGGTGGATTTCGAACGCCGGGAAGTCCGCATACGGCAGAAACCGGTGAAGTTGACGCCCACCGAATACGATCTCTTGAAATACCTGATTCAGAATGCCGGGAAAGTCCTGACCCATGGAACGATTCTCCGGGCGGTGTGGGGTCCGGCCTATAGCGACCAAGCACAATATTTACGGGTCTTTATCGGAACTTTGAGGAAAAAATTGGAAAAAAATACCGCCCGTCCCGAATACATTCTCACGGATGCCGGCGTCGGTTATCGGTTTGCCACCGAATTTACCCGCTACGACTGATATACCCCGATAATCGCCCCCTTTTATCTTTTCATTCTCCCCCGGCCATCCTTTTCGGATAACGATAAGGAGGTTTCTCCTTCGGATCCCATACGGATCTTGCCCCTTTGGTGCGCCGTAAGGCGGGGCGTATGAAGGCATCCCATTCTTGCCGCCCGTCATGCCCGCCCAAATTAAGCACAAGACGGTGCATGAGTCTTTATACATTCTTTAATCGCCAAATCAAAATTTCACATGGAATCTTTACGAATTCCTCGGATAGGGTAGAGTTATGATCTCGATTCGCCGAAAGCCCTACGAACACAGGTCGGGGCGGGAGGGACATAACCATGGGCCTCATCACATTATCGGAGAGATATCTTCTTTTTCGTCTTGCGGGAATTTTCCTCGTCGTGTTCTCGATGGGAAGTTTGGTGGAGGCTTCTTCTCAACCTTCACCGGTCAAGGTCTTGATGGATTATTGGGCGCCGTATTACCGGCCGGCATCGGCCATCGTGCATGATGGAGGCGCTATTCATATTGTGAATTCGACATCATCTCCCCACACGGTGACACACGAGGGTTGCCGGGGAGGCGGGACGTGCGCCTTTGACACCGGTGCCGTTCAACCACGGACAACTTTTATCATTCCTCCTCTTCCTCCTGGGAGGTATTCCTATTTTTGTATGTTGCATCCCATTATGAAGGGGGAAATCGTTGTCACTCCCCGCCACTCGATATTGGGGCAAATCTCAAACACGGAGAATCGTGAGCCGGGAATATCCGTCATCAAGGATCAGTAACAATGTCCATCAACTTGCGTGTGACCAGAACGGCAACCGGAAGAACCGGCAAGCGGGCAACGGCGGAAGGCGATTCCCCCTTTTGCTATGAAGAAAGATTTCAAACGCATCCTGATCATCGATGATGAGGAGGACGTGCTCTTGTTTCTTGAGGATCGCTTGAAAGCCTTAGGGTACGCGGTCCTCACCGCTACCAACGGCTGGGAGGGACTGAATCTTCTCCACCAGCATTCGGTACACGGTGTTTTGCTGGACCTCCATATGCCCGTCATGGGAGGCCTTGCAATGTTGGATCACCTGGAGAACTCGGCATCCACCCCTCCCGTGATTGTCATGTCGGCTACGGAATATCACTCGGATTTACAACGCGCTATCGAAAAGGGGGCCAAAGATATCCTGAACAAGCCGATAGTCCAGGAGGAATTGACCGGAAAATGCCTTCGGCTATTCCACTAAAACAGAAGTAGCGGAGTTGGACGACATGTTCATTTACTCAAATTCGACGAAAGGGGCACCTGGTACCAAAATTATGGCATCAGGGCTTCCTTCTTCCGACATTGCACGCATCCGAAAAAGTTTTTATTCGGTGGCCAACCGCGGCGAATGGCTGGCTACACGCTTTTATGAAGGGTTGTTTGCTAAATCTCCAGACCTGCAAGTGTTTTTTCCGCCTGAAAATTTGGCTCAGCAAAAGACCAAGTTCCTCAAGGGGTTGTTCACGGTCGTTCAGCACCTGGATCATCCTGAAGAACTGCGGGCCATTCTGATTGAACTTGGCCGGCGTCACCAAGAATACGGTGTGACTTTCCATCACTATCCGCCCGTGCTCCATGCCTTATTGGAAACACTGGCTGAGTCAGGGGGAGAAGGGATGGACGGGATCACGTATGAATCCTGGGCCAATCTTCTGCAATTGATCAGGGCCATCATGCTTGACCAACCTTCCGCTACCGCTCCGACCGAGGTCAGGCATGATCCGTCAAGCGGCCGGATTATGGAATCCGACACGAAACGGATTCTACTCATTGATGACGACCAACAACTGCTGGATCTGTACCAGTCCTATCTGGAACATCAGGGGTTTCTGTGCGGCCGGGTTTCGGATGTGAATTGGGCGTTTGCCCATCTTGGGATGAGCCGTTACGATGCGGTCTTAACGGATTTTCAAATGCCACGCATGAACGGCATCCAATTAAAAATCACGCTGGACGACACCATGCACCGGCATTGTCCCCCGTTTGTTCTGATTACGGGAAGCCTAAGCCCGGAAATTAAAAAACGGGCGTTTCAAGCAGGATTCGCGGCTGTATTGAAAAAACCCCATGATCTGGGTGAGTTGATTCCGGTCATTCGGCTTGCTCTGAAACTGTCCTGAGTATCCAATCTTCACCACAAACTTGTAAAGGCATGTGACATCGTGGAAACCGGAAACGTCCGGGTTCCTTTCACGACGTACGCGCCGATGGCCATACATATGAGGGGAACAACGGAAAAAGAGAACGGTTCAGTGCAATTAAAAAAACCGGTCTCGATGGAATAACTTGTCCCAAAAGCCGGCTTTCCGCCCGGGGAAACTATCCTTGTCGATTTGATAGCGTTTACCCCGTCGCGTTTCCACCTCAATCGTTCGGTCATCAACGATCCGGACGACTTTCCAATACTTCTCGATTTCATACATATACATTTCCCCCTTCGGGGAAGGATGCAGATTCTTGGCTCGAGGACTGGGGTGCGTAGACGATTTCCATTTTTGGACGATGATGAAATCGCCGACTTTCACCTTCATTGCGCCCTCCCTTTCCTGAACTCAAGCAAGGCCGAACATTCCCTTTTTCAGAAAATTGACATTCAATTATTTTTCTATTATGGCACCATCCTCAGATTAACGCCATATCCAGTGCCCCCCAAAGCCTCGAAAGGCAGCTCCCTCCTGGCAGGGCACTTCGTAAAACAGACTTCTTCAGACCGGCCCCAAATCCTCCAGGCATTGCCGATCTTTCTCATATTGGGAGAGTCGAAACACCTGATCGATTTGAATGACCCGCTCCAGACACCGAAGTGCCGGGGTCATTTCCCCCTTCTCCCGATACAAGTTTGCCAACAATCGAAGGGCTCCGGCCTCTCCGGGAGCATTTCCCAACTTGATGAAATGCTCGGTGGCATTATTTAAACAGGCTTCGGCCCGCTGAAAATTCCTCATATGAAGAAAGGTTTTGCCCAACTGCCCATAAGTAGTGGCCAATCCGTCTTCGTTGCCGACTTTTCGGTGGTAGGTCAAGGCTTCCTGGAAGAACTCGACAGCCGATTCGGCCCGATGCAGCTGGAGTTCCTGTAGCGCCAGATTACTGTACAGAATGCCCAAAGCCCGGTCCTTTCCCAGCGGTTTGAGATAGTCAATCGCCTCTAAATAATATGCCCGTGCCATTTCCGGTTGACCCGTGTCCGCCTTGAGGTTGCCGAGATTCACCAGGGTTTCCCCTGTGGCATTTCCCCCTTGGCCTTCCCGTTGAATCTCGAGGATCTCCCGATAACAGGCCTCGGCCTGGCCCACCATGTCCAACTGTGCACAGACATTTCCCAGATTCCCCAAGGCTTCGATCAATTCCAGGGGCGATCCGGAGGTCCGAGCCTCGCCAACAGCCCGTTCATACCAGATTCGAGCTTGAGACAAGTCGCCCCGATGTAAAAAAATTTCGCCGCGACGGGAGGCGGAACCGGACATATCCCATCCTGATTGTGATAATGGAGACTGGATGTGGCATCCTATTCGCTTTGTCCGGATGCCGCAAGAAGCCCCCACGATTCCTCGCCGCCCACTCGTACCACCCCCGTTCACCCTAGTGGGGCTTGTGGGGATGGAGGACTTCCTCCAGGCTACCTGGTTTCCCAAAAGGGAGTCGGACAGGTATAGTTCTCCCAACCGTGAGAACATCAGTTTTTTCCGGTGATCCTGTGACGGCAATCGGGACGTTTACCCTTTTATGCTTGATATTGTTTTGTATCAACCGGAGATTCCTCCGAACACCGGGAACATCATCCGGTTGTGTGCCAATACCGGCTTCGGACTCCATTTGATACGCCCTTTGGGGTTTGAGCTGGACGATAGGCGGGCCAGGCGTGCCGGACTGGATTATCATGAACTGGCGCGGATGGAAGTCTATGACGGG